>VGZH01000013.1 GCA_016872645.1 Planctomycetota bacterium | reverse complement strand
GGCTTGAGCTTGTCCATGGTAACGGCGACGCCGAAGACCTTGTCGAAGGATGCGTAGTCGGTGAAGACGAGGTACGACGACGCGCCCTTGAGACCGGCGTTGTTCTTCTGGAAGTGCTTGGCGTGGATGTCGAACTCGACCTTTTTGCCCTTGGCCGCGTCATCGGCCATTGCCATGACGACACACAGGCTGCAACAGACGAGGCTGGCGAAAAGCTTTTTCATGATAACACCTTGTTGTGATTGGGTAGTCGCCACGACATCGACACCGGCCGCCGAACGTTTGAGCTAAGCGGCAGTATCAATCGCGAAGCGATTGATCTGTCCGCTTGAGCGAGTAGTTAGCTGAAGTACTGTGGATAGAACTTTGGGCATACGCAATGCGGCCTATCGACCGGCGGATCAACACGCTCGAGAGCCAAGGCAGAAAGAGCCTGCTCCACCCGTTCGGCGGCCAGAACGCAGCCATCGTTTACCTCATAGCCTTCTGAAATCGAGAACTTCACGATCCCTCCGTGACACCAAATGTAGGCCTTCTCGCCATTGATGCGTTGCCATTTTGGTTGCTCGACTAGGGTCCCAAAGATGAGCGAAGGGAAAGACTCGAACTCTGCGCTGCTGTAGGACTTGCCAACCTCTGGCTGGGGCGGAGCAAGCTGATACGTGTTGAGCAGGATTCCAAGTGCGGCGAACTGTGATTGGAGCTCATCAATGGAGCCGAAGCGATAGCTGGCAACAAGCTCGTCACCATCATTAGCGTGTCCGCCGTAAGCCCTGACGAAACGAAAGAGCTTAAGACGGCCTGCCCATTGCCTGAGCCTATGCTCTGGATGCTCTTGAAATAGCCAACGCGACCAGCTGTCCATACTTTAGCTAACAGTTAAGTGAGCCGCGCGCGGCCTAACACAGGTTTCGTCGTTACGGCAGCACTTGGAAACGGGCGACAAAGTGCCTATTTCGTTGCGAATATACAAGGGTCGCGGGTCAGTGCGACGGTATCGGACTGGCCGGCATTGGCCGCGTGCGTGATAAAAAAGTCGGGGACGCGTGCAGCCTAAAAAGCCAATTAGGCCGCACGTTTGTTGAGGAGCACACGATGTCAGAATTGGTTCGGGGCAGGGAACTGCCTCAAATCGTGGAAGCGTGGCTAGCGCGGGCACGGCGAGCAATTCCGCTGTACGAACGGGATACGAAGGACTGGCAGTTCGCAGTCCCCGGGATGTGAAGAGGGGGCGGAACTCAGATCACTGTTCCACGGAGTTCTGCAGGTCGCGCAGCAAAGGCTCGACGTCCGACAGGCGAAAATTGAGCGGTGTGCTGTAGTGCGGAGGATAACTGAACTGCCGTAGCAGTTTGGCGAGCGTTTCCTCGCGGCCGGCCCGCGAGAACGGCTCGCGGCCTGTCGCGCGACGAGCGGATTGCGCCGCCGCGGTGATCGCAAGATACCGCTGAGTCTGGCCGTCCCAAGTCGGAAGCCACTCAGCATCGGATTCGATGGCGAGCAGGCGATGGAGCAGTTGAGTCGATTGACCGGGATCGGCACTCATGAATTCCAGTGAGCGTGACCAAGCGGCCAGATCGTGACTCGATTGCTGCGCGGCCGGTCGCAGCGCCTCCGCAGGAGTCGTTCCGAGCCGCGATTGATTGACGAGGTTAAGCAGCTTCGTCAGTGACGTGTCGGTGGTCGTTCCTGCTTGGCCAAAAGTCGCCTGTGACTGACGAACGGCGATGCGTGCCGGAGCCAGCGTCCACGAGCCCCAGCGTGGCGAACCGAGCGGGTTGGACAGCGTCGGTCGTCCACGGGTCGGTTCGACGAGGTCGTGATGGCAGGCGTGGCAATCGAACTCCGCGAGATCGGGAGTGACCTGTTTGGCCCCGCTCGCCATTGCGGACTCGGCACGAGCCAAGGCAATGTCCGACATCGCCTTCGCCGAGACTCCGTGGCCGATCATCCAGAGCCGAAGTTCTTGGACCGGATCACGCTGGCGCTCGGCCGCAGCGTCCCAATGCTTGGGCAGCAACTCGTGGTAGGCCGACATTTCGAAGGTGAGCCGAGGATGTCCGGCGGCGATGAGGTCGTGATCGACGGTGGCTCGCGGCGATCCGACGTGACACGCGACGCAGGACTCCGCGCGAACGGTCAGCGAACGAAGATCACGGAAGCCGAGAGCGGACTTGGAATCCGGTGACAACGATCGCCAGGAGCGTTGGGTGTGTCGCGAGATCCAGGTGCCGGCCGCTCCATGACAGCTTTCGCAGCCGACGCCGTATTCGACCGCGAATCGTTCGCCATGTTGGACGCCGTGCAATGAGGCAGTGGTCGAATGACACGCCAGGCAACGAGTGTCGGTGTGCGCGGCGTTGAGTCCGAGTTGTTGAGCCATCCGCACCGATGTCTCGTTGAAGAGCACGTCGTAAGCTCGGCGGTGCGCAACATCGCGAGTCAGCCAGGCGGCCGCCTCGCCACCGATCAGAGACTTGCCGCCATGACAGCTTGCCGCGGTGCAACCAGCAACTCCAACGATTCGATGCGTCGCCACCTCTTCCGCGGACAGGCCAGTCGTGGCCGCAGCGGTCAGGGCGACTGCAATCAGGCAGCGATAGGAGATAAACACGAGCAGGATTCCTCGTCAGCGACTCTCGATCTCTTGGCTCTCGGCATTCATCGCGTCTCGGATTGTGGATTTCGATGCGGTGAGGCGATGCCGACAATCCTGAGCGGTGATCGCTGACATGATACGATCCATCGCCAACTTCGGCGATTTGTGTGTTCTCCGTGTAATCGCGCCAGCCCGAATAGACGAACGGTATTCATTCTCGGTAGGACAAGAGTGCGGTGAAACGGACCGATCTACGGACGCAGTGGAGCGATGACTCGCGAGGCATGTTGTTGGTTAATCTGCACGGTGTTCTTGGCCGTGACGGCGTTCGAGGGAAACTCCAGGCTGAGCGGTTCGCCGGTGTTCGGGTTTGGTTCGAAGAACGGAGCACCGGTGCTGGCGACGGTGACTCGGATGCGATGTCCCTTCGCGAAGATCTGGCTGATCCAACCGACTTCGAAGGCGACTTTTTCGACCTTGCCGGGAGTGAAGAAGACTTCCTGCTCGAAGCCGTCTCGGTACCGGCCGCGGCGAATGTAATCGATCAACAGGATCGAGCGGCCATCCGGGTACACGTCGCAAACACGGACGATGAAGTCGGAGTCCTTCGCGGACGATGTGACGAACAACTCCGTTTTGACCAGGCCGGTCCATTCAATTGGTTCAGTGAGCGGATCGGTGGTGAAGGTGCGAACCTCAGCTTGCTCTTCAAACTTGCGAGCGTCGGCCGCACCGGGGAATCCGCGCGTGTTCGGAATGTTGGCCGGCTTGAGCGGATCGGCCAAGAACGTTGCCACAGTGTCGGTTTCGGTTGGTGATGCTGTGGTCAGCTTGCCTCCGTCGCGCAGAAAATAGGAGGTCGGTGTTGCGGAGATCGGCCAGTCGTTCGTCTCTCGCCAAACGTTGCCGGGTGAATGCTCTTCGCCGACCGGCCCCATGACGTAGTAGCGGATCGTGGAGTCGCGATCGACGAGGTTGTCTTTCCTCTTCAGCCAGAAGTCGAACCAGCGGATCAGGTGTGACTCGGCATCGAACTTGGCGTTCTCTGGAAAGGTCAACTCGCTGACTTTGTTGGTGTTCTTGCCGAGATAGCCGCCGTGCAACCACGGGCCGATCAGCAGTTGCTGTTTGCCGCGTGAGTTCGGCCCGGCTCGGTGCTGACGGCCGCGATAGCTTTCGATTGAGCCGATGTTCATGAAGTCGAACCAGCTGCCGATCGTGAAGCACGGCACGTCCATCTTGTCGAAGTGTCGCGAGCAATCCTCTTGCTTCCAATAGTCGTCGAACGTCGGGTGCTTGAACCACTCGGCGAGTAAGGCGCGGTTGTGAGCCGGCTCGCGGCAGACGGCATCCATCCCTTTGAAACGCTCTGGCCGAGTCGTCCCGCCGATGCGATAGCCTTCTTGGTACAAGCTTAATCCGGTGTCGATCATGTACTGCGCGACGAGATGCGGCGGCCGAGTCACCGCAAGGAAATTCTGAGCGAACCCCGCCTGCGAACTGCCGAACGTCCCGATTTTCCCCGTTGACCATTTTTGTTTGGCGAGCCATTCGACCGTGTCGTAGCCGTCTTGCAACTCGCCCCAGCCGAGCGCTCGATAGCCGACCCACGTCCCTTCGGATTTCCCGGCTCCGCGAAAGTTTTCAGCACAGACAACGTAGCCCGCCTTCGCGAGTCGAGCGTTCCCCTGCCGCGTCCCCGCCCCCTTTAAGTCGGCATAGCGTTGTTCGTACAGCACCGGCCACGGGCCGTCACCTTGCGGGAAGTAGAGATACGCCGAGAGCTTCGTCCCATCACGCATGGGGATCATCGTGTGCTCTTCGCGAACGCCATACAGGTCGACGTTGTCTTGCGCGATGATCGGCGACACGCAGCCGAACAAGAATCCAACGAGCAACCAGAGGCAGATTCGAGGCATGATGCACACTCCCAAGATTCAACAAAAAGACGGCTCGTGAGACATCTCGCGAGCCGTCACATCTGATCGAATCGTGGCTGCGGCTGCTAGGGTCAGCCTGCGTCGGACTAGCCGCTCATTCCCCTCTTACTTCTTGCTCGGCGTAGTCGGTGATGATGGCGATTGCTCTTTGACTTGCTTACCGAGCATCGTTTCGCTGAACCCTTTCAGGTCGGTCCAAAAGGTTCCCTGTCCCGAATAAATAAGATTCAACTCGATGTTGTCAGGCAGTCCCTTAGCGAACGCCCATTGGTTGTAGGCTTGGCCGGAGCCGAACGCTTCGACAGCGAATTTGAACTTTTCGGCCTTGGCTTCCTCTTCCAGTGTGAGAGCATTGGCCTTGGCGGCCCCCAGAGTGATGGTGGCTTCTTTTTCGATCTCGGCGGTGTCACGGGCGATTGTGGCAACCAGCTTAGTTGTCTTGGCCTTCGTCTCGGCAGCAGTTTTTTGCCCCTCGGCGATTTTGCCAGCCACCATCTTCTGTGTTTCAACGTTGATTGTTTCAGTTTGCACCTTCACTTTTTCCTCGGCTTCGCGAAGTGCTCCTTCGGTCATCGCGGTTATCTGCTCTTGCTCACGAGTGATCTTCAGTTCGTCGGCGATATAGCCCTGCTGGATCGGCTGACGAACATCTTGCGGAATGTAAATGTTGCGCACGAGTCCGTTCTGAACGCTGATGCCCTTGGTCTTGAGGATCTCCGCAAAGGATTGTGAGACTTCGGATTGCAACCCCTGCCGTGTCTCGCCGTCGAGCAGTTCGGCGGCTTTGAGCTTCGAGCCTTTCATGCGGCAGATGTTCTCGATCGCCGGCATGACCGCTTTGTTTTCAACCGCCGAGATGTTGCCGAAATTGCGAATCGCCTCCGGAGCTTGATCGGGCATCAGCCCCCAGATTGCCGTAAAGTCCATGCGAATTGTGAAGCCGTCGTCAGAGGGAAATTCAATGCCGCTGTCGTCTTCGGCGACCATCGGCTCCCCGCTGGAGTCGGTTTTGAAATGTCCGTCGGATGTCAGAACCATCGTGGCTTCGACGCTCTTCTCGAGGTAGCCGATGCTGACGACGTCAATCTGTTGCTCGCGCTTGTTGGTCGGATAGTTGCCCGGCTGCAAGACGTTCGACTGGATGCCCGGCTTGACCTTCGTGATCGGATTATCGGTGAGGTTCGTCACCACTCCGACGTAGCCCGGCGCGATCTCGACCCATCCCGATCTCTTCTCCATTCCGTTGGATCGCTCGACCTCTTCGCCCGTCACGATGCTGACGTCGAAGGCCTTCGGGTTGATCCGGTAGCGGCCAGGGCCCAGCACTTTTCGCAGCGTACCCCGGAATTCGGTTTTCCCAATTTCACCATCAACCAGGAATTGTCCCTTAGGCAGATCTTTTCCGAAGCGGCTGGTGACGATCGCGACGGTCTTAGTTTCGATCACCACGTCTGGAACCTTCTGACATTCCCAGAAAAACGGGTTGTAGAAGTGCCGCCCAGGCCCAACCATCTCAGCCAAGATTCCTTTTTGTTTCGGCCTTCCGCTTTCATCGACTTCGGCAAGTTGTCCCTCCGGAGCCGCCGGCAAGTCCATCCCCGGAATCGGCAGCGGCGGACCTTTGTATGTCAGCAACAACGAGTTGCCTTCATCAACGTACCAGTAGCAAATCGTCCATTGAAACAGTTGCCAGCCGACCGCAACGAACAGCACTGCACAGATGCCAAGCGAAATCAGGATGCGTTGACCACGAGAGAGTGCAGACATGAGTTGCTCCAAAGATCAGAAGTCAGGAATCACAGGTCAGAAAGTTGCCAAGTCAAACGACACTTCACTGAGGACCAAATCATTCATTTTGAGATCTGGCCTCTGACCCTGGACTTCCCACGGAATCCTTCGCCGGTTGATTGAACGAATCGAAGATCTTCATGATTGGGCTGTCGGCTGTGTTGACCATAATCTTGCGGTACGCCGTCGAGAGTTTCTGATACAGCACGAACTGGGCGTACTGCGCACCGTTGCCGCTGAAGGCTTTGACCGATGCTTTCCAGCCGGCGGCTTCCGCTGCGTTTTGCTGCTTGATGACTTCGGCGGCACCTTCGCCAGTGGCGACGATCGCCGCGGCTTCGTCCTTGGCGGCTTCGAGCTTCAGCTTCGCGACTGCTAATTCCTGCTCGGCCTTGGTGAGGGCGACTTGCTGAGCTTGTTCGGCTTCGGTTGTGACGCGGACGATTTCCTTCTCGACACCAGCTAAGGCCTTCCTCTGACGCACCAACTCATTCTGCTCGGCGAGTTTTTTCTCTTGCTCTTGCTGCTGAATCTGTTGTTTGAACTTCTTCTCGTCCAGCCGCGAGGTTTCGCGGAGCTTGATGGGTGCCGCGATTTGTGCCGGCGGAGTGATGCTGGTGATGACCACTTGAACGATCTCGACCCCCAGCGAATCGCACGACTTCCGCATGGCTGCCTCGAATTTTTTCTCGAAGACCATGCGGGTATCACCCTCGATGAATTCGCGGCCAAGATTGTTGGAGCCTTCCATGCGGCAGGTGCTGCGAGCATTCGGCAGGATCACCTTCCGGATAATTTCTTCGGCGATCTCATCGCCGTTGTCGTCTTCGTTGTAGGTCACGAAGACTTCGGCGGCTTTTTCCGGATGGATTCGAAACTCGATGCGGCCGTCAAGCGAAACCCAGAAGCCATCCTTCGATGGGAAGCCCATCATCTTTTTCTCGGCAAGGTTGAATCGCTGGCTGCGGCAATCGACTTTGCTGATCCGCGTGACATACGGATTGACCGGATAGGTTCCAGGCTCAAGCATTTCGCGTTGCACGCCCCGCTCACCTTTTTCGACAAGCAGTTCGTTCGGCTTCTTGGAGAACGGGCCCGCGAGATTCGTGACGATTCCTTTAAAGCCGGCTGGAATCGTCACGGGTTCATGGTCTTCTTCGATTTTGAACAGATACGGATTGATCGGGTACCGCCCCGGATTCAGGATGTCGGGCACGATTCCCTTGGTCGTCGGCTTGCCATCTTTGCTGATCGTGGCAAGGAACTCTCCATACGGCAGATCGTCACCGGTCAAGCTGATCAACACTCCGATCTTTCCGGGCTTAATGTCGATCTGCCGCTTGACGTCCCAACTCCATTCGTAGGGGTTGTAGAAGTAGCGGCCCGTTGTAAGCACATCGCGTTGAATTCCTTTGTGGTCGGCATCGGGTGCGACTTCGTCAGCGTTTTTTAGATCCAATCCCGTCTTGCGAGTCAGCACCGCGAACTCATCAGACCCGACGTCGATCCGAAACATTGTGTACGTCATCCACGCGGCCAGCATCACACCGAATCCCCCGGCAACGATCAGCCCGGTTGTGCGACCGGCTGTGCTGGTGGGATTGTTGTCGTCCTGCAGAAAAGTGTTTTTGGCCATGTGGAGGTCTCCGAACGCTTGTGTGATCTGCGAGTCCTTCGCGACTCATCCCCATTTCTTGATGCAGTAGCCGTTTCAAAGAGGGGCCGAGTGACGACTTCGAATATCGATGAATGCGGAAATTCTTCGCCAGTCATTACATCCGACTCAGTCTTCGTCCGCTATCGCATTTTGTCAAACTTTACTATTCGGCAAGCATTCTCAGTGAAATGTGGTAAATCTGAAGCGATCAGGAAAGATGTAACGACCGTTAAATGCCGTCAATGTCATCGCAGGCCAAATACATTTGGCAGGTTCCCCAGAATCAATAAGTGTTCAGGTTTAGCTGACCATCCAAGTCGAACGATGAAAGGAATCAGACTGGAGACATGATGCGATACGATTTGATCGTGCTGGGGAACGATCCCAAAGGCTGTGAGGCAGCGCTGCTGGTTGCGCAGCTGCGCAAGCGCGTCGCAGTGATTTCGCACGACGAGTTGGATGAGCCAGGGAACGTCCTTCGCGAGGTGCCCCCTCTTCCGGCGGGCGACCAGCATCGAGTCGATTCTACGGAACGATCATTTCGCCACCGTCAACGAACGCTCAGAAATTTGCGGAAACGGACAAAGGCAACCGAGTCAAAGTCCTCTTCAGCTCTTCGCACAGGTCTGCTCGAACGAGGTGTGGATGTCGTTTCTGGGCAGGCGCGTTTTACGGCTCCGCATGAAGTGGAGGTTGTCGATTTGTTGAATGGTTCACGGCGGCTGCAGAGCGACAAGTTTCTGATCGCGGTCGGCAGTCGTCCACTTCGTCCAAGCTGGGTGCCGTTCGATGGTGAGACTATCTTCGACAGCGACGAATTCGCGCGGCGCGACTGTCTCCCGAAATCGATGATCGTGGTTGGCGCCGACCCGTTCGCGTTGGAACAGGCCATGAAGAGCGCCGCGCTCGGCACACGCGTGGCGATTGTGGATTCAGCGTCCCGGCTGCTGGAGTTCTGTGACCGACAAATGGCTGATTTGCTGCGAGGGCGGGCCGAAAGTGATGGCGTGCTGTTCCGGCTCGGTCGCTCGATCAGTGCCATCGAAAAGGCAAACGACAATCGCGCGGTCGTGCGTTTGGCGGGGGGCAAGAATTTAATTGCCGAGTGCGTCTTGTACGCCTCAAGCCGGCGAGGTCGAACCGACGCAATGAATCTCAAAGCCGCGAAACTGATGGTCGACGAACATGGCCGTTTGTGGTGCAATGAGTTCGGGCAAACCTGGGTCGAACACATTTACGGAATCGGAGAGGTGGTGGGTTTTCCGACCCTGGCGAACGAGTCGCTGGAACAAGCCCACCGATTCGCACAGCACGCATTTGGTCAACCGGAGTGTGCTGGGACGGTGACGTCCTTCGGACTTTCGACAATTCCCGAACTCGCGATGGTCGGTGCGACCGAGGAGCAACTTCAAAACGATTTGGTCGCCTATGAAGTTGGTGTCAGTCAGGTCGATGACGGATTGCGTGGAGATCGCGATGGATCAGCGGAGGGAACGTTGAAGCTGCTGTTTCACCGTTCGTCGCGGCAATTGTTGGGTGTGCACTGCCTCTCAAAGTCGGCAAAAGAACTCATTCGAATCGGTCAGACGGTGATGTCACTCGGTGGAAGCATCGAAGCGTTTTGCGATGGGAGTTTGCATGATCCGGAGTTGTTCGACTGCTATCGTCGCGCGGCGGAAGATGGTTTACGGCGAATGAATGAGGAACCGGCGATTCCAAGTCCATCGCTGCGCATTTGGCGGCCGGATGACCTCCGGCATCGCCGAGCGGTGCCAAGTATGAGGTGAATTTTCCGGTGACGATCGGGGGCCGTTCAGCGCTCGTTTGTGCTCCACTCGCACAGCGTCGCAGTTCCGGCACGCTCTGAACTGAAGCCCCCGCTCGTCATCGAGTTTACTTTCCGCCACCCAGCCACCAGCCAAGCCACACGGCCAACAGGCAAAGCAGGACATTCGCCGCCGTGTTGAGCGTCGCCAGCGCGAACGTATCGTCGCGAGCGAGCATCAGCGTTTCAAAGCTAAATGAAGAGAAGGTCGTCAGTGCTCCGAGACCACCGGTGACGAACAGCAATCGCCATCCCTCACTGAGCTCGCCTCGCCGAAACATCGCCATTAGAAAACCAATCGCGAAACAGCCGACGACGTTGACCAGCAGGGTGCTCAGCGGCCAGAAGCGGCCGAGTTTGCCTTCGATCCAGCGATGGCAGAATTCGTTGGCCGCATGTCGGGCCACAGCACCGAGAGCACCGCCGAACGCGACCAACAGCACGCTGATCCACGGACGCATCGGCGACCTCACTTCGTCTCGGCGATCTTCCAAAGGAAGGCGTCGCTGCGAATGTATAGCGCGTTGTCGCTGATGGCAGGAGTTCCTTGGATCAAGTCGGCCGGTTCAACCTTGCCGAGTTTCAGCTCACTCGTGCCCACCAGTTCGCCCTTCTCGCCGCCAAGCTGGACGACTTGGCAGACCCCCGCTTCGTTGACGAAATACAGCCGGTCCTTGGCCGCAACCGGTGACGCAGTAAACGGTCCGGTGAGCCGCAGTTGCCATTCCGTTTGTCCGTCTTCGAGGTTTGCACACGTCAGCACTCCTGCGCCGCCCGTCACGTAGACCTTCTTGTTGAGCACCAGCGGACTGGGGGTTGCCGGTCCAAGTTTGGCGACATTCCAAATCTGCTTCGGCTCCGACTTGCCCGATTCGGGTTGCAGAGCGGTCAGGCCATTCGATGGGACGTAGGCCACACCATCGGCCACGGTCAGTGATGGAATCGTGGAGGCACCGGATTTGTAGGTCCAAACAACTTCACCGGACTGCGGCCGAACCGCTTCGACTCCCGCCGATGCCTGAAGCAGCGCGAGAACTTCGCCAGAGGCATCTGCCAGCGGCGACGGAGATGTCCAATTCGCACGCCTTGGCCGAGCGCGTTTCCAGCGTGTTTCGCCGGTGTAAACATCCAGGCCCGACGCAAAGGAGTCGGCATCGTTTTCCGTCTGTGCGATCAACGTGTCGCCGATCACGATCGGGGAGGACGCCATCCCCAGGCTGTTGCTGCAATTGGGAAAGTCATGCGAGATGCCGCGATACCACTGCAAGTTCCCTTCGAGGTCGAGGCAGGCAACGTCGTTGCTGGAAAACAGAGCGAAGATGCGTTGTCCATCGCTGCATGGCGACGAAGCGGCGCCGCACGTTTTCGGGTGCGTCATTGTGCGGCCAGTTGCCCAGAACTGACGCTCCCACAACTTCTGCCCCTTCTTTGCGTCGAAGCAAAGCACATGCAGTCGATCCTGATGAAAGCCGCTGCTGCACGTTACGAAGACTCGTTCACTGACGACGATTGGGCTGCCCAAGCCGCGTCCTGGCAACGCGACTTTCCAGGGGATATTTTGCGAAGTCTCGCCGTCGACCCACTCGGTGGGCAACTTGGAGTTCGCTTCCACCGCCGTTGAAAAGTTGCCCCGAAACTGTCGCCAGTCACCGAAACCGTGACAGGTGCCGTTCAACAAAAGGCCGACGGCGACGGTGGAAATCAGCAAGCGAAACATGGCGCGATCCTCGCGAGAATGGAAATTGAATGTGAGCTACTTCTGTGACGTTGCCTGAGCCGGTTGCGAAGCCAGACCGAGGCCAGAGAGATCTGCGACACGGATTTGAAACTCGTAGCGTTGAGCCCACTCCTCGGTCTGTTCATTCTGGCAGAGCTTCAGCAGGATCGTGTTGGCGCCGGCTTTGACTTCACCACGGACACGGTATTGGTCGATGGCCATGCCGCGGTGGTATTCATCGCGTCCGAAAAGTTGTTTGCCATTGACCCAAAGTTTCCAGGCGTTTGGTGTCCCGAGCCGAAACTCGACGCTACGGGCGGTTGGACTGTGAAACTCGGTGGTCAGGTACATCGCCGCTCCCTTGTACGGAGCAATTTGTTTGGCCACGTTGACGATGCCGTATTCGTGATCGGTGGCCGTCTTGTCCCACTTGACCTCTCCTTTCTGGCCTGCGTACTTGGCAGCGAAGTCCAGTTTTTCCTCCGGTGGGTAAACGGTATCGAATCCCTTGAGTCCAACGTTGTCGAATGGGCCAATGAACTGCCAACCGGTCAGAAATCCGAAGTGCTTCTGGAGATCGACCTCCTCCTTCATCTCTTTGAGTTGCTTCGCGATCGTCTTCACCTGATCGTCGTCGGTCGCGCCCGACAGAGCCTTTTTAAGCGTGGCCTTGGCGGCGTCTGTGTCTTTGTCCATGAGCGACTTCTCGCCGGCAACGATCAACCGCGCGACGGCGTCGCGGCGGAACTCCGGGCTGGGGTCAAGCAGCATGTCTGGAATGATCCGATCCGCTGCGGACCGGTCGACTCGTGTCAGCAGTTCAAACGCCAGCCGGCGTCCTCGCGGGTCTTGCTCAATGTTGCGGATCAGTTTTTCGAGCGATTCGGTCGGCAACGGTTTGCCCGCCTTGAGTGCCCGGTCGGCGATGGCTTCGACCGCGCCGCGCAGGTAATTCGCAGCGAGCGGATTCGCATCGCGAAAGCCGAGCAGTACTGCAGGCAGCGTGGCGGCATCTTGCTGCGACAGTTCGCTGACCGCTTGATTGGCCTCGCGATTGCCTTGGCCTTCGCGTCCGATCGCTTTGATCATTTTCACCAGCGAGTCGGTGTCGGCCGCAGTGCAAACAGACAAAAGCAACCCTGTCGGGATCAACGCGATCGCGATTACAAGTCCACGGATCATCCAGCTTGGCATGGCATCCTCGTGCGGCAAAAGGCGGGAAGGCGGGGGTAACAAGCACTCAATTCGCGAGCGTCTCGCGAGGCAGATCGTAGCGGATCGACGGGAGGACGGAAGCCAGCCGAGAGTGTCGCTTGAGCGAGTCCGAGGTGGTCGTACATCCGACGCGGGAACGTTAGCCTATTCTGCGTTGATCCTCGGAACCAGCCTGATTTGGTTCGCCACAGGTGCATGCACGAATCGCGAAAGGAATGGCATCATGCGTCGCGGCCGATTTATCAATCGTCGGACCATGTTGCACCATTCGACCGTTGCGATCCTGTCCGCTTCGTGGGCCTCGCGCGGATTGATCGCTGCTCAACGGGAGCAATCCCCGGAAGGCTGTGTGATCGGTGAGCCGACCGCTGAAAAAGTCGGAAGTCGTATTCTGGGGGATGGCGGGAACGCGGTCGATGCAATTGTCGCGGCGGCATTGGCGGCGGCTGTCGCGGCACCGCATCAGACGGGGATCGGCGGATATGGCGCGGCAGGGATATTTGCGGTCGAAGGAGGGAAACGGATCGTTGCTCTGGATGCAAACACCGTTGCTCCAGCGGCGATGCGTGCTGACTCTTTCCAGCCCGATGCCAGAGGGCAGGTGCCGGGGCGCGTCAACGAATTCGGCTGGCTGGCGACAGGAGTGCCCGGCATCCTGGCCGGGTTGCAATTGGTTCTCAACAGTTTTGGCACACGCTCATTTTGTGAACTAGTTCAACCGGCGATTGCCATCACGCGCGAAGGCTTTCCTTGGCCGGCCAGCCTCGCAGCGACGATCCGCGGTGCCGCGAAGCAATTCGAGAGTGATCTCGGCTCTCGCAAGTTGTATTTCCGCGACGGTCAACCGCTCGCGGCGGGTGAAAAATTTCGGAACCCTGAACTGGCGGAGATGCTCGAATCGTTGGCCAAGGCAAACTCCGTCGAGGCGTTCTATCGAGGTGATGTCGCTCAGTGCATTGCCGCCGAGTTCCAGAAGCACAATGGCCTTGTGACGGTGTCCGATTTGGCGGCGTATCAAGCACGCCTGGTGGAACCGCTCAGCTTGCAATGGCACGAGCAGACGATTCACACCGCACCGCTGACAGCTGGTGGATTGACCGTGTTGCAGGCGCTCGCAACTTTGCAGGCGATGAACTGGGACATGCTGACTCCGGGGTTGCCCCGGACACAGGCCCGCATTGAAGCCTTGCGGCTGGCATGGCGAGATCGGCTGACACTGCTGGGCGATCCCCAATCCGCGAGTGTGCCGCAGACGAAATTGCTTTCCGCGGAATACGCTCGGGAATCCGCCTCCCGCATTGCGACTGCGGTTCGAGATGGCAAGCATCTGAGCCATTCGATCCTGCGGCGCGATCACAGCGGAACGATTCACCTCAGCGCGGCGGACAAGTACGGCAACCTCGCCGCATTGACGCTGACGCACGGAAACAGCTTCGGGGCACGAGTGACTGTGGATGGGCTAGGTCTCACCTTGGGGCACGGGCTGTCACGCTTCGATCCACATCCCGAACATCCGAATGCTCCAGGTCCCAACAAGCGTCCATTGCACAACATGGTACCGACAATCGTCACGCGAGGAGGTCATCCGGTGTTGGCAGCGGGCGGTCGCGGCGGCCGTAAAATTCCGAATGCCATGTTCGAGTTGCTCACGGAGTTTGTCGTGCGCGGGCAGCGGTTTGAGACTGCAATTGCCGCACCTCGCTGCCACACTGAGGGGGACGACACACTGGAATTCGAGAAGTCGTGGCCAGAGAGCGAAACGTCAGAACTGGCCAAGCTCGGTTACCGCGTCAAGCCGGGAGGCAGTGCAACGCTTAGCGCTGTCGTTCGAGAAGCGGGGGTCTGGCGGCCGGCGATGCGCTAATCCGAGCGATCTTGGAGACAGCGTTGATTGCCCTGAAAGGTCAACATGCGATTCCACTTCGTTCGTCAGTTGCTGTTTTTGGTGTTGGTCAATTCACTCGCGACGGTGGCGCGCAGCGAAGAGCCTGCGCGATTCGTGCAAACTCAGAAAGGCGAGTTGCCGATCATCTTGTCGGCTCCGCACGGCGGCAAGCTCGATGTCCCCAACGTCGATGTCCGCAAGGGCGAAGGTTTGCCGACCGGAGGCAGCGGGTTTGTCGTCAACCGCGACACTGGTACCGAAGAGTTGACTCAGCAAGTCGCGACGGCGATCGAGAATCGTTTCGGCAAGAGGCCATATTTCGTGATCGCCCGGTCGCATCGCAAGTATCTCGATCCGAATCGTCCGCCGGAGATCGCCTACGAGGATGCCGACGCGAAGCCAGTTTATGAAGCGTATCATGCGGCTCTGCGCGATTCGTGCCGTGAGGTGCAACAGAAGTTTCACAAGGGACTGCTGCTTGATATTCACGGACAAGGAGTGGCGAAGGACTCGGTGTTTCGCGGATCTCAGAACGGAAAAACGGTGACGCTCTTACGTGAACGCTTTGGCGAAGCAGCGCATGTCGGCGAGAAGAGCTTGTTTGGTCGATTGAAGTCACACGGATGGAAGGTGCATCCCGATCCGTTCGACGGCACTGAACAAGCCAACTTTCGGGGCGGCTACATCGTGCAGACCTACGGCAGCCATCGTGGTTTCGGCATCGACGCGATGCAACTGGAATTTGGAGCGGACTATCGTGAGAAGATGGCTCGCGAGAAGACTGCGCTAACATTGGCGAACGCGGTTGGCGAGTACGCAATGAGCTATCTCGACATCACGCTGCCTGCGAAATCACAACCCTAGAGGTGTGCACGCACCCGTCGCGGGCAGTCCGTTTCTGTCAGCCGATGATCACTCGCGGTTGGCGGGCAGGGTCAGGTTGGACTTTGATGATCAGTTCGCGGACCATCCATGGGATGTTGCCTTCGCCGAACAGCACGAAGCCCAGGTTCATCGCCAGCGGATTCTCGTCCGACCATCCAAAGTGCAGTTCTGGCGGTCTGCCGGATTTCGAAAGTTCCAGCGCGATCGATGCCAGTGTGTGAGCAATCGAGGCGCACTTGGTCACGCGGATGATGAAGCGGCCGCCCTCTTCGGTGACTTCGATGACCGGTGATTGATAGAACTCGCTGACATCGCCGAGAGTCGCTTCGACGAACACGATCGGCATATTCGGGTCGAGATGATGCTCGCGTCGAATTTGCTCCTCTTTCTGGGCGAGCGTCCGATCGGCACCGCTGCGATGCGGGACCAGCACCGGGAATTCCAGATGCCGCAGTGCGTCCCACAGGAAGTGCGACTCGTGGTTGACGAATTGGAATTTCACAAATCGTAGTTCCGTGCTGCGCAGCCAGCGCGAGATCAGCGATGAGCCGAAGACGGTCGCGATGAAGCAACTGGCGATCACGATCCCTTCCGGCTTCTTCCAAATTACCATCGTCGTGACGTAGAAGAACGTCAGTGCGATCCCGACGTTGGTCCACGCGATGCGACTTCCAGTGGAGCCGCTGCGTCGGCGGTACTTGTCGATGATCGTGGCCACGCAGTCACTGCAAATCAGCACCATCACGCCTGTTGCATAGGCTCCACCTTGAGCTTGCACGTCCGCCTGAAAGATCACGGTGACGAGCACATTGACGAACGTGAACAGCACGACCAGCCCACGTATCCGCGTCGCCCACTCGGGAGCCATGCCGTATCGCGGCAGGTAACGCGGCACCAGATTCAGAAGACCCGACATCGCACTCGCGCCGGCGAACCACAGGATCAGCACGGTGCTGATGTCGTAGATCGTGCCAAAGACATCGCCAAACATCGGACCGAGCGGCATCGGGCCTTCGCCATGCGCGAGATAAGCCAACGCGCGATTCGCCGCTGCACCCCCCGACTGCAACTCCTCGGCCGGGATGAGCGTCGCGACGACCATCGACGAACCGAGCAAATACACCGACATGATCACCGCCGCCGAGATCAGCAGCTTGCGAGCGTTCCGAATGCGACCGTCGGGTTGCTCAAACGTGTCCGTCGCGTCGCCGCGAATCAACGGCATCACGATGACACCGGTCTCGAACCCGCTCAGCCCCAACGCCAGCTTTGGAAAGCACAGGAAGCAAACCAGCGCGACCGCCCCCAACCCCGATCCTTGCGCCGGTGCGTCGGCCAGCATCCAGGCATCGCCGCCAGCCAGCACTTTGCTCCACCAATCGGAGATCGCTTCGGGATGTGTCGCGAGCGTCCACAAGCCGCAGCCAATCACCACCGCATTGATCGTCAGATAAAACGCGACCAGCACGACCGCAATCCCGATCACTTCGCGGAATCCTTTGAGGAACATGGCTCCCAGGCCGACCAGCAGGAACATCGTCAGCAACACTTGGCCTTGCAGCCACTCCGGCGCATGGCTTTCCCAAATCGGGTTGTGGATCAGATGCTCGGCCGCGTCGGCCGATGACAGCGTCTTGGTGATGACGTAGTCGGTCATCGCGAAGCCCAGCAGTCCTAGCACCAGGAACTTGCCGGTCCAGCCACGCACCAGCTTTTCGAGCATCGCGATCGAGCCCTGTCCATGAAACGATCGCCCGGCGACATAGCAGTACACCGGCAACGCTCCAAACAGCGTCACCAGCACCAGCAACAACGTCGCTAATGGAGACAACCGCCCGGCCGCCTCAAACGCGATCGACGGCTGATACCCCAGCGTGCTGAAATAATCCACGCCGGTCAGGCAGAGCACCCAGACCCAGAAACTCTGGTGTCCATGCGAATCACCCGGTTCACAAGCAGACCCAGAGTTCGTTTCCGGTCCAGAAGGTGATCCCGATTGAGGAGCCCTTTGAGTTGCCGTTGCCGAGTTCTGAGCGAGAGCAGCGTCGCCGTTCAACGTGGACGACTTCGCCTGTGCGGCCAGCGAGTGCGATTCGTTCGCACCACTTGAATTGTCGGACATGGAATTCCACCACGACCGGTCAAGTCTGTTTAAGCGACTCACGATACAAAGGACTCGGCCGAACTCCGCGTGAGCGATAAAACGCTAACAGCCTGCGGTCTCGCGTCGCAATGGTTCGTCGATCGGGCTCCGCAATTGGCTTGCCAATTCAGGAGTTGTGATTCGTTGAGGTGGCAGCAAGAGGTCCCGCTCATGCTCCCGCAACCGCTGCTTGCACGACAGGTCGCCACCTGTATGCGGTCAGGCTTCCGCTCTTGCCGATGACGCGATGACACGGAATCAAGATGTTGACTCGATTTTGATCGTTCACGTTGGCGACAGCCCGGACGGCGGTGGCCTGGCCGATGCGGGCCGCGAATTCTTCGTAGTTGGTCGTCTTGCCATGCGGGATGCGCCGAATTTCTTGCCAAAACGCTCTCAAAACGGAGTCCCTCGCGGAGCGGTTGGAACCGTGAACACTGCCAGATGGCCTTCAAAGTACAGGGCCACTTGGTCAACCAGTCGGCTGAGCCACTGATGTTGTCCCGGCACAATTAAGGCCGCGTACTGACGACGCATCGCCGCGAAGTTGCGGGAGACTTATGCGTCCGCGGCCTATTCCAGCAGGGAGATGCCATCGTCGGTTGCCGCGGCGAGCAGACTCTCGAACTGGGTCGAAACGATGGCAGGACTCATGATGGCATTGTTTTTCGATCGAGGTCGATTCGCCATCAAGTCAGTGGTCAAAGGATGGGAGTTCCGCCGATAATAGTTGTCTAGACAACTGTTGTCTGACTGGCTATTTTAAAACCATGCCTACACTGCGTTCCAAGTTGACTCGCCATGCGACGAGGTTCGATTCGCTCGAACAGGAAGTATTTCTGAATCTGTGGCGGACCTACGACCGGCTGCGAATTCAGGAAGACGGGCTGTTCGGGCAATTTCAACTCACGCCGCAGCAGTACAACGTGCTGCGACTGCTCCGAGCCGCTCGGCCTGAGATGTTGCCAACGCTGACATTGGCCGAGCGATTGGTGTCGCGTGCGCCGGACATTACTCGGATGTTGGACAAGCTGGAGGAGCGGGGATTGATCGTTCGCGACCGCCCCGCCGAAAACCGACGGGTCGTGCGTATCGGCATCACCGACGCAGGGCTGTCTTTGTTGGAGAAGATCGCAGGGCCGTTGCAGGAATGTCACGCTCGTCAACTAGGGCACATGATGGCGGTGGAGTTGAAGCAACTTTGTGCCTTACTGCGTGAGGCTCGTGACCCGCACGAAGAAGAAGAGAGTAGTTGGCTGTGAACAGCATGTACTTTGGGGAACTGGGTGGCGTCAGCCCCCAGATGAATCGGTTCGAATCAAGCGTCCAGAGGCTTACGCCGCCCGTTTCACCAGTGAGGAGTAGATCATGTTTGCGACTGAAGCCGATGTCATCGTGATTGGCGGCGGGCCGGCTGGCTCGACCGCTTCGACTTTAATTGCTCAGAAGGGCTATCGCGTTCAACTCTTTGAACGTGAGAAGTTTCCTCGATTTCACATTGGCGAGTCATTGATCCCGGAGACCTATTGGGTGCTCGAACGGCTCAACATGCTACCGAAGATGCGGGCCAGCAAATTCGTCCACAAGCACAGCGTGCAGTTCGTCAATGCAGCGGGGAAGCTGTCGGCTCCATTCTATTTTTGGGACAACAAGCCGCACGAGTGCTCGCAGACCTGGCAGGTCGTCCGCAGCGAATTCGATTTGATGATGCTCAACAATGCCCGCGAGCACGGCGTCGAGGCCCACGAAGGAGTTCGTGTGCTCGACGTGATCTTTGAGGGAGAACAAGCCGTTGGCGTGAAGCTTCAAGAGTCCAACGGAACGCAACGGGAAGTTCGGGCGAAAGTTGTCGTCGATGCCAGTGGACAGAGCGGGCTGTTGCAGAACAAGTTCAAATTGCGAGTCTGGGATCCTGTCCTCAACAAGGGAGCGATCTGGACCTATTGGCAGGGAGCGTATCGCGACACCGGCCGTGATGAGGGTGCGACGATCGTCATTCAGACGCCGAACAAACAGGGTTGGTTTTGGAACATTCCGCTGCATGACGATCGGCTGAGCCTGGGGGTCGTCGGCCCGTTCGATTACCTCTTCAAAGGACGCGGCTCGCACGAGCAGACGTATCACGAGGA
Organism: Planctomycetota bacterium; assembly: GCA_016872645.1. Lineage (GTDB taxonomy): Bacteria > Planctomycetota > Planctomycetia > Planctomycetales > Planctomycetaceae > SXKJ01. The sequence goes on along the minus strand of VGZH01000013.1, from coordinate 56,804 downwards.
AGTTGAGAAGTGTCCCGATGTGCAACGGCGAATCGCCGGAGCGAAGCGGATCTCGGGGTATTTTGCGACGAAGGATTACTCGTATCGTGCGACGCAAGGGGCTGGCGACGGTTGGGTGGCGATCGGCGATGCATTCGGGTTTCTCGACCCGTTGTATTCTTCGGGCGTGTTGCTGGCGCTGAAGTCGGGCGAAATGGCTGCGGATGCGATCGTGGAGGGGCTACAAGTCGCAGACACCTCAGCGGCTCAACTCGGCAAGTGGACGCCCTTGCTCAACCAAGGGATCGACCGGATGCGGCGGCTGGTCTGCGAGTACTACGACGGCTTCAACTTCGGCAACTTCGTGAAAAACTATCCGCAACTCAAAGGGAAAGTGACCGACTTGCTGATCGGCGACCTGTTCACAGACAAAGTCGACGTCGTGTGGGAGCCGATGGAGTCGCTGTACTCGGACGAGAAGACGCCTCCAAAAAGCTGGGATTCGGGAACACCTTCGGAGGTCGCGGCGATGAAGCACAATGAACTGTTCCTGCCGGAGGGGCTCCGGCCGTAGCTGAATTCGCCAGCCTTCAGCCAAATGCTGCAAACGTCTGAATTCCGGACAAACTTGGAACCGCTGGCCATGAAGCCATTGGGTGGCACGCCCTGAGGCTTTGCGAAAGGCGTGTGAATTATCCACGCCGTTCGATGACTCTTGCCACCCATCGGTTCACTCGGCACAAAATCGGCGTTTGCGAAGGGTGAGCCATTGCTCGCGTTTCGAATTCGTGAGGCTCTCACTTCGCGACCAGCCGGTCGAGCGCCGGGAGCGGGAACTCGGCGGACGGCGCGTGTTGTTCACGCATCAGCTTTTCCATTTGCGCGATGATGTCCGCATGCTCGGCCGCGACGTCTTTCGATTCGGCGATGTCGTCTTTCAAGTTGTAGAGTTCAATCGTCAGCGACGGAGCTTTGTTCTTGGCATTTGGCTTGAGATTCTGGCGGACACCCTTCCAGTCGCCGATGCGGACGATCTGCTGGCCGCCGTAGGAGGGGAACTCGCGGTACAGAAATGGCCGCTCTGGCTGTGATTCGCCACGCAGTGTTGGCAACAGACTGATGCCGTCGATCAATTTCGGTGTCGAGTCTTTTGCTCCGGCGACTTCGAGCAGCGTCGGCAGCCAGTCTTCAAACCCGCTGACGCGATCGCTCGTCGTGCCGGCCGGGATCTTTCCTTTCCAACGGGCGATCGTCGGAACACGGAAGCCGCCTTCGTACAGCGAACCTTTCTGGCCGCGCAGCGGGCCGGCAGAGTTGAAGAAGCGGCCGTCCGTCCCGGCGTAGCCTTGATAGGCGTGATCGAGCGGTCCGTTGTCCGAGGAGAAGACGAACAGCGTCTTTTCCTCCAAACCGAGATCGCGGACCAGGGCGACGATCCGTCCCACGTCGCGATCCAGCCGAGAGATCATCGCGGCGAACGCGGCTCGCGGAGTACGATGTGGCAGGTAGCCTTTGTTGCCAACGTACGGCGTTTCCTCGAATTGGCCGAGGTACTCGTTCAGCGAATCGTCGGGGACTTGGATCGCGACGTGTGGAATTGTGCTGGGAACGTACAGGAAGAATGGTCGCTCGCGATTGTCGCGCACGAACTTCAACGCCTGCTCCATGATCCGATCCTGAGCGAACTCTTTGCCGATGAACTGCGAATAACTGGCAGGATCGCGCGGGTCGAGATTCTTCGCCAGCGGTTGCTGAGCGGAGAACTCCGGGTTGTTCAGCCGCACCTGCTTGTCGTCATCCCACAGGTGCGTCGGATAGTGGTTGTGCGCGACTCCCTGGCAGTTGAATCCAAAGAAGCGATTCATTCCCTGCTTGAGCGGCTCACCTTCCGACCCCGGTCCGCCGAGTCCCCATTTGCCGAAGCCACCGCAAATGTAGCCCGCCTTGCCGAGCAACTTCGGCAGCGTGACGGTGTCGGCTGGAATCGGATACTGACCCTCCGGTGGAGTGCTGCGGTTGTCGCGGATGAAGGCGTGTCCCGGGTGCTTGCCAGTCATCAGCACGCAGCGGGACGGAGCACAGACCGCGTTGCCGGAATAATGCTGCGTCAACCGCATCCCTTCGGCAGCGAGTTTGTCCAGATGAGGGGTCTTGATTTTCGTCTGTCCAAAGCAGCCGATCTCACCGTAGCCGAGATCGTCTGCCAGGATGAAAACGATGTTGGGACGACTTGGTTCGGCACCGGCGGCAGCGTTCAACCACAATCCACTCAACGTAAGGACGGCAATGAATCGAAAGGGCATGGTGCGTACCTCCTGAAGGGACCGGGATTGCTGCGAGCGGCTCAGCTTATCGACCGATCTCCAGCGATCAATCCCCTCTCGATTGGCTCCAGCAAGTTCAACTCGTCGAAGAAATCGGCGGAGGAACAGAGGCCCCGTGGGGTCACTCTGTCCGAATTCGCAGCCGGCGAAAATGGACTTCAAAGTCTTCCGACTGAAGCCCGATCATTCCGCTGGTTACATCGCTCGGCTGGCTTTCACAGACCTTTGTCCCGTTCAACAGGGAGGTAACGGTTCCCGACTTCGAGACGATCTCGAGCGCATTCCATTCGCCGACCGGCTTCCGAGCTGACTCGCGAGCTGCGCCGTCGTCGACAATCTCCATTTTTGCCGCTCCGCCATTTTCCTTGATGGTCGCCAAATCTGAGAATCGTCCCTGGACTTCGAGGGACTTTGGCCATTGCTTGTGCGGTTCGGTGATGTGCAGCATGACGCCGGTGTTCGGATTGAAGGTTTTCGTGGCTGCTTCTTCGGTCGGCGGAGCAAATCGGAATTCCAGCCGCAGCGTGAAGTCGGTGAATTTCTCCTTCGAGTATAAGTACCCCTTCGGCTTGCCAAAGCAGACGATGGCACTGCGCATCGCGAGCCAGGTCGTCTGTGGCGACTGCAGCGGCTTCGCGAAGAACGGCTCAAAGTCGCTGAGTGTCAACGATCGAAATCCGTCCTCGGCAGTGAACTCGTCATGGTTGAGAGTGTCGGCGAGCCAAGGTATTCGCGCGTCCGCGGCCCCTTCTTTCGGCCCGCCGATCGGCTTGACGGGCATCGTCGCGACTGAAGCGGGCGGCTCAGATGAGCACCCCAACAGCATGACGATCATTGTCCATAAGACAGCGTTGCATCGACGACTCAGGATGGTTGCGGCGGTCATGGAATCACTCCGGGCCACTTGGTCAGCGGCGGCTTGAGGTTTTGTGGGACTTCTGGGCGGGTGACGTTTTAATTCGGCGAGCGATGGCCACGGAACGCTGCGCCCAGCCCCGCAACTCTTCGGGGTCGTCCAACAGGTTGGCGGGAACTTGGAAATACGACATGACCGTCGGTCGATTAGGAAACGGTTTGAACGGTCTCATTCTGCGTGCTTCGTAGTCGGCTCGATTCGAATCGTCGACTTTGAACCAGAGTTGGTCGAACGCGATCATCCCGAAAAACAACTCGCCGGAATACAGCCCGATGCCACCAAACATCCGACGAGCTTGCAGTCCGGGGACCAGACGTTGCAATCGCTCCACCGCCTCGTCGGCAAATTCTGAATTCATTGCCATTTGGACATTGTCGGAAGCCTCTTGCAAAGGTGACAAGTCACTCGCAAGCGGTACGATGCTCGGACAAGTCTGTTTTCCACGGCACCGGGAGAGCTTCGGTCGGTGACGTTATTCGAATGATTTTGAAAAGGGTTGCTGATGACTGCAAGATTTTGGACTAGTTGTCTGTTGCTGCTCGTCTCGTTGGGCTGCGGCGATACTCAAATGACTCAACCACCAGCGGGTAGCGCGGAACCCCCGAATGTTTTAATTCCGAGGGGACTTGTTCCCGGCGGTCAAGTCGAGGCTCCTGTTGCCCCGCCAAAGTACACATTAGCGGTCATCCCCAAGGGAACGACACACGAATTTTGGAAGTCGGTACACGCCGGAGCCGAGAACGCGGCCAAGGAAATCGGCGACATTCAAATCTTGTGGAAAGGTCCGCTGCTAGAGAACGATCGTGATGGCCAGATCAGTGTGGTGCAGGATTTTGTCACCAAGAAGGTCGATGGGATCATTCTCGCACCGCTCGACAAGCAGGCGCTGGTTGATGCGGTCAAAGATGCGCAGGCCGCGAACATCCCGGTGTTGATCTTCGATAGCGCTTTGCAGGACGAAAGCATCACCATCAGCTATGTCGCGACCGACAACTTCAAAGGTGGCCAGCTGGCCGGTCAGCGGCTTGGTGAGTCAATGGGGGGCATGGGGAGCGTCGTCATGCTGCGGTACAACGCCGGCAGCGAAAGCACAGAACAACGCGAAGACGGATTCCTCGATGCGATCAAGGCCAGCTTCCCAAATATCAAAGTGCTGTCGTCGAACGAGTACGCTGGGACGACTCCCGAGTCGTCGCTGGACAAGGCGACGCAAATTCTCACGAAGCACAAAAGCGAGGTGAGCGGTATCTTCGCCGTCTGCGAGCCGAATGCCGCTGGAGTCCTCAAAGCTCTCGAAGAAACCGGTCTGGCCGGCAAAGTGAAATTCGTGGCCTTCGACCCGAACAAAGAATTGATCCAAGGGATGGCCGACGGCAAGGTTCACGGCATCGTGCTGCAAGACCCAGTCACGATGGGCTACGAATCTGTCAAACGGCTGGTGGCCCACCTCAAAGGTGAGAAAGTCGAAAGGCGGATCGGCACTGGTGAATTTGTCGCCACCCCGGAAAACATGTCGACGCCCGAGATGGAGAAGCTGCTCAAGCCGCAACAGTTTCGATGACATTTGCTGCGGTCTCCGATCCCTTGGGAAGAGGGATCGGGTGGGGGAACCAATTCTCAAAAGACGCCGAAGGTCAATCGTCTCTCGCCAATCGAAGCCCGCATCCGGCCTTCGGCTACCCTCTCTCCAAGCGAGAGGGGAAGGAATCATGTCTGCTCCTCCTATTCTGATCATGTCCGGAATCACAAAGTCGTTTGGTGCGACGCAAGCGCTGCGAGGCGTTTCGCTCGAAGTGCCGGCCGGACGAGTATTGGCTCTGATTGGTCAGAACGGAGCCGGCAAAAGTACGCTGATGAAAGTGCTCAGCGGAGCACACGCTCCCGACACGGGAACGATGCTGTTGAACGGTCAAGCGTTCACGCCAGGCGGACCGAATGACGCGCGATTGGCGGGCGTCGGAATGATCTATCAAGAGCTGAACCTCGCGCCAGACTTGAGCGTCGAAGACAACATCATGCTTGGTCAGGAGCACCGCCAACTCGGTCTTCTCAACCGCACGACTCAACGAGCCAAAGTCCGCAAAGTACTCGAGCTGCTTGGTCATCCAGATTTGGAGCCAGGCACGCCCGTTCGCCAGCTGCCGATCGCTCAGCAGCAGCTCGTCGAGATCGCGCGGGCCCTCGCGTCTGACTGCAAGGTCATCATCTTCGACGAGCCAACCAGCTCGCTGACACGCTCGGACGTCGAGCATCTGTTTGCGGTCATTCGCCGATTGAAAGCGGCGGGACTCGGCATCGTCTACATCAGCCATTTTTTGGAAGAGATTCGGCAAGTCAGCGACTGCTACACCGTGCTTCGCGACGGTCAATCAGTCGGCAGCGGTGAGCTGTTAGACACGACAGACACGGATATCGTTCGCCTGATGGTTGGTCGTGACGTCTCGGAGTTGTTCCCGTCCGTGAAACGCACCCCCGGCGAGATCGTGTTGCGAGTCGTTGGCTTAAGCGGCGAATCATCGCCCATCGATGTATCGCTCGAATTGCGGCGCGGTCAGATCTTTGGCATTGCCGGCTTAATCGGGGCAGGGCGGACGGAACTGTTACGTTGCTTGTTTGGTTTGGAAGCGGTCGCGAGCGGTGAAGTCGTTTTACGTTTGGCCGCCCCCGGCCGAATGCTTGAACATGGGAGTTCAAGAAACAGAGTCTCACCACGGCATCGCATCGCGAATGGTTTTGGCCTCGTCTCCGAAGACCGAAAGACCGAGGGCCTCGCGCAGTCCCGTTCGATCGCGGACAACATGACCTACAGTCGGATGGCACCGTACTCGCGATTGGGTTGGCTGAATCTCAAGCGTCGTCGATTCGCAGTCGCCGACTGGATGCGACGTTTGCAGGTCAAAGCTGCGTCGCCAGAGCAATCGGTCGGAGAACTCTCTGGCGGCAATCAGCAGAAAGTCGCGATTGCGCGTGTGCTCCATCAGGATGCGGAAATCTTGCTGCTCGACGAACCGACACGAGGTATCGATGTCGCTACGAAAGCGGAGATTTACCGACTGATGGGGGCGCAAGCCGCTGCCGGCAAGGCGATCATCTTCGTCAGCTCATACCTCACCGAATTGCTGGCTGTCTGCGACCGCGTAGCGGTGATGTCGCGCGGCCGATTAAAAGAAATTCGCGCGGCAGGCGATTGGACCGAGGAGTCCGTGATGTCTGTTGCCGTCAGTGTGAATGACACCGTGGCCTGACCACGAGGAAGACCGATGATCGAGATTCCAACAACGCAGCCAACGTCCAGGGACGGCACGAAACCCCGTCGGACTTGGAACCGAATCATGGATGTTGTTGGTCCGTTCCTCGCGTTCGCCGCGGTCGTCCTGTTCTTTGCGATCGCCGATCGTGGGATCAATGGTGAGAAGGCGACGTTTCTGACGAGTCGCAATCTGGTGACCATCTCTTCGCAGATGGCAACCGTGGCCGTCGCGGCGCTGGGGATGACGGTCATCATCATCGCCGGTGGCATCGATCTGGCGGCCGGGACGGCAATCGCCCTTTGTGCGACGGTCTTGGCATGGAGCTTGAAAGAGGACCTCGGCCCGCGCTGGTTCGCAAATGAGTCAACCGCGTCCGTTGCGAAGTCGATCAATGACGCCAAGAGTGACTTGAAGCGAATCGATCGAGAGATTGAGGCTTTGGCCGGTGGCGATTTCAACGTTTCACAAGTCGCCGCAAAGCTGATGGCAAAAAGCGACGCTGAAGAAGCGCTTCGGCAATACGAACGTCGGCTGACAAAAATGAAGTCGCTTTCCGCTGCGGTCGCGGTTGTCATGTCGCTCGCGTGTGGTGCGCTCTGCGGTTTTACAAACGGATTGCTGGTCAGTTATCTGCGAGTTGTCCCATTTATTGTGACGCTGGGGACCATGCAGTTGTATTTGGGGTTGTCCAAACAGATTGCTCGCGAAACAACGGTGCGACCGGATCGGTTCAGCCAGGTCTCCGACAGCCTGGTCGATCTTCTCAGCGTCCGCGCCGACGCTTTGTGGCTGGGGCTTCCGAGTGGTGTTTGGTTGACGCTGCTGCTCGCCGCACTGCTCGCAGCCGTGTTGCATTGGACGGTCTTCAGCCGCTACGTCTTCGCGCTTGGCTCGAATGAAGCGACGGCTCGATTGTGCGGCATCAATGTCCGCTGGAACAAGATCGCGGTCTACACGCTCAGCGGTCTGTTCGTTGGCATCGGCGGCATTTATCAGTTTTCGCGTCTGACGGTCGGCAACCCAACGTCGGGGACAGGTCTCGAATTGCGAGTCATCGCCGCCGTTGTCATCGGCGGCGCAAGCCTCAGTGGTGGGCGCGGTTCGGTGCTCGGCACGCTTCTGGGAGCACTCATCATGTCGGTGATCGGCAATGGCTGCACGATGCTCGGGTTGGAGAATCCTGTCCAAGATATGATCTTGGGGGTCATCATTGTCGCCGCTGTGACGCTGGATCAATTGCGTCAGAGGACGGCTGGAGGAAGACAATCATGAATCGCCACTGTTTTGTTTCCATCGTTCGGTTCTGCTCCAATTTCTTTGTCAGAGTGTGTTGAACAGCAGGCAACAAAGAAAAGAACCCCCTCAGAGGAGTCGAGGTCATGCGAGTTCGTGTTGTGTGTTTCGTGTGGTCAGCGTTATTTGTGATCGCCTTTTCGCTTTGGAACTCTGATTGCTTGGCGGCCGATCCCGCTCCGAGTTACCTCGAGCATCAAAACTTATCGTACTTTGTGGACGCTAGCGGTCAGAAGCAGCCGATTAAAACCGCTGCCGACTGGGCCCAGCGGCGCGAACACATCGCCGCGTGGATGCAGACGGTCATGGGGCCACTGCCGAAGCCTGACAAGCCGGTATCGCTGGACGTGAAGATTGAGGAAGAGGTCAGCGTCGGCGAGTTGACTCGCAGGAAGATCAGCTATCAGACCGACTCGACCGAGCGACGGGTAAAGGCCTTCCTGTTTCTCCCTCGAGTGGGGCAGGTCTCCCAGCCGGCCATTCTGTGCCTGCATCAAACGATTGGTATTGGTAAAGGAGAACCGGCAGGGTTGGGGGGAAGCTCCAATCTGCACTACGGCCTGCACCTGGCACAACGCGGCTACGTGACGCTCGCTCCGGACTATCCGAGCTTCGGCGAATACCAGTTCGACTTCGCTCCGGCCCACGGCTACACAAGCGGCAGCATGAAGGCGATCTATGACAACATTCGCGCGGTGGACTTGTTGCAGTCGCTACCCGAAGTGGACAAGGATCGTATTGGCTGCATCGGCCATTCGCTTGGCGGACACAACACGATGTTCACTGCGTTCTTCGAGCCACGCATCAAATGCCTGGTTTCGAACTGCGGCTTCACTCGGTTTCATAAGTATTACGGCGGAGCTTTGAAGGGTTGGACAAGCTTGCGCTACATGCCGCTGATCGACTCGCGGCATCACAACAGCCCGGACGAAGTCCCGTTCGACTTCCCAGAGATCGTCGCTGGCTTCGCCCCGCGCCCATTCCTCGCTAGCAGCCCGATCGGCGACAGCAATTTCGAAGTCAGCGGCGTCAAAGACTCGATCGCTTCCGCGAAGCCAATTTACGAATTGCTCGGTGCGAGCGACGCCTTGCAAGCCAATTACCCGAATTGCGCTCACGACTTTCCGGAAGACGTTCGCAAGGTCGCGTACGATTTCTTCGACAAGCATCTCAAGAAGTGACGCTCGTGGGCGGTTCGCGGTTCGGCCACCATTTTCGCAGCGTGCGCACGAAGGCTTGATCGGCTCTCGTGGAGATCATTTCGAGCGGCGAAAATCCTCGCAGCCGAGCCAGCCACGACGTCAGCGCGAAGCAACCGACACCGATTGCTCGATTAGGCCAGGCGTTCAAGTCCCACTGGCCGGACCAAGTCCACTGCCAAGCGTTCGAGATTGGCAACAGATATGGCACCGGCCACTGATATCCGTCCGCGCCACGTGAGCCGATCACGTCGCAAAACAAGTGCAGATGAAACGTCAGGCAGGCGAGCACGGTCGTTTTCCAGTTCCTCTTCGACAACAAGGCGACAGCGGCCGTGACGAACGCCGCGAAGCCGATGTTGTGACACAGGATGTGGTGATACTCGCTGTGCCACAGCAGCGGAGTCTCCCAGTTGATCGTGAGCCAATTCTCAATCGGATAGCCGAAGCCGTCGAGATCCGGAATGACTCCTGCCAACGTGACGAGTGCTCGGTCGCGGCGGGTCCTCGTCGTCGCGTCGGCGATGACCCAACTGATTAGGAAATGTGTCGGTGGGATCATTGGAAGTGACTTCCTCTTCGGAAGGACGAATGGAGATTGGGCTGTCCTTCGCAGCCAGAGTTTCGTTCCTCGCGAGACAAGTTTAGACTCCGCGGGGAAGTTTCGTCAGGCGCGAGGAGCCGCTCGCGTCTGAAGGTGAATTACTCGGCTGAGATCCAGCATTTTAGAGGAAATGTCATGAGCAACAGGCAAACTCGGCGTGACTTTATGCAGACAACGTTGGCGGCGGCCGCCGCCAGTTCGATGCCGTATTGGTTCTTCCGTGACCCTGCTGCGGCCAAGGCGTTTCAGTCGCCCAACGAGCGGCCGCTCATCGCCTGCATTGGCACTGGTGACCGTTGGAACGCTGTCGGACCAAACGCGCTGAAGTTTGGCGATTGCGTTGCCGTCTGCGATGTCGATTCTGAACACGCTCAGAAAGGGAAGAAGCGAGTCGAAAATGCTCAGAACAAGAAAGGCTCGGCCAAGGAGGTGAAGGTCTACGAAAATTATCTCGACCTGCTCGACAAGCACCCAGAGACACAAATCGTCACCGTCGTCACGCCGGATCATTGGCATTCAAAAATATCGATCGACGCCATGAAGCACGGCAAGGATGTGTACTGCGAGAAGCCACTGACGCTGACGATTGACGAAGGCAAGAAGATCATCAAGGTGCTCGACGCCACCAAGCGGGTCTTCCAAGTCGGCACGCAACAGCGGAGCGAGATGTCCGCCAACGGCGGGAAAGTTCAGCAGCAGTTTCTGGTGGCCGTCGCGCTGGCTCGATCGGGACGGCTCGGAAAAATTCAGAAGGTCGAGTGCCGCATCGGCGGAGCTCCCACCAGTTCCGACATCCCGACGGCGGAAGTCCCCAAGCATCTCAACTGGGACATGTGGCTGGGACAAGCGCCGATGACTGACTACCTGCAGGGAGGCTTCGGCAACAACAAGAGCTACCCGGAAAGCCGCACGCACTACGAGTTCCGATGGTGGTACGAATACTCCGGCGGCAAGTTGACCGACTGGGGAGCCCACCACGTCGACATCGCCACCTGGGCGATTGGCATGGAGAACAGCGGCCCGATCAGCGTCGAAGGAACCGCCAAGCATCCGGTCCCGTTCGAGAACGGCCACCCGACCGTGAGCAACCGCTACAACGCGGCTCACGAGTTCAAGATCAATGTGAAGTACGCCAATGGCATCGATATGCTGATCCGCAACGACGAGGAAAACGGCGTGCTGATCGAAGGGACCGAAGGTCGCATCTTCGTCAGTCGTGGCTCGCTGAAGGGCAAGCCGGTCGAAGACCTCGAATCCAATCCGCTGCCGGCCGACGCCATCAGCAAGCTCTACAAGGGCAAGCAACCGGGCGACCACATGCGGAACTTCTTCGAGTGCTGCGTCGATCGGACTCAGCCGATCAGCGACGTCTACACCCATCACCGAGCAATGACGACCTGCCATCTCTCGAACATCGCGATCCGCCTCGGCCGCAAGCTGAACTGGGATCCCGAAAAACAGGAGATCACCGGCGATGCCGACGCGAACAAGTGGCAAGCTCGCGAACAACGCAAAGGCTTCGAGGTCACCGCCTGAGCGGCTGCGGTTCGAGTGCTTCAGAAATCGAAAGGGCAGCCGGTGCGAGCCGGCTGCCATTTTTTGTCGTCGTAGGGCTTTGTAGGCCAGCCTGGAACGGCTGATCTACAACCGATCGAGCGAATCAATCCACCGGGCCATTGCATCGATTCCCTCAGCATTCGGATACCGATGCTCCAAGTCAGACAGGCTGGTGAAGTTCGCCGGGTACTTAATACCTTGCAGGCTCTTGGCCATCTTTTCGAGAGTCGCATGAGCCGGGTCTTTTGAACCGCAGATCAATTGGAATTGCAGCCGATACTCCGGCAGATTCTCGGGTGGCCGCTCAGCAACCGCCGACGCCGCGAGCAGCAGACCGCGGAACAAGTCGCGGTGCTTGAACGCCAAGTGCGTCGCGAACGGACCGCTCTTGTCGTAGCCATGCAGCACGATGCGGCCAGTGTCGACCGAATACTTCTTCTGAAATGAGACGACTGTTTCATGAACGAACTCGGCTTCATTGGCTTGCCATCCGGAGTTGATGTTAGCCGCCTTCAGCCCCAGCAGAATGATTCCACGCCGTTCGGCTTCAAGTTTCCATGAGTCGTAGACCGTCGCTTCGAGCGTGTCACCCGGCGGATGCAGCCACGCGAGCAGTGAATACGCGTAAGCTGGGTTGTAGCTTTCCGGGACGAACGCCCACCAAGCGTTCTTGCTTTCGGCGACTTCTTCTGCGAAGCGTCCGGTGCGCAGCTTCTCTGCTTCCCCTCCCTTGTTGTCATCCGGTGTTTTGGATTCGGCATCGGCAACCGCTTCGATGGCGGAAGTCGGCAAGTCTTTTGGCAAATCGGCTGGATAGCCAACCAGCGTCGCCTCCAACGATTGCTCTTTGCCATCGCGACGAATGATAACGGCGGCCTTCTCGGCTGGACGGACGCGACTGACCTGGTCGATCAATTGCGCGGCGGAGGTGATGCTCTGATCGCGAAACTTGATGATCCGATCTCGCGGCTTCAATCCAATCTTGGCCGCCGGACTATCGGGATACACCCAACGCACGCCGACCCCGTCACCGGCTGCTCCCCCTTCGGTGGATCCACTGCCGACCTTCTCTCGCGTCGGCAAGACTCCCAAGAACCCCGCCTCGAACGGCGGCAGTTCGGCAACGAGCGTCAGATCGGCACGCTTCGTTTCCTCGCCCCGTTTGATTGAGATCGCCAGTTTGTCACCTTCGATCTTGCTGCCGAGTACGTGCCGCACCTGCGCTGGCCGCGTCACCTTGTGGCCGTCGAGTTCCAGGATCAAGTCGCCGTCTTTGAAACCCGCGCGATACATCGGTGAGTCGTAACGAACACGGTCGATCTTCGTGTCGCCGCCGTACAGGTCGGTCGACGCGAAATTGAAACCTGCCAAGCCCAGCCGCAGGTCTTTCCCTTGCTTGAGCCGGTCGAGCGTCGCGAGCACATCGGCCAGAGGAATCGCAAAGCCAATTCCTGAGTCGTACCACTCAACCCCCGCCACTGGCGAATTGTCCTGCGGCGATAGCGGCACGAGCACTCCCAACACCGAGCCATCCACGTCCACCAGTGCTCCGCCGTAATTGACCGGAGAGACTTTCGCGTCGGTCTGGATCGCCTTCCCCCAGACTCGATTCACCGCGCTGACGATCCCGACCGACACGTTCGGCGCATTCGCATCGAGCGCCCGTCCGACCGCGATCGCCCATTGTCCGACCCGAATCGAAGGCTTTGCCGTCGGCCGAGCGGGAACCAATCCCTCCGCATCGACTTTCAGTAGCGTCAGCATCCGCACGGTGTCGTTCGCGATCGCTTTCGCCGCCAGTCGTTTTCCATCAGTCGTCGTCACCAGAATCGACGCCGGCTTCGACAGAAAATTGAACGAACTCGAAATCACATAACCATCCGCCGACACAATTACCCCGGTCGTCGGCCCGTTACCAAGCAAGAAGTTCTGGACTTGATCCAGCCCGCCGACCGTTTCGATCCGCACTAACGATGGAGCCACCTGCGACACCGCTCGCTTGAAGGCTTGCTCCTCGGCCTCTTCCAATTCGCGTGTTGGCGATTGCCAGGACCACGCCGGCTGGCACAAAAGGATCAACAACAAGTTCGCGATTGCCCGGCCGATGGCCGATGGCCGACAGCCGATTGCCGTCATCCTTTTCCACTCGGAAAAAAGACAACAAACATCGGCTTTCGGTTCACGGCTATCGGCCAGACGATTCGGTTTTGCAACTTGCTGCATCGTGGTCACTCTTTCTTTTTCGGGACCGGCATCTCGACGTTGACCAGTTCGTTGCCTCGACGGACCACCAGGCGGAGTTGATCGCCAGATTCCAAGCGGCCAATCGCCTCATGCAAAGCTCGGCAGGACTGGATCAGCTCGTCGTTGACGAACAGGACGAGGTCGTCAGATCTCAGGCCAACCTTCGCAGCCGCAGAGTCGCCTTGAATCGAGTCGATGAACGCCGGAGTCCGCTCGACGACATCAGGTACCAGCAGGAAACCAAAATCGAGCGGCTTGTAGCGCCGCGGCTTTAAGGACGGCTCGTCTTCGTGCGGGTCTTTCTTCCGTTCGAACTTGCCGGAGATGATTTGCTGAATCGGACTGGCCAGTTCGTTGACGGGAATCGCATAGTTCATCCAGGTGTTCGACTTCGCGTTCCGCAGTTCCAAGCCGATCATCCCCAGCAGCAACCCATCGCGAGTCGTCAGCACACCGCCTGCCGCGCCGGAGTTGTTCGTCACCCCGTCAACCACAAACACCGGGCCTGAATACGGACTGTCGAACACGCCACGCCGCGCCTCGATCACCGTCTTCGCCGCGATCACTCCATGCACCACCGAGACCGGTTCGTCCCCCGCCGCGACGTTAAACATGTTGCTAAATCCGAGCACTCGCGTCCCGGTCCCCGCCGAAATTGCCTCGTCGGGATTGAAGTACGGAAACTCAACCCCCTCCGCGCCGTTCAGCTTCAGCACGGCCAAAGCAAGTTGCGGTTCCGCCCCCAACACGCGTGCCGTAAAGCGGCGGCCGTCCGACAACACGACCGTGACGAGATCGGCATCGAGCACATGACTCCAGATCGTCGCGATGTGACCTTCTTTGCTGACGAAGAACCCCGTCCCGTGAGCTGCCAGGCTCTTGATCCCGCCGGCACCAAAAATTTTGACGACCTTGGGCTGAAGGGCAGAGATGGTGTCGCGAGTCGATTGAGCGTGGGCCGAGAACGGAAACAACACAGTGCAGAGTGCGAAGTGCAGAGTGCAGATTGCAAGTTGCATGACGGAGCGAGAACGGGCCGATCGAGATGCGGTAGGCGCCTGAAAACGTACGGCTAGGGGAATCTGCCCCTCCGACTGTTCAACACTTTGCACTTTGCACTCTGCATTCTGCACTTTGCATCCTCCTCACTTCTTGCCCGCGACTTCCGCCTTCTCAACTTTCAGTGTCGCGAATTCTTTGTCGGCACTCGTCACCCGCCATGTCGCAGGAAGGCGTCGGCCACTGAAGTCGTTCCAACCGTCGAACCGGATTTGGCAAGGCTCTGCATCTTCAAGCAGCCGACTGTCGAGTCCGAGCAACAGGCCAGAAGCACGACTGAAGAACCAGCGTGTCTCGATTGCTCCCAGAGTCGTGACGATCACATCTGCCAACTCGCCACGCCCATCGAGCGGTTCGCTGCCAAAGTAGTGGCATTCGGTGAAGCCCTTCGCTCCTGCTTGCAGCAGGAGCCGGAGTTGATGAGCCGCGATCAAGAATCCGCCGGTTCCCTGTGGTTCGTCCGCCGGGTCTGTGTCTTCGAGTTGCTGGAAGAAGGCGCCGTCCCGAATTTCCAAGCCGACCCCTTTGGCCGCGAGCGTCAGCTCAAACTTGTCGCCGGCCATCGACTGACCGCTCAATCGCCACGAGCCTGTGGCTGATGCGAAATCCCCTAAGCCCTTCAACGAAACGAACACGCGGTCCTGCTCCAATTGGTTGAAGCGGTAGTTGGCAAAGCCGGGTTTTGCGACGAACCAATTTTTCCATTGTTCGGGGATCGCCGTCTTCTTCGCTTCCGCGTGTGGATCAGATGGCGGTGCCTGAGGCAGGTCGGGAGTTTTCTCCGGTTTGCCGTCCTTGTCTTTCTTTGGCATCGGCTGACGTGGTTTCGGTTGCGGTCGAGGGCCGGGCATCAACTCGGTCTTCGCGTGCAGGCCGCGCAGCCGCGCATGAATCTCGCGGCGTTCTCCCTCGTGGCGGAAGACGATCGGCAGCATCCAGTCCTTTGGGTAGATGCCGAGAATGTTTTTGAACTGGTTGACGCTGCGAACGGGGCGCCCCGCGAAACTGACCAACTCATCGCCGGATCGCAGCCCGCGACGATAGACGTCCGAGGTCTCCAAGATGCCGTTGACCACGACGGCCCCATCGGCCTCCGTCGTCACCGTCGCACCGAGCGTCGCATGATCGACAACTCGCCCGGCTTTCAGTTGGTCGTGAAAAAACTTGATCTGATTGATCGAAATCGCATACCCCGCGCCAGAGTTGACTCGGCCACGCTTCTCGAACGAACCGCGGCCATTGATGCCGACAAGTTCCCCCGCCGAACTAAACAACGGCCCGCCAGAGTTACCGGGATTGATTGAGGTGTCGACCTGTATGCAGTCGGTGTATTCCAGCCAAGTCCCGGCCGGAGGCTGATAGCGATGCGTGCCGCTGACGATGCCGTAGGTCACGGTCGGCTGAAAGTCGGTCGCCAACAGAAACGGATTCCCCATGACGTACGTCCAATCGCCGATCTCCAGTTTGTCGCTGTCGCCGAGCGTCGCCACCGGGAAGTCGTCCCGGCCTAGCAATTTGACAAGCGCGACATCGCCAGTCGGATCGATCCCGACCAGCACCGCGTCGTACAAGACTCCGTCATTCAGGCCGCACTTCATGAACGGCCCCAGTCCGGTGACGACGTGAAAGTTGGTCAGTGCGAACCCCTCCTTGCTGATAAGCACTCCCGAACCGCCGCCGGCTCCACCCTTCGCGAAGACCGCAACGACGGTCGGGGCCACCTTCTCAATGACCTCAACTCGTTTCAGTTCCGCCTCGCGAACTTGCGGCTCAGCAGCCGTCAATGAGGTCGCCAACAAACACAGACAACCGAAGCACAACACTCCGCCCCTTTTTCCCTTCGCCACTTTGCGTTGACCGATCATCACTTCCTCACTTGATCAACTTGGCGTCCGCCAAATCGAGATTATCTCCGAGGTCCACATTCGTCGCCGCGTCGCCGCCGAAGCCGACGTTGATTTCCAGCATGACCATGTCGGTCACATCCAAATCAATGGGCCGAGCGGCGTCGCGCGACGTCACTCGCAGCTTCATCAACGACTTGCCGTCTCCAAAGATTTCCAGGTCGCAATCGCCGTTGCCGTCTTTCACGCTTTCATCGATCCCGACGATCGCTTGCAACCGGCGGTAGTCTCCGCCGAGCCGATACCGCAACGACGTCTTTGGACGGATGCACAGACCACGGGCAAAGACTCGCATCCCCATCGGCTTCAACTCCGGGGCATAGAACGCCCGGTCTTGGACGAACGCCGGTCCGTCTTGAATCCCGCGGGTGTACTTCACGTCACGCGGCGTGTCTTGCGACAGGTATCGCAGCTTCCC
This sequence comes from Planctomycetota bacterium, assembly GCA_016872645.1. Taxonomy (GTDB): domain Bacteria; phylum Planctomycetota; class Planctomycetia; order Planctomycetales; family Planctomycetaceae; genus SXKJ01. Next base: position 40,056 of record VGZH01000013.1, on the reverse strand, counting down.
TTGGCTGAAATCCAGCAACTTGAGTTTTTCAAGCGGCACCGTAACTTCGGTTTTCGTCGCCGTCGTCATGGAGATTCCGGTCGGTGTCGCCGCGATCGTGGAGGCCATGAGCACGTCGCCGTTGCCAAGTTCCGCTCGGACAGCCGGAGGTTTGGGGGTGCTCGGACGACGGGCAAAGATCAAGCCGAAGACTTTCTCGCGTTTCGTCGAGACCTCTTCGCCGTCGAGCAGAAACTTCACCGACTTGTCAGTGACCTCGACCACGACTCCATCGAGATAGTCGAGCGTCTGCTCTTTACGAATCACCAGCAGATCAGTTTTGTTGTCTCGCTCAACCAGCCTCAACCACTGTTCGTCCTCATCGAAACGATCCGAGAATCGCACGCTAGCGACCTCGGTTTGCGGCAACGAAAACTCGCCGAGTACTGCTGACGTGAGCTTCAATCGCTTCTCAACAATTTGCGATCGAGCGGTGCCGAGCTTCGAACCGTCCCACAGCGACACGATCGCCGACGGCTTATCGAGCTTTGCCGCTTCGCCTCGGAATCGGACCTCCAGCACCTCGTTGAGCGGCAGCGATTCCTCTTTGCCGGCTTGAGCGATCGTGATTCGGCCGTCTGCCAATCCGCGCCACTCGCCGACACGAGGCTCACCTTGGAACGAAACTACTTCCACTTGAGGAGCCGCCAACACGGCCAGCAAAACAGCGGACAACAAATTCATCGGTCGTCACTCTTTTCCGGCCGGTCGGTTCGCCAGCTTCTTGAAGTACTGCTCGATCGCCTCGCGATAGTGCGAGGGGAAGTTGCGGTTGATGACGTTCTTCGCCTCTGCGGCTTTCTTTGGGGCCAGCGAACCCCAGCCGGCCTTGTTGCCGATGTCTTTCTTGTCGACTTCGCCGGGAGCGGTGGCCCCCTTCACGCTGCTGTCACCGGCGGCACCACCCGATTGGTTTTGATTCCCCCCTTGGCCACCTCCGCCGCCGGAGTTCTGTTGCTGCTGTTCGACCTTTTTGATGATCTCGTCGAGAGCCTCGACGATCTCTTCTTCGACCTTCTGCGTCTTCTCGCCACCTCGGCCGAGGATCAGCCGACGTTCGACATCCGACATCTTCTTCGCGACTTCCCCCAGCGACGCCTCCTTGAGTTGCTCGATGTCGTGCCGCATCAGCAACGCCACGGCTTTGTAGCGTTCGGGCACGTTCTGCGTGTTATCAAGCAAGTTGCCGAGTGACTTCAGTGTGTCGCTTTTCTTCAAAAGCTGGTGCTCACAAATCGCACGTTGAAAGAAGTAGCTCGCGGGATCGACCACCTGCTTCGGATCGACGGCGGCCAGGACTTCCAATGCCTCCTCGTACAACTGCCGTTGAGCAAGAAACCGCCCGACAAACAGTCGTAAATGCTGCCGAGCAAGATCGGGCATCGCATCGGTCAGCGGGATCACATCGCGCGGCCATGTCGCCACGGGAACCGCTTCACGACAGGCTTCGACGACTTGCTTGGCGGTCGGATCGGCCAGTGTCAGAGTGCGGATGACTCGTTGCAACGTTTCTTCGGCGGTGAGCGACGTTCCTTCGAGCACCCATTCGCGGCCAATGTTTTCGAGAACGGACTTATCGGTGACGCCTCGTTCGGCCACCCATTGCAGAGCCTTCGTGCGAACGTCGGCGGGCGCTGGAGGCGAGAAGACTTCGTTGGCCGCGAAGGCTGGACTCAGAGAAAAGAACAGCGAAACAAAAAACAGAGCGAACCAATTTGCACGCTGAAGGAAGAGCGACATGCTCAATAGAACTCTCGCGCATACACCCTCTTCAGACACAATCGTTATCCCGAAATCGGTCCGGCGATTCGAACCAAACTTGGCGGGGTGGTCGATTCTAGCGGTAGCGAGTTTTCGGGGTCGCTGGCAGCGATGGACTGCGGACCATTGACGGACCAGATGGGCTGCTTGGCGGTTCATTTGTTTTTCCCCTTCACCAAGTCCGAGGTCGCTTGCTGGATGCGGGCTTGTCGGCCAGAGAGTTGCTGCAATTGCTGCACAGCTTCGTCCTGAGTGGCCTGCTCCCCTTCAAACGTGCGGCCAAGTTGTTTCGTGCGGCGGTTCACTCGCAGTTGCAACGATCGCAGCATCTTCAACTCGGCGAGTTGATCGACGAGCGGCTGAGATTGCTCCTGATTCTGTTGTTGCTGCTGCTGTTGTTGTTTCTTCTTGTCCTCGTCCGACTTCTCCATCTCCTTTTGCAACGCTTCAATCAGTTCTTCGAGAGCCTCGATGACATCTTTCTCAACCGCCTGGGTCAGTTCGCCGACCTTCGCGTCCTGCAACCAGCCGACGAGATTTTGAACGTCTTGCCGAATGCCTGCGACCGATTCAGGAAAGGCGATCGACGATCCCTCTTCTTTGAGCAAGATCAACGCCTTATCGGCATCAATCAAGATTTCCTGCTCGCCCTGCGACAGTTTCACGGCACGAGCTTGGGCCGTTGCCTTCTCGGAATCGCCAGCCTTCGAGAGTCGCACGGTGTCGTGATAGATGATGAGCTGTGCCGCGAGCATCTTTTTGAAGCGAGCCTCGAGTGCGGCGAGCATCAGCTTTTGTTCCTCTTCGCGAAGCTGCCGGAGGATCTCCTCGATTTTCTCTTTAGCCTCCATCAGCTTACGGATTGCATCGTCTTGTTCCTTCGAAGCGTCAGCCGGCTTCTGCTTTTTGAGTTCTTCAATTGCCCGTTGCATCGCATCGCGAGACTCTTCAAGTTGCTTGCGGCCAGGTGTTTTTTGTTTTTTGGGATCGTTTTGCTGTTGGTTGTCCTGTTGGCCGTCTTGTTGCTGCCCGTCCTGCATTGGCATCGGCTGGCTGTCTTGCGGTTGGCCATCCATTGGCTTGCCTTGCTGGCTTTTGTTGGGCATCGGTTTCTGGTCGGATGGTTTGCCCTCCTTGTCCTGCGGCTTGGAGCCATCCATCGGCTTATCCGACTTGTTCATGTCAGACGGATTGTCGTTCTTGTCTTTGTTCTTGTCTTTGTCGTCCGGCTTCTTGGTGTCACCCGGTTTCTGGTCTTCGGCCGGCTTGTCGGACTTGTCGTCCATCGGCTTGCCGTCTTTGTCACTCGGCTTTTGATCGGTACTCTTGGGGTCGCCCGGCTTTGAATCAGACTTCTGCGACTTTGAGTTTGGCGGAGGTTCTCCGTTCTTCTCGGCGTCCTGTTTGTCGATCTTCTGGCCAAGCTTGTCGGCATCCTTTGCGATGTCTTCCTGTTTGCCGGCGAGTTTCTTGGTGTCATCGCCCCGTTCGGTGCCGGCGCGGACGTCCTTCTCCTTGCCGATCATCTTGTTGATGTCTTTGAGCAAGTCCTGCAGCCGCTGTTTTTCCTTTTCGATTTCTGAACGGCGATCTTCGGACTGCAACAGGTCCAACAGGTTTTTGAGCTGTCCGACCAATTCTTCTTGGCGGTCGATTGCCTCACCGAGTTGCGGTTGTTCTTTGTTGAGCAGCGAGAAGATCAGGTTCATCTGGTCTTCAATTCGCGTCTCCTGCGATTTGCCGAGTGCTCGGAACAGCAAGTCCGCCCGTTCAGGATCTTGTTTGCGAAGAATCTCCGCCATCTGTTGCAGCGTGAGATTGAACCGTTTGTAGCGTGCCTTGATTGAATCCTGATCGTTGGCCAGGTTGGGCTTGTTCGGCGGTGGAGTCGTCTCTTGACTGACGGAAATACCACCCAGAGACAGCCCAATGACGATCGTGACGAACGCAGTGCAAAGTGCAAAGTGCAAATGACGAGACTGGACGCCATGCACTTTGCACTTTGCGCTTGTCACGCTGCAGTTGTCACTTTTCGGTCTCATCGGAAAGCCCTTTCAGTTCTTGAATGCGGCGTTTCTTCCGTTCGGACTTGGTGCGTTCTTCGAGTTGCTGCTGTTGATCAATGATCGACTTGAGGAGTTCGATGGCTTCCTGGAATGTCTCCAGCCGCTGCATTTCCTTGAGAATCGTGTCCATCTGGTCGAGCATCACGCCGATCTGGGCGATCGATTCGTCCAGGCCCGGCAAGGGATCGCGGCCGTCGTCCAGCAAGAGCTTCAAAGCCCCCAGCGATTCGTCCACAGAAGGATAATCTCCCGTGTTCAGCGCGTGGAGAGGTTTTACGATTTTCTCGTCGATTCGTTCCAACATTTGTGGGGTGTGAACCGCATTATTGATCAATTCTTCGCGGATATCTTGAAAGGATTCCTCGACGGAAATGGTCTCGGTGGCGTTCTTGCGAATCGCATGCAGTGAACGAACGACGCTGGCGACCACTGCCGTCGATACCTCGGTGGCGTTCGCCTTTTCCTCGGCGGACAGCTTCGCGGCCCCGTCGGCTTTCGAGCGATGCAGGATCAGATCGGCTCGCGTCTGTTTGACCTCGGAAATGATCTGCTCGAACCGACGGCGCAGATTGAGTTCCCGTTGATAGAGCAACGACAGCAGTTCTTCGTTGCTGACGATCTTGAACGTGAACTTCTGGCTGCGCGAAACGTGCGGGCCGTTGAGGTTGTCTGCGTCCTCAGCAACAACGGTCAGTGTTAGCTTTTGGCCGACCGCGAGATCCATCTTCAGGATTTCCAGTCGTTCGGTCGGGTCATCAGCGTCTGCTTGCAGTTTGAATTCGCGCGGCTCGCCGCTGGGGGACTTCGACAACGAGCGGACTTCCCACGGTTCTTTTTCGTCGATCAGGAATTCAAATCGCACGTCCTTGAGTCCGTAGTCGTCGGCGATGATTCCCGCGACAGGAATCTCCGCCTTGCGAGTCACCGACGTGCCGATCCCCTTGAGTTCGGCGGCGATGGTTGGCGGGTTGTCGGCAATGCCATGAATCGTGATCTTGGCCGGTTCGGCTCCGATGATTTCGTCGGTGTCTTCGAGGAAGATCTTCAGCGCGACGTCCGGCGGCATCACGATCGGCTTGCCGAATGGCGTGTCCAATTTCTCAAACCGTTCACGAGCAGCTGGTGTCGCCAATTCGGAGAGCACGAACGGGACGACGAACTCGCGTCCAGCGGCGTCGAAGTACTTTGCGGCGCGGTCTGCCGAGATCGGCTCGACCTGCATCGCTTGGCCGTCCGCGGAAGGAGTTTTCAGTGAGGCTTGCGTCGGTGACAGCGTCAGTTCGTGCGGGCCGAATTGCAGTCGAGCTTGGACTAGCGGCTTGTTAGTTTTCGCTCGCAGCAGGAAATCGGTCTCGATCGGCAGCGACATCTGCGTCCCTTGGACCGAGACGGTTTCACGCACCGGCGTGCCCGATTCGTCGTCGAGCTTCTGTCGCTTCGTGTGTTCGGGAAACAGGCTCTCGGCGGTCAACACGTCGATTCGCGGCGGATCGACGACTCGCACGCGATACGCTTGGCGATTGGTGAAGTCACCGGCCGTGACCCAGAAGTCGGCGTCGTCCAAAAGGTCATCAATCGCGTGCTTGAAGCGGCGTTCTCCGGCAGCGAAACAGGTCGCTCGGCCATAACCACGACCGCCGCCGAGCTTGTATTGCAGTTCAACACGCTCCGGCACCTTTTTGCCGGCGGGGACATCGAACAGCAACACGAGATCGCCGCCGCGAGGATGTTTGTATTCGCCATCGACGAACAGCTTCACGCGATCTCCCGGTTCAGCCAAGACCGTCGCGATGAGTTCCACATCGCGCGGCCAATACGTTTCTTCCAGGCCCAGATAACCCGCTCGCCAGCGAGCGAATGCCTGCGGACACATCGTGGCGAACGCAATCAGCGAAACCAGCAGCACGCTCGCCACCGTCATCACTCGCCGCAGCGGTCGTTGGTCAAAGACAACGCCGACATCCACCTGCTTGAGCATGCTGACCGCATCGAGCATCGTGCGTTCCAACATCGCCGACGTCAGCGCTGTGTGAGACTCCGCCTGTCCCGACGACTCAACCGCCGTGACCAGCCGATCGTTTAATTCCGGAAATCGCTTTTCCAAGATCAGTGCCAGCGACTTGGTCCGAAAACTGCGGAAAACTCGGAACAAGACGAAAGAAAACAGGACAGCCGTCACCCCGCCGACCACCGCCAAGTCCAAGCCGACTCGCAACCAACGCGGAGGCTCCAATCGCCGCACTGAAAAGACCGCCCAGTCAAATCCCAAACTGAACCAGAAGAACAAGCCGACGGCCACAACCACCAACGCCAGTCCCTGCCACAAAACGTATCGCCGAATCCGCGACTTCAATTCCGTGAGAATCGCGTCGACTTCAGGTGGGAGTTGGATGTGATCGAACATGTTCGAGTCCTAGGCCAGTTTCAGCAGTTTCCTCGTGAGCCACTCGGCAGACAGCAATCCGACCAGCACATACAGAACCCAGTCACGGTCCCAGAGGGTTCGCAGCCGTTCGTCGACCAGAAACTCTTCGCCATGATTGGGCAGCAGCTTCGGCAGAGCGGCAGCCGTGTTCTCGTCGAGTGGCAGGTACTTTCCGCCGGTTTCTTCGGCCATCGCTCGAAGCAATTGGACTTTCTGTTGGGCGTTGGCGGTTTCCAAGTTCGGGAGCGAAACGTCCAATTTCTCAGACAGCTTGTCAGTCGAGTCGGGGACCAGCAGTTCGAGACGGTACGTTCCTGGAAGGCTCAGGCGGAAGTCGCTGACGAACTGGCCGGGACGCTGGCGGTCAGGCATCAGTTTGAGCGGCGGAAGTTGCGGCCGGCCAGCCGGATCGTAAATGTCGCAGTTGATCGCCTCGGCGACGAGCGGTTGAAATTGAGCGTCGCTGAGCAACGCTCGCACATGCGCCGTTTGGCCGAGCAGATACTGATTCCGTTCAAGTAGCAACATGCCTCGCATGGTACCACGCCTCAGCCGTGTCGTGCTGAGTTCTCGAATCGCTTTGGTCCAGAAACGATCGAAGTAGTCTTCGTCGATCGCGCGTAGTCGCCAGAGTTCCCCGGCTCCGACGTACAGCGTCCGGCCCGATCCGTAGAACTGCGACGCGAGCCAGACCGGCGCACCGTAGCTGGTCTCCGAACGAGGGTCGGTGAAGTTCGCGTACACGGTTGCTCCGGCCTTCGAGCCAGCGGTTGGATAGCAGCGGTAGATTCCGGGGAACTCTTTCCAAACGGCCGCGCTGCTAATCGTGTCGTCGGTCAGTTGCAGAAAGCCCGTTTCCAGACCCGCTCGCGAGAAGCCAATCGGCCATGCCTGCGGGCCGCTCGCGTCGGCCAGCAAGTCGGACGCCAGCGAGCTGAGTGTCACCGGGCACAACTCCTGAATCGGCTTCACTTCTTCGCCGCCGCTTGCAAGCGACGACGTGTTGACGTCCCCCGCCACGAGAATCAGTCCGCCGGATTGCGAGAAGACCCACTCGCGCAGTGCGGCTTGTTGTTCGGCGGTGACTTTGCGCCAGTCTGGATCGAAGGCCACGATGACGTCGTACGGGAAGAGCTCCTCCCGCGTCTTCGGAAACTCGAACAGCAATTTCTTGGATTCCTGACTGACCGCCGTGCCAAGGTCAGCTGTTTGCAGCAGCACATCGACCTCGATAGCCGAGTGCCGGAAGAGCATGTTCTTGAGGAACACGTAATCGCGCATCGGGCCGCCGGCGAAGAGCAAGACCTTCGTCTTGCGATCGGTGACGCGAATCGTTTTGCGACGATCGTTGTCGGCGTTGCTGAGTTCGTTGATCTTGGCAGCGGTCTTCGCACGCAGCAGATACTCGACTGAATTCGCCGTCGCTGGGTTCTGCTGAAATCGAACCTCCAACGGCACGCCGTTGTCGGCCAACGCGATTTCTTTCGCTTCGAGGAGGCTCGGCTCAGACGTCTCTCCTTCTGGGCGAGACAACAGTTCGACGATCGCGGTCTTGCCGGCGAGTCCTTCGGCCTGCACGAACGCTGTGATTTCAAACGGATCACCCAGATGTGCGTCGGTCGGAGCCTGCACGCTGGCGATTGCCAGATTCACCGGCGACTTTGTTCCGCCGACTCCGACCGTCAGCAACCGAGTGTTCGATTGCGCCGCGAAATGACTGGCCGAGGCGGGATCAATGCCGGAGTTCGCCGCTCCGTCCGAGATGACGACAACCCCTGACAACGACTTTCCGCTGATCTGCCGCACGAGCTCCAGCAGCGACTCGCCGAGCCGCGTCTCGACACCGCGCGGCTTCAAGACTTCATCCCACTGGAGCACCGCGGGCTTATCCGCAACTGCCGTGTCGTTCTTTTTTTCGTCCTTCGATTGATCTCCCGGCAGGCTCGCCGCCTGCCCGACGACACGCAGATCTTTCGTCCGAAACTGCCAATGCGGCCCCGCCTGCGCCGAGTCGAACGTGAAAAGGCTTACGTCGTGATTCTTCTGCAATTCGGCGATCAATGGCGAGCGTTCCAACAACTCGCGCACCGCGTCTGCACGCGAGCGAGCCATTGCGGACGGGGCAGGATCGTGAGACTCGCCCCTGGCTCCATCGGGCTCCGCAGAGCCCGTCAATTCTTCAGGGGACTTCTCCGGCAACTGCATCGACAGCGACGTGTCCACAGCGATTGCGACCCGCGACGCCCGAAACGAGGTTGTCTGAGTTCGCTCCTGCGGATTGACAGCAACGGCAATCAACCCGGCCCATGCTCCGAGCCGCAACAAGAGCAGCCACACCTTCCAAGCCGGGTGCAATTCCTGAGTGTCTCGCAAGTACAGCGAGACGATCCATGCGACGCCAATGACGGCCAACGCCAGCCATCCCAGCCAAGCCACCGGGCTGCTCGGCAAATCAACCTCCCATGCCATCCGCGTGTCGGCTGCGAGGTTCACTAAATTGAATTCAATATTCAGCATCGAGTCATTTCCGCCGTCATCGTGCCGCAGGACTTGGTCGGTGATGGTAGCTCAAGCGGTACGCCATGAATTGTTCCGCGATCAGCAGGACTGCAAGCAATAGCAAAAGCGCGTCCCGGACTTCACTGCCGATGTCGCGACCAGCAATCCAGGAGAACTCACCTGGCTCTTGGATGCTGACGCGGACCTTCTCGCCGAGTTGTTTGCGGATCAGTTCGGTGGTTGCGAGCGTGAGATCGCTCTCGTCGGCCGGGAAATTATAGGTGATCCAACGCTCGAATGGCACTTGATTCAAATCGAGCAACCGGACGCGATAAATGCCCGGCAGGTCGGTGTCCCGAAAGGTGGCGCTCAGGCGAAGAGAGTTTTCGGGCTTCGCGTTTCCAGTTTCCGGAGCCGTCTTATCGTCGCTTCCGTCCCTTTTGTCCCTGGCCGTTCCTGCATCAGGCGCGGCCTGCAGCCGGACGGTTCGTTCGCCGGCGACATCAGGAACGATGATGTCGATGACCTCCGTGAACTCGCTGGGGTTGAGCGAGAGTTCAATCGGTTCACCGGCGAGTCGACCTTCCAATTGGCGATCCGAACGGGCGATCGTCTTTTGCAGTTCCAGTTGCAGGACGACGTAGCTGGCGTACTTGGCCCAGTTGTTCCAGGCGGGGCCGCAGGTCGTCAGACAGCTGACGACGTTCCCTTTGCCGAAACGATGATGAAACATCAGCGGCTGTCGGTTGCGGAGCGTTGCAATTGTCTGCACGCCGTCGCCACGAGCCTGATCGTCGCGCGGCCAACTGGCAGCGGCTGGGAAAAACTTCGCGACGCGCGTCACATCGAGATACGGATTTTCTTGTCCTTCAAAAACTCGGAAGATCGGATGCGACGCGAGCACGAGGTCCGGACCGGAATCCTCAACGACCGGAAGATCGCGCGGAGCCGTTTCGAGCGGGACCGGAAACAACCCCTGACCCGCTTTGAACAGCGACTCGTTGTAGAACGCCGTCTTCACCGACGCGCCAACGAACCATGCCAAGCCCCCTCCGGCCGCAACGTATTTCTCCAGCGGGTCGAGCGCATCGGCTGGCAAGTCGGCGACGTTCAGCAGGTAGATCGCTTGAAACTCGTCGATGGGTCGCCGACGCAGATAATCGACCGTCTCGATTTGCGGCGAGAAGCCCGTAATCCGCGGATCGGCGGCGAGAGCATCGACGACGTACGAACCTTCATCGCCGCTGGGATCACCGTCGACGATCAAGACCTTGTGGACCGCCGACGTCTCGAGTCCGAGCAACCGCGAGTTGTCCTCCGTGAGCGAATCTCCTTCGAGGCTGACTCGCACGTCGTGCTTCTTGGGCGTGTCGAACACGAGATCGAACTCGCGCTCGACTGATTCGCCCGCTTCGATTTTGTCGAACGTCAGCGTCATCGGCAGCTTCTGGCCGTCTTGAAACACGGAGAGCCGGACTTCGGTCGCCGCTTGGTCGGCGAAATTCTTGACGGTGGCTCGCAACCGCACGGGGACTCCGGCCGCTGCGATCTGCAGATCGCCGGAGAGGTCAGTCAGCGAGAGGTTGGCGTGACGTTGCCCGACCGTTTTCACGAAGTTCAGCGTCACGTCCGCTGCGTCGAGCGTCTCGGCCGCCGCCGACAACGCCTTCTGGTCTTGCCAGTCGCGATTTCGGAAGTCGGAGAGCACATGCAAATGCTTCATCGAACCCCGTTCTTCCTTGTCGCCGAAGAGCGTCTGAGCGGCGTTCAATCCGTCGACCAAAGACAACGCTCGGTGCGTTGGCTTGAGGTTTTCCAGTTTCGTGTCGAGCTCCGCGACGAAGGACTCGCTGACATCCCGCTGCGAGAAGACTGGCTGCTCCGGGTTCGACAGCAGCACGAGAGAAAACAACTGCGTCCCCGGCCGTCGAGTCCCCTCGGCCACCAACTTCTTAATGACCGACACTCCCTCGCCAAACGCCGTCGTGTCTCCCAGCCGGTCGCGCATAGAGCCGCTGTCGTCCAACAAAACCATGTGATGCGTGCGAGCTCCGCGAAACACCGAAAGCTGGCTTGGATCGAGAATCAGCCGAGCGATCAGCAACATGAATCCCAGCACCAACAGGATTCGCAGCAGCAACAAGATTAATTGCTCGATCAGCACGCGGCGGCGGTTCCGCTGCTGGCTGGCGAGCAGGAATTCCATCGCTGCGAACCGGACCTTCCGAAACCGCAGTCGATTGATCAAATGGATGATGATCGGCGCGGCGACCAACGCCGTGCCAGCCATCACAAAGCCGGGGTTCAGAAAATGTTGCAGCAGCCAAGAAGGCATAAGGATGCGAAATCCGAGACACGAAATCCGAGACGTCAATGAGCAACGCAGGCGGAACAGTAATCAGGTTGCACACCCGCCGCAAACGCCCGCCACCGGCCACGATTTCGCCGAGCAAACTGGCAACTCCGTGCATTCGTCCTGTGCCGGTCGGGCAAACTCAGCCGGTAACGCTCGATTCACTTTGTGGCTGCGTCGCACTCGGACGAAGTTCTCGCCCTCATAGTCCAGCGCACGGGATAAGGTGTCGAGACATTCGTTCGGCCGGGCCGATTGAGCGGGTAGCCACGTTTGCCAGAACGTGGGTGTTCGCCCGTCAGTCCCACCTTCTGGCGAACAAGGCGACGAAGTACTCGTGCTGAGGCTGTTGTGAACTCTGATCGCAATCTGTTTCTGACGCTCGTGTGCGTGCTACTGGGCTTCGGCGTGCTGATGGTCCATAGTGCCAGTGTCACCTCGTGGCCGACAGAGTTCGAGCAGGTTTACCTGTCACGTCACGCGATCCATCTGATCTTGGGGGTGATCGCCGCCAGTCTGTGTTCGCTGCTGCCGTCGCGGTTTTGGAAAGTGTCCGCACCGTGGCTGTTCGGTGGAAGCGTCACACTGCTGATCGCGGTGCTGATTCCGGGAATCGGCACGCGGATCAACGACTCGCAACGCTGGATTCGATTCGGCCCGTTTCAGATGCAGCCCTCGGAGCTGGCGAAGATAACGCTACCGTTGTTGCTGGGAGCGATGCTCGTCAAGCGGCAAGAGAAGTTGCGACGCCCGATCGCCGGAACGATCCCGTTCATTTTGCCAATCGCGATGGTGCTGCCGCTGGTTTTAAAGGAACCGGATCTGGGCACCGCTGCATTTCTTGCGATGTCGAGCGGCCTGCTGCTGTTCCTCGGCGGTTGGCCGATCCGGAACTTTGCTCTGGGAATGATCCCGGCCGCGATCGTGGCAATGACGCTCAAGCCGTACCAGTGGAAACGGATCACAGACTTCGCGGCCGCGTGGTCCGACATCGATCAAGCTTCCTACCAAGTCAAGCAGTCGCTGCTGTCGTTCGGTTCTGGAGGCTTAATGGGAGTCGGCATCGGTAAGGGATGGCAGAAACTGAGCTATCTGCCGGAGGCAAACACCGACTTCGTCTTCGCGGTCGTAGGCGAAGAACTCGGACTGGTCGGGTCACTGGGGCTTGTACTGTTGTGGGCGGGCTTTTTCGTCACCGGCATGACTCTTTTCCGCCATCACGAGCGCCGCAGCTTCGAATACCTTGTCGGAGTCACGTTACTCGGCCAGATGGTTTTGCAGGCGGTAATGAACGTCGCTGTCGTGACCTCGATGATGCCGACGAAAGGGATTTCGCACCCGTTGCTCAGCTACGGTGGCAGCAACTTGGTCATCAGCTTGGTGTCGATCGGCATCGTAGTGAGCTTGTCGAAGATGTCTCCCGGTGAGTCGATGGTCGTTCGCGATCAAGTACTGGTGCGTTCCGAGAACAATCGGACGACCGCCTCGGCCGTGGCTTGATTCGTCGCGAGTGGGATCGAATGGACGTCGCAGACTCGCATCAACGCCGAAACGTCTGGCTCGTGCGGCTGAGCGGTCAGCGGGTCGCGAAAAAAGAGCACCGCTTCGATGTGTCCCTCAGCGACTCGACCGCCGATGATCAAGTCGCCCCCGTTGGGGCCGTGAGTGACTCGTGCGATGTCCAGGCCGAGTTGCTCTGCCAGCAGCTTGCCTGTGTTGCCCGTTGCGACAAGCTTTTGGCGACGGAAGAAGTCCACATGCTGGCGAACGAACTCCAACATCGCGGCTTTTTTCTGATCGTGAGCGATAAGTGCGATCATGGCGTCAGGCATCCGGGTTGGCTTTCGGCGGGGCGAATTTGATCTTTTCGACGTAGCGGATGATCGTCTTGCCGTCGGGGCCGAGTCGCCCGGTACAGGCTCCGATGGCCTTGACGACATTGTCGAAGTGCAGGTTGTAGTCGGCGTCGATTTCAATCTCGATGTCCGTACTGCGCGCGGCGTTGGCTCCGCCGACCAGCTTGAGGATTTCGGCGTTAAGCAGTTGATACGCCCCCGGCCCGATGCCGAGTTGCCGTTCGCCGAGCTTCAAGCTGGCGAGGTTCCCGTTCACGTCAGCCAGCAATTGGACTTTTATGTCTGGCAGGATTTCGGACTTCGCCGCACCCGCACCGGGCGGCGGCATATTGATGTTGAAGTCACCTTCCGGCCCGACAATCCGCAGCGTGAACATGAAGAACGTCAGCAGTTGAAACGTGACGTCGATCAACGGCGTCGTTTGCTGCTGAAGGCTCGCGGGTGCTTGCTGTTTGATCTTCATGGGGAACTGAGCTCGACTTAATTCCAGCACGACGCGCTAGCGAGTGGCTGATTCCATGACTGAGTAAACCCCGCGCTTGCGTGTCGGGCTAATTGAACGAACGCGTCAGTCGATCGGCTGCTGTGCTCTCAGTGTGAACTTCTCGAACTTGGCGTCCTGCGACATCTTGATGAATTCCTGCACGTTGCCGGTCGGGACATCCGAGTCCGCACGGACGACAACCGTGACGTCGTTCAGGTTGACCTCTTTCGCCTGGTAGATGCGAGCCTCTTGTTGCAGCCGGGACCGATATTCGGGGATGCGCAGCTCCTCGCCTTGCAGAAAGACAAAGGGTTGAGGATCAAGCCGCGTGCCGTCTTTGGCTCGCTTGTACCCGATGTTCACGACCAATTGATGCTCAACCCGGACCTCTGGCGGCTTGGCGAGCGCATCGGTCGGCAGTCGCACACGCTCGTCGATCTGGGTCTGGTCAAAGTTCGTGACCATCATGAAAAAGCTGATGAGCTGGAACGTGAGATCCATCATCGGCGTCATGTCCATTTCTGCCGACGGCATGGGGGGCGATCGAAATTTCATGGCTGAACGCCGGGGGCTGAAGGCAGAGGAGCAGCGACCACTGGCCGAGCTTGAATCCGTTTGAGCAGGTCTTCGGCCAAGTGGCCGACATCAAACATCAAGCGAATCAGATGATTCCGCAGCAAGCTGTAGGCGATCATCGCCGGGATCGCGACGATGAGTCCCTCTAGCGTCGTGACCAATGCGAGTTGAATCCCTTCGGCCAGCTCCGACGGCTTGGGAGTCGCACTCGACGTCGCGATTTCGTCGAACGCTTGCACCATGCCCTGCACGGTGCCGAGCAATCCGAACATCGGTGCGGTGGTGGCGATCAGAGCCAACCAGCTCAGGCGATGTTCGAGGGACATGTTTTCGTCCTCACCCAGTTCGCCCATCGCGATGATCGCCTCATCCTGGCCTTTTTGCAGTTTGGTCATCCCCACCACGATCAGCCGAGCCAGCAAAGACTCGTCTTCCTTTGCGCGGTTGTAAGCTCCTTGGTAGTCGTGCAAGGTGAGCTTGCCTTCAAACTCCGACAAGAATTCCGGAGGCATGAACACTGACCGGCGCAGTTGCAGCAGGCACATGATGATCAACGACACCATGATGAACGACTCGAGGAAAACGCACGCTCCGAATGGTCCCGAGGCGTCGATCAGCCACTGCAGAAAAGTCTTCGGCACCGGGAGATTGCCATCGGGCGCGGCGGGTTGAGCGGCTGTCGGTCCGGCGTCAGGCATCGCTTCATTGGCAGTATTCTGAAAGGCAAATGCCGGCAATGCAAAATGAGTCAGGCCAGCGGTCAGCGAAAGCGACACCACGAGGAAGCCGAACGGGCGAGTCATCCTGAGCGAAAGCCAATCCAGCGACATTGAGGTCTCCATTCTGCTGCTCGAATAACTCCGCAGGATCGGCACTCCTGCCCGTCCGAATGATCAACGATCTTCTTCCCGTGTTACTCTTTCTCTTTCTCTTTGGTCTTTTCTGCACCCGCCGCAGCGGGAGCGGCTGCGCCGGACTCGGCTTGCAGCTTCTTGGCCCATTCGCTTTTCGGGAAGTCCTCCAGCAACTGATCTCGGGCTTCAGCGGCTCGATCCGGTTGCCCGATCGTGCCGGAGATTTTTGCGAGGTGATACAGCGCCTCGGCGTGTGCGGCTTTCTCTTTTGGGAACAGCACCGGGACATGCAGATACGCCAGCGCGGCGTCCTTCGTCTTGTTCTGGGCCTGATAGCAGTCCCCTTGTACGACGTAGGCGAAGGCCATCGTTGCAGCCTCGTCGGTTGAGGTGGCTTTAATAACCTCATCGATCAGCTTGAGAGCCTCGTCGTGCTTCGACTGCTTCATGAGACAGGCGGCCTGTCCGACCAGCGCTTCCGCGCGACGAGCTTTTTCAGAAGCGGACTCGGCGTTGCTGGAGGCTGCTTCGACGAAGGTCTTGGTGGCTCCGTCAATGTTGTTTTGCTTGAGTTGCATGCGGCCGACGGCGACCTTCGCCGCGATCTGGTAATCCTTCCACGGAGCTTTGCCCAATGCTTCAAACGCGGTCTGCGCTTTCGCGTAATCCCCTTTCGCCCCGAAGAGTTGGCCCATGAAACTCTGGCCTTCGTAGTGGCCGACGTGATCGGCGCTGGCCTTGAGGTAGGCTTCCATCTTTTTGATGGCGTCGTCGATTTTCGAATCGTCATCGAGCGCCTGTTTGGCCATTGTGCGAGCGATCAGGAAATCCAGGTAAGTCTTCAACTTGCCGGTCGCATCCTTGTGGGCTTCCGTGTAGATGTCGAGCGCCTTCTCGTAGTTGCCACGTTCCTCGTCCCCTCTGGCGATCATGAGTTTCGCGGGCTCGCTGTCCCACTTGATGCTGGCGATGTCGTTGGCGGGGATTTTCTGCGCTTCACCGGTGCGCGGCTTGATCGTCACTTCCGTTTTGTTGATGGTTGTGATTTCCCCTTGAACCGGCTTGCCGGTGCTGCGGACGTTGATGGTGTCGACGGCCCACAGTGGCGAGGCCGACAGAGCGACGGACGCAGTGAGAACGGTGAAGATTCGGAATTTGTGCATGGTGTGAGGTCCGCGGAATCGGGTTGGGAATTGGAAATCCGAGAATTCATGTGCCTTTCGGCCGGCTTGGTTTTTTGGCATTTCCTGCTTTTTTAGCCGACGAAGCTTTGGGAAGAGTAGCGACCACAGGGATTTCAAAATCGAGATCGCCCGAAAGGTCGTTATCGGCAGCCATAAAAGTCACGTTGCTGACGTTCATGTCATGAGCCAAGCGGATCGATTTTTTGCGTGACTTTTTGTTGATCATCATCCAAATAGAGGCTCCGCCGCCACCGACGATGATCAGTAAAAATACGGCCACCGACGTTGTACCGCTACCAGACTTGTGCGTTGCGGCTTCGGAATCCTTCTTGGCGGTCGTTTTTTCGGCAGCGGTTTTGGTGGTTGTTTCGTTGGTCTCGTCGACGCGAGGTTTGTTCTTGTCCGGCGCACTGGCCAGAACGATCGTGGTCGGGCGTTCCAGCGGGTTGGGAGACTGCCCCAAGTCTGATTGAATCTGGCGGTACAGCCGATCGAACTTTTTCCACCAGTCGTCCGGGATATCGACCGAAATGCGGACGAAGGTCTGCACAATGCTCTTGGCGATTTCCAGTTCCGCCTGCTTCTTCGCCGTTGTGGGCTGCGCTTGACCCAACTTTTGTCGGCAGAGCGACGTGTTGTACCAAGCCTCATAGAGCTTGTCCCCGTACCGGTCGCGAGTCTCCGGCCGCCCGTCGGCGACCAGTCGTTGCAGTCGCGTGCTGAGTTCCGTCCAGCCCCAGACTTCTCCTTGTTGGCCTCTTTTCTCACCCTCGACGGATTTTTTGAGAAACTCCGTTTTTCCCGCTTTGCCCTGGTCGAACCAGACGTAGGCCATCTCGAATTGCACGTCAGCCGCGCGCGGACGCTCGGCGATCAGGACTCGAAGCAGTTTTTCGGCTTCGTCGAAGTCACCTTGTCGGCGTTTGCAGTTGGCGAGTCGCAATCGGATGCCAGCGATGCGGTCTTTGTCGCTGAACGCCTTCTCTTTCTTAGCACGGTCGAGGATCGACAAATAGGTCGAAGCCGCACGCTCGAAATAAGTCTTCGACTCGTCAGCGTTGTCGAGGGACGACTGGGCCAGACCGTAGTACGTTTCAGCGATCCAGGTCAGCGACGACAGGTTCTGGTCCTCGCGCTGGTACAGGCCGTCGAGGAATTGCTCAAACGATTTGCGGACTTCGTTGAACCGTGCCTTGTCTCCGGCTCCCTTCAAGCGGATGAGTTCCTTTTCGAGCTCTTTGCCCAACTGCACATAAACCGCCGTGACCGCGTCGGCGCCGCCGCTGTGTTCGGCGAGCTGTTCCAATTGGGCCATCACTTCGCGAGCTTCGTTCAATTGCTGCAAGCCGACGCGAGCTCGCAGCAGCAACTGATAAATGTGCGACGCGAACTTCGCACTGCGGACGCTGGGGCTCGGCGGACGACGTGTTTGGTCGTCGACGTTGGTCGCGACCAGCACGCTGTGCGGCACATTGCTGAGCAAGTCCAACGCTGGCTGATATTGCCCTGCGCTGAGCAGGATTTCGGCCAGAGCCGATTTCGCTGCGACGAGGTCATCGGGTGTCTTGGTTTGTTCGGGGATTTTCTTTTGCAGGCGGTCGATGCCGTTCGTCAGCAACTTCTGGGCGTCGGCGCGCCATTTCGGCAACTCGTCTGCCGACGCGCGCAGCGCGGCGTCTTCTTCGATCGACGCCAGCAGGTACTGCTGCCACAGGGCCTGTCCGGCGGCACATTGAGCTTCCGGGAAGTTCTCCGCTGTTTCGGGTACTCGTTGGAACCACTCGGCGGCGATCTTTGGTTGATCAGACTGTGCAAACGTGCGGCCGACGAGCATCCGCGTCTCGTTGGCCTTCGAGTGCGACGGCCATTTGGAGGTGATGAACTCGGCCAACCGAATCATCAACCGCATGTCGACGTCCCGCAGGGCCTTCAATTCGCTGGGGATCTGGTTGATCCCTTTGATGTAACTGGCGACCGCCAGGTACGCGGCATCGAGTGCCGTCTGTTCGTCTTGCTTGTCTTTGGTTGGATTGAATGCGACCGCCTCGGCACAGACCGCTGCCTCATAGGGCTTCTCCGCCAAGTAGTAGCCATAGGCCAACAAGTAACGAGCCTGGTTCACGTCGGTACGCAGCGACGATCTGTCCGCCAGGCTGAGCGCGAGCCGCAGCACGCGGATTTGATCTTTGACCAAGTCGTTGAAGTCGGCTCGTAGCGTCTCAATGCTCTCGCGCGGTTGCTTGCTTTGGATCGCCGAATCGAGCAGCGTCTTTTTTTCGCCCGACCGCTTCACGAGGTCGCGGCCGAGCGTGAGGGCCGAATCAAAATCTTTGGGGTCGCCGGTGCCGTCCTTTCCCTTCACCCGCATGTTGAGATCGCGGACTCGCTGCTGCGCGAGGTCGCGGTACGCTCCCGGCCACTTCGACAGCGTCGTCAAGTGCGTGATCGCCTGCCGCAACAGCTTGTCCTTCTCAGTCGACGCGGCGCCGCTACTGTCCGCCAGCTTTTCGAGCGCGACGACTATCTCCCAACGGATCCCTTGCCCGGCCGCTCCCCGTTGTTCGATTTGCTTGGCCCCTTTCAGCCAGTCCTCTCCTTCGGAGATCGCCATCGTGTATTCGCGACGCTGGTCGTGGTTGAGGCAGATCAACCGGAAATGCCGCACTTGATCCTGCAACGACTTCAGGCCGTCGGACGGATGCGTCAGCAACTCGGCGTAGATGCCAAGAGCTCGTTGCGGATCGTTCATCTCTTCATAGCACTTGGCTTCCCACATCTGCGCGTGCAGGCCGCCGACCGTCGCGCGGTACTTCAAGAAGATGCCACGAAACAATTCGACCGCTTTCTTCAGGTGAAACGCGCGATTCGACGTGTTGGGGTCGTAGGTCTGAGATTCTTCGAACTCGCACAGCGCGACATCCAATTGAGCCCGCATGTAGTTGGTCTCGGCCCGTTGCCGAGCCTCGAACTTCGCCGGCTCGGCCGTCTTGTCGACGAACTTGGGGAACGTCTCCCAAGCGGCCTTGTACTGATCGTGCGCCTTGTCAAACACGCCGCGAGCCAGCGTGATTTGGTCGCGAGCTTTGTTCTGAAATTCCTCGCGGCTGTCCTTATTCGTCGGCAGTTTGGCCTGCATGATGTCCACGCGAGCCTTGCTGAGCAGCAAGCTGGCCCGCGTGCTGTTCGCCGTCGCCGCCAGCGGATGCTGCGGACTGTCCTTGGCGAACTGCTCAAGGAACCCCAGCGCCTGATCGAGCTGTCGCTGCTGAGTCTCCGGGCTGACCGAATACTTGGCCGACTCGCTGAGCGTCATCGCTCGTTCGTAAGGGATGATTGCCTTCAATTCGGCCGGCAGATCAGCGCGTTCTTGCAACTGATCCAAATACAGCATCGCCCAGTCGTAATGCTGTCGCCCCCGCAGCCCGTCGAGGAACTCGCGCATCGGTTCAGCGGCGTGACCGCGCCCACCGAGACTCAGCACGAGTCCGGCTCCCACGACCATCATCCATAACCCACGCAGCCTCATGGCAACTCCCGTTTCGATCCCTCGCACAGACATCCCCGAGATCAGCCGAAGAGTACGTCTCCCGAAAACCAATCGCAAGAACCGGCCATATGGTCCAACAAAAGTTCCCATCACCGCTCCGCGTGAGGAGTCTTCCGCCATCGGCTTTTGCCCGCCCCGCTGTCTCTCCAAAAGCGAACGCGTGAGCCTAAAAGGCTCGTCACGCGGAGCGATGACGGCGACTTGGACGTCCGTGATTGCAACTCCGCGGATGACTTTTTAGCTTGACAAAATCATGCAAGTCCGTTGTCCCCACTGTCACAATCCGATTGAAGTGGTCAACGACGACCCGTCGGGAGACGTGTCGTGCCCGTCGTGTGGAAGTTGTTTCAATCTCGCTAAGGACATCGAGACGGCGCAGGACGATGGCTCGGGCGTCAAGAGGCTCGGCCATTTTCAGTTGTTGAACTGCCTGGGGCAAGGCGCGTTCGGAGCCGTTTGGAAAGCCCGCGACACGAAGCTGGACCGGATCGTTGCCCTCAAGATTCCGCGCAAGGAAAACCTCACCGAAGCGGACGCCGAAAAATTCCTGCGTGAAGCGCGAGCCGCCGCGCAGGTGCGGCATCCGAACATCGTTTCGGTTCACGAAGTCGGGCGTGAGGATGGCCGCATCTACATCGCCAGCGACTTCATCGACGGCCCCAGCCTCGATCAATGGATCGAAACCCACCCGCTGAGCGTCCGCGAGTCCGTCGAACTCTGCGCCCAAATCGCTGAAGCTCTACACCAAGCTCACGAAGCCGGCATCGTCCATCGCGACCTCAAGCCGCAGAACATTTTGGTGCGGGCGGAGAGATCGGATGTCAGCGGACAGAAGTCAGAAAAGACAAGCACGCTCGCCGGTTCTGCCGCTCTGACCTCTGGCCTCACCCCGTTCCTCACCGACTTCGGCCTCGCCAAGCGTGAAGCGGGCGAGATCACGATGACGGTCGAGGGGGCGATCCTCGGCACGCCGGCGTACATGTCGCCGGAGCAAGCTCGCGGCGAGGCGCATCACGCCGACCGCCGCAGCGACATCTACTCGCTGGGCGTGATCCTGTTCCGGCTGGTCACGGGCGAACTGCCGTTTCGCGGCAAGAGCCAAATGCTGCTCCAGCAGATTCTGAACGAAGAGCCGCCGCCGTTACGCAAGCTCGACGCCCGCATCCCGCGCGATGTCGAAACGATCTGTGCCAAGTGTTTGGAGAAAGACCCCGCGCGGCGCTACCCCTCCGCCGCCGAACTCTCCGCCGAACTCCGCCGCTGGCTTTGTGATGAACCCATCCTTGCGCGACCGATTGGAGATTTTGAGCGAGCATGGCGCTGGTGCCGTCGAAAACCGATGAAGGCGTTCATGTACTTAATGGCGTATGTCGCGTTCATTCTGGTGTGGAGTTGGGTCATGCCGATCGACACCTGGACTTGCCTGGGCATTGGGGTGTCTTACCCGTTTATTCTTCAAATGACGAAAAGATTTACCGAAGCTGCGGAGAAAAAATCTGAAACAAAATCCTTCGACGATGCACTTGTCGTTGTGGCGGGAGGCGGGATCACATTTGCATTGTTGTCCGCCTTCGCCTGGTTTTTGTTAAACCTTTTCGGCCCAGTTTTTGGCCTTTTGAAAACTCCTTCATTGGAGAGTTTTATCACAGGGGGAGCCGGATTTGGACTGCTGATCGGTCTCGGTGCAACGCTGGGTGATAGAACGACAGGGAATTCAACACATAGCAAGTGAATCTTCCGACATTGCGCGGACTCGTTGGCTGCAAAGTCAAGACAAGCCGAAGGCCGAATGGCTCGACGCCATCGCGGCCGACCAAACCCTCAGCGAACCCGTCCGCCAACGCGCCCTGCAATTCGCTCGCGAGTGGAAATAACTTTGGAGTGCTGTGTGTCAGCACAGCTTTGGATTCTTCGGCGCAGCCTTTGGATTGCCGCATCGCTCGCATTCGACGCCCTCCAAAGAAAGTCACTCCGCGAACAAATCCAAAGCTCCGCTGACACGGAGCACTCCCAAGACGCGGGCTCTCATCAGTCGTCGTGATCACTTGGCCGTGACAGGGGGCGGAGCCGTCCATTTGCCGATCTGATTCCAAGCCGCGTACATCGCCACACAAGTGATTAGCACGAAGGCAATCCACAGCAAGATATCGAGCACCAACGTCGGCGTGATCCGGCGATCGGTGCGGCGGTAGCGAAAGAAGATGGTCACTCCGCTGATCAGCGGAAGCATCAGACCCTGAGCGAAGCCGCCGACCGTGACCAATTTGGCGGGGTCTGGAAAGACGATGCTGAGAATCAGCGCGATCACGGGAATCATCAGCGAAATCCGATGAATCATCGCGGCACGCTGTTCGGGCCGTGTGTATCGGACAAACCCACCCAAACTGAGAAAGTCCGCGAGGAGCCGCGAGTTTCCCGCACTCGAAATGTAGAGAGTCTTAAACAACACCGCGCCGGCCCCGATCAGAAAGACGATCTGAGTCCAACCGCCAAACGTGTCCACAAACATGTGCGACAGCGTTTCGATCATCTTGGTCCCTTCCGGGTAGAGCTTCTGCGGATGCAGCACCGTCGCTCCCATGAAGTAGAACGCGACCGTCGAGATCGTGAAGACGATCATGCTCACCCAGGCATCCAGGTGCATCACGCGAATCCAGCCGCGAGCACGTCGCTCCCACGCCTCACTCGGCTCACTGCGGCCGGCATAGCGAGCATAGCCTTTTTCCAAACACCAGTACGGATAGTAGAAAAGCTCCGAGGCTCCGACTCCGGTGATGCCAAACGCACTGAACGCCGCTGCGATTCCCAAAGCTGGCACAGCGAACGTCAGTCCCTGAGCCACGTCGGGCCACGGAATGGGATACTTCGTGGCTGGTAGCGCGCAGGTGGCCGTCAGCGTGATGAACGTCAAACCGACGACCAGAACCGTCGTGATGAACTCGATGCGTCGATAACTGCCGCTCCACAGCAAGCCGATCGCAGTCAAGCAGGTCAGCACGGCCCATGGAATCTCCGGCCTTGCGCGAATGGATTTCGCCCACGACGGCAGGGGGCCGCTCAGCAATTGGACGAAACTCTCCGACACATTCGGGAACGCGAGATTCAGTGACTGCCCGACCGTGCCGGTCATCGCACCAAGCTGCGAGATCGTTGTCAGCATCATGATGAGCCAGCACCAGAGGATCCAATGTGCTCCGAACTTCAGCCCCGGCAATTCATTGATGGCTCCCAGCGTCGGCTTGCCGGATGAAATCGCGTAACGGCCCAGTTCGGTCTGCACAAAGACCTTGATGACACAGCTAAACAGGATCAGCCACAGGAAAAGGAAACCGTGCCTCGCCCCCAGAGCAGTGGTCTGAAGCAGCTCGCCAGATCCGACGATCGAGCCGGCCAAGATGATTCCCGGGCCGATCTTCCGCAGCGCGGCCCACAGCGAAACGGGCGGTTCCTGGATGGCATCGCTCGGCAGGGCATACGGGTCGTATTGGAGGGCTTCCGACATCAGCAGTCCTTTCACGGTGGAGTCACCGACCGCTCATGTTCCAGGCTTGAGCCGGCAATGCAAGCGTCGGGACGGCTGCGTCGCATTCTTCCTGGACTCTCTCCATTTCAGAGAGGGTCCGGGCGAGGGAGACATCGGAAAGTCCAACGTCAAATGAATCCCGCCTCCGGTCCCGTCTCCCAAGGGGAGAAGGGGGGATCGGTCGCCGCGATTGTTTCGGCTCGTCTTCACAGCTTTCGCGAGCATCGCATATAGTCCCGCCGCTCACGGATTCGATCGAGGCCTCTTCCGAGACTTCCATGAAAACACGGCTGTTCGGTTTTGCTCTACTGGCGCTGATCGTGCAGGGATTCGGCTCGTTCATTTCGCCGGCGCTGCTGCCCGCTCAAGAGGCCGAGGCGATCACGGCCGTTTCCTCTCCAGCCGTCGAATCCACAAAGTCCTCGGCGGAGAAAACCGCACCAGGCAAAACGGATCGCGCGGAAGTCGGTCAGGCCGGATTGACGCTCGGCTGGACGCAACTGCGTGAGTTATTTCTCGGCTTCAGCAGCGTGCCAATGTGGACGCTTGTGGGCTGTTCCGTCCTGACCGTGATGTTGGTGATTGAGCGACTGACGGCCTTACAGTCTCGCCGGGTCATGCCACGAGCGTTTGTGACTCGCTTTCTGCAACGCCTGCGCGAAGGTCCGCTGGATGCTGCGAAAGTTCAGGAGCTCACCGAGGTCTGCCGCGAGAACGGCAGTCCGATCTCGAATTTCTTCGCGATTGTCGTCGCCAACGCCGGCCGTCCGGCCTTTGAGATTCGAGTCACCGTCAGCGATTTTGCGGACTCTGAACTGTTTCATTTGCGAAAGCACATCCGCGCCATCAGCGGCCTGGCGATGCTGGCGCCGCTGCTTGGTTTGTTTGGGACCGTGCTGGGCATGATCAGCGCGTTCCACGCGTTGTCGCAGCAAAGTGGCAGCGGCAAGACCGAGTTGCTTGCGTCGGGCATCAGCCTGGCATTGATCGCAACCGCCAGCGGATTGGGTGTCGCGATCACCGCCTCGGCCGCGTACTACTACCTGCTGGGCCGAGTCGATCGGCTGATTCAGGAAATGGACGTGCTGACGAATCAAGCGGTCGCCTTGGTCTCCAGCGATGGGCAACCGAGCGATGCCGACAAGAAGCCGCGACGCATTCCTGCACTTGCCAGCGAACAGAAGTCCGCTTGACCGATCTGTGAAACACGATGCTGCACAGCAAATCCACGATGACCGACGAGTCACTGTTCATCAATCTCACGCCGATGATCGACGTGATTTTGACGCTGCTGATTTTCTTCATGGCCGCCACGAAGCTCTACGACTGGGATGAGCAGAAGCTGGACGTCCAAGTCCCGGTGGTGTCGAGCGCTCAACCTCTGACCGACGTCCCGGACGACATCAAGTTGCGTGTCTCACGCGAAGGGACCATCGCGTACAACGATGACGTCATTGACATCTCCGAGGCGACGGCTCGGCTGCGAGCGGCCCGCAAGAATTACCCGGATCAAGGGGTGATGATCCGCGCCGACGGTCGTGTTCCGCATCAAAAAGTGGCTGAGGTGATGTCCGCCTGCCATGCTGCCGGCATCGGCCGAATCTTGTTCTCGGTGCGGGAAGTGTCCGACGAATAAGTGCAGTCACTGTGGCTTGTCCGAGGGCTGAGATGCTGCGCCTCGGCGTCGAGCGCGACTGCGAGCGGCCTCCCACACGATCGGCAGGACTGAGACTCCGACAATGCCCAGCACGACCAGCGGAAAATTGTTCTTCACGATTTCTCGGCTGCCGAAGAAGTACCCGGCGCTCGTGCAGGACAGCACCCAGACGCACCCCCCGACGATGTTGTAGACGCCGAATTGCCGGTAGCTCATCTGGCCGATCCCAGCTACGAACGGAGCGAATGTCCGCACGATCGGCACGAAGCGGGCCAGCACGATCGTCTTGTTGCCGTAGCGTTCAAAGAACGCATGTGTCTGATCGAGATGCTCTTGACGAATCCACGGGATCTTCTGAGCGGCGAGAAATCGCTCCCCGAACTTTGCACCGAGCAGATAGTTCACCGCGTCTCCCACAATCGCCGCGATCGCGAGCGAAACCAGCAGCACCGCCAAATTGAGCGAATGCGTGGCCGCGAGTGCTCCGGCCGCGAACAGCAGCGAGTCGCCCGGCAGGAATGGCGTCACGACGAGTCCCGTCTCGCAGAAGACGATCAAAAACAGAAAGACGTACGTCCAGGGGCCGACCCAGTCGAGCATCTCTCGCAGATGTCGGTCGAAGTGCAGAAACAGGTCGATCACCTGCTGAATCCATTCCATCATGGCTCCCAAGGTCACAAGGCGTGCAGTGTGCGCTGCGAGTGGTAGTCCAGAGAGCGTTGCCGTGGGAATACGAGACAAGAGCGGAATTAACTCACGCCTTACGGAGTCGATTCGGGCGTCGTCACGGTCGGATGTGATGCGATGGCGTCGGCGTTTGGCGGGGAGGCACTCTCCACGTCGAGACGCGCCGCAGTCGGTTCGGAGCGTGAATCGTCAGCGGCCCCGGCGAGCCAGTTGTCCGGCAACTGATCTGGGAGGGCGGTGGTTGCGGCCATGATGGTGCGTGGGCGACGCAAACCGTAAATAGCGACCCAGCCGACAAAGCTGAGCAGCAGCATGCCGCCGACGAGCATCAGGAATGAGGTTTCCCAGTCGCTGGCTTTTGCAGAGCCCACCGCTCTTGTGACAGGACGCAGGCGGCCGATAAGCAGTGGGGCGTACTTTTTCACGTCATAGGCTTGGTAGCTCATCCATTTCAAAAAGTAGCCGACAAAGACGAAGTCGCCGTCCACGTCGGTTCCGATCGATAAACCGTCCGGTCTTTCCGGGAAGACGACGCAGAACGGAAACGAACGGGAATCTTCGGTCCAGCCCCAGGCTTCGTAGACTATTTTCAAGTCTTGCGGATTTTTCGACGGCTCGTATTTCAGCACTCGGCGGATGTGCAGCTTCAAGCGAATTGGTTGGCCGCGATACAGGTCCGGCTCTTCCCACAAGTGCGAGTACGGGACGTCGCGCCGCGAGAGTTTTTCGAGTTCGGCGATCGGCCGCGTACGGCTCCAACGCATCAGTTGCCAGTACGCCGACATGTCGACGTCCTGCAGCGGTTGGCGATCGAGTACCACTTTGAGGCTGGATCGTAACTGCGCGAGTTCATCCGCGTCGGTCTCGTTCGGACCGGGAGTAATATTTTCAGAAGTAACGAGCGCGGAGCGGGGAGTCGGGAGTGATTCCTTGGGCTGCGCACTCTCATCCACGTCCGCGCTGTCGGCTCGACTTTCGTTGGTCAGCCAACTCCAGAACTGTGGCTCCTTGGCACGTTGGTACAACATGCCGATGACGAGCAATCCCATCAGCAGCGAGAGTCCGCGCATCGGTGGAAGGGCGTGCCCGTACGGACGTGCTAGGCGGCGTCGCATGAGTGGCTCCGATTACCGCTGCATCTCGACGAAGCTGACTTTGCCGAGCGGCTTGCCATCGGGCAACTTCTGTTGGGCGCAGACATCGACCAGCTTCAAGAGTTCTTCGTAGCGCAGGTCTCGATCAACCTCGATTTGAATCCGATCGTAGAGGACGTTTCCGGCGGCGAACAAAGGAGCAATGCGGCGGCCGATCCCGGCCACGGTCGCTGGAGTCAGTCGACCAGCTGCGATCACATTGGATTCGAGGCGAATTTGGGCGACATCTCCGGATTCCGTCGCGGTGACGAACAGATGCAGGGCGTGCAGGTTGGGGGCAGAATTCCCTTCGGTGCCGACGGTCTGAGTCGATTGCACGTTGGTCTGCGGGATTGGCGGAGGCATGTTCAGTGACAGGTGCCCCTCAATCGGAGCTGGCCGGAAGGTCAGAATGAAAAAGGCCAGAAGCTGAAAGGCCATATCGAGCATGGCGGTCACATTCAGCTTGACCGCTCCACTGGTTTTGTGATGACGACGGCGACGACCCATGTCAACGGCCCCCCTCGCCGGTCCCGGTCATCGCGCTGAGCGAGAACTGGACGTAGCCGTTGTCCTGACAGAGCTTGATGACGTGGTTGACCAGATGAAACCGCGTCCCTTTGTCGGCACGCAGCACGACAGGCACGGGAAGTTCCTTCGGGCTGGATTCGCCGGAAGCTTTGAGTTTCTTCTTCAAATCGGCGGCCTCATCGGTGATGAATTTTTCCGCCGACACGACGGCCCCGAAGACTTTGACTCGCCCTTCGTTATCCACGTTGAGCATCAGCGGTTCGTAGTCACCTTTCCATTCCAGCGGCCGAGCCGACCCCAGCACGGGGAGTTGCAGCGATTGATCCAACGCAGCTCCCTTGAAGTTGATCACCAGCATGAAAAAGGTGATCAACTGGAAAACCATGTCGAGCAGCGGCGTGAGATCAGGCTCTGCCGTTCCTTCGGATGATTGCGACACCGGCGAGTTCCTAGCAGGTCGGGCGTTCCAGTCCGACCCGAATGTTGAGGGTCTCTGTTGATTCGTCAGTCACCAGGTCGGCCTGGTCAGGCTGACCTATGCTTGCGGAGGGGCCGTCTTAGAATGCGCCGCCGCGTGCATCTTGCGAATCAACTCGTCCGAGAGATTCTGCACGTCGACGGTCAGTGTCGAAACTCGATCTTTGAACAATGCGAAGAGATAAATGGCCGGTACCGAGATGGCCACACCCTCGAATGTCAGCACGAGAGCTTCCGAAATGTTGCCGGCGACTTCGCTGGCCTTCAGTTGTGTTCCCGAAAGAGCGATTCCGCTGAACGCGCCGATCATGCCCTTGAGCGTTCCCAGCAGTCCGATCATCGGCCCCAGCGAGCCGATGACCGCCAGCAAGCTGATTCGCTTTTCCATGTGAACGGTGATGGCTTCGCCGGTGCGGTCTATCGCCTCGCGAGCCTCACCGAGGCCTGTCGACATCGCCGTCATGCCGGCAATCAACAATTGTCCCAACGATGATTCACTCTTCTTCGCGGCCTGATAGACGCCGTTGTAGTCGCGTTTTGCCAGCAAACCTTCGATCTGTTCCAACAAGTCTGGCGGAGCCACGATCTCGGGTCTGAATTCCAGAAACAAAGTCACAACGCGATGCACGAAGAAGATCGAGATGACCAGAATGACCGCTCCGATCAGTCCCGATGTTTCGATCAGCCACATCAGCATCGATTGGCTTTCGGCCGGCGCGTCCGCAGTATCGCCTCCCACGTCGGTGGATTTCGCGGCAGGTTTTGCGGCGGGTTCGTCCTCTTCCTGGCCAAAGGCCGGCGAAAGTGCTGTTCCAGCCAGAGTCAGCATTCCCATCAAGACGAACCACGGAGCAATGGCGGAAACTCCACGGCAACTATTGCGCAGCATGAGCATACTCCCAAAAAAATCAAAACGGCAGGTCGGGGAGTATCGTGACGACGCGCCGTCCGATTTTCAAACGCAGTCAACAACGAATGCGAAACTCGGCAGCGAGTCCCCAAGCGATGACAACTGCATGGCGACTCAAGACAATCTCATCCATGAGATTTAATACTTCTTCCAACGTGTCGCCGCCGCCACTTGGGCCGAGTTGGCGAATGATTCTATGGGCCATGACCCTCGCGCCGTCTTTGCTGATCCTGAGCTGGTCGCTCCGGCAGGCTCGAATGCCAAAACCTGAATTTGGTTCGGCGGAGATCAGCGCAGAAGAGACTCAGCGATTGAGACGGATTCTGAAGGAACCGCGGGAGGATGTTTCGTCGCCTTTGCGAGACGACTCGATTCGCGTGGTCGCGGCTTCGAAGCAATTCACGATTGATGTCGGCGAGTCTTCCGCGCCACCATCCGCCAGCGATGCGCGGCTCGACAAGTCGATTTTGACTTCGATCAAAGACAATACGTTCGGAGTCACCGCCGCGGAGATTCCGGCCTACGACGCGATCTTGGCGAAGGTTCGCAACACGTCCTTGGCGGAGCTTGAACCGCTGGCTCAAAAGGATGTGCCGTTTGCGTTGCTAATGCTCGACAGCGATCGCTTTCGCGGCGAACTCCTGACGATTGAAGGAGACATTCGACGGCTCAATAAATTGACGGACCAGTCTTTCGAGGCGTGGCTGTTCACCGTCGACTCGGGGATGAATCCGTACCGAGTGATTTGTGCCAGCCTGCCAGACGATGTTCGCCTCGGGGAGGATTTGCAGCCACCGATTCGTGCTCGTCTCTCTGGCTACTTCTTCAAGCGATACAGCTACGCGACGGCCCACGATTTTCATACCGCTCCGCTTGTGTTAGCGAAAACATTGACCGTGTTGTCGCGGCCCAAGCCGCCCACGTCCCACTCTGGGGGGGGCAGTCACTCGCTGACGTATTTGGCTGTCGGCATTCTGGCGACGTTTCTCGCCGTCGCGGTGACAGTGGAGATGGTCTTCCGAAGACGTTCACGCCGGTGCGATGCACTGCCGTCGAAAGCCACGGACTCGCCGCCGGACTTTACATGGCTGAATCGCTCGTGACATTCGTGCTTTTACAGTTGGCGAGTGCTTCAGAAAATGGCCGAACGCTGCGACGAAACGTTACGTCCTGCCTTGCTTGTTTTACTTCAGCATCACGCGATCCTGAATAAAAATAGTGAGCTCAAAGGGGTGCTTTGAACTCAAGGTGACCCCAAGCATCTGCGGATACACAGTCATTCGTAGGAAATTGCATCGACTGACTCGCTCCCCGTGAAGGCGCCAAATTCCTTCAGAATGCGACCACTCCGCCGCCATCAGAGACATTGGCAAGAGTAAATAGGAGCCGAGGCGGCCGGGGATTCGATGAATTCCAAGTCTTTAGGAGCCGTGATTCGTATTTGGTGTGAAAGCAAATCGCAATCAATGACACGGATTTGTGACTCATTCGCGTTTCGGATCACGTCGATAAGAAGGATTCGCTTCGATTTTTATTGTGGCGCTTCAATGAAGTTTTGTACGAAAAGAACAAACACGGAGCTGGCACCGATGACGACCAGCGTCAGGCACGCACAGCCAAATGAATGAGTCGTTGCCCAGCGCGACATGACACGCGCAGTCATTTTTAGCTTGTTACAAAAACTTCACCCAGACAGTACTTGCTCACGTGCGATGAATAAGTACATCCAGAAGCGACTCAAATAGCCGATCGCAAACTCGGTTGACCAATTCGGGCGGCATAGCGGGAGCCGGAACGATCGTCAGCACATCGCCAAGCGGTCTCGTGAAGAGTCCTCGCCTTCGCGCTGCCAGCGTGACTTGATGACCGATGCGCTGCTCCGGGGCGAAGGTTTGTTGAGTCGCTTTGTCGGCGACCAATTGGATGCCCACGAGAATGCCTTTTTGTCGGATCTGGCCAACATTAGGCGAGTCGCGAATTTCCTCCAATCGCTGAGTCAACAGCGCTGAGCACTCGGCGACGTTGTCGAGTACGCGATTCGTCTCGAACAGTTTGAGTGATGCCAGTGCCGCGGCGCAACCGAGCGGATTGCCGGTGTAGGTGTGTCCGTGAAAGAAGGTCCGTCCCGAGGCCGCGTCGCCGAGGAATGCCTCGTAAACGGCGTCGGTTGTCAGCGTCGCGGCGAGCGGCAGGTAGCCGCCAGTGATCCCCTTCGACAGGCACAGGAAATCCGGGACGACCTCTTCCTGCTCGCACGCGAACAGCGTTCCCGTCCGTCCAAATCCGACGGCGACTTCATCGGCGATCAACAGGATTCCATGTCGCTGAGTGAGCTCACGCACGCGACGCAGATATCCCGTTGGATGCACCAAAATTCCCGCGGCGGCTTGCACCAACGGTTCGATCACAAATGCGGCAACACGACCGGCATTCGCGGCCAAAGTTCGTTCGAGTTCATCCAAGCAGTGCTGCTGCCAAGAGGCGGCATCGAAACTGGGTGGCAGTTGAGTAACCGCAGGGCAGGGGACTCGCAACGTTGGGAACAGCAACCGCTCATAGCTGCGATGGAAGACGTCGATGTTGCCGAGACTGACTGTCCCCACCGTATCGCCGTGATACGCAGCAGAAATGCCGACGAACAGGTCGCGTGATTCCGGCTGAGGCTTCTGTCGATGAAATTGGTATGCCAATTTAAGCGCGACTTCGACAGCCGTCGCTCCGTCGTCGGAGTAGTACACACGCGTCAGTCCGGTCGGCGCGCGACGGACCAAATCGGCGGCGAGTTCAATGGAGGGAACATTGGACAGCCCCAGCAGCGTGCTGTGCGAGACTCGATCGAGTTGCTCGCGCAGAGCAAGGTCGATTTCTGGCACGCGATGCCCATGCACGTTGCACCACAGCGACGAGACACCATCGAGGTAACGACGACCATCCGTGTCGATCAACTCGAAGCCTTTGGCGGAGGTGATGATCGGGGCGTCATCGGCGACGAATTCACGCATCTGGCAGAACGGATGCCAGACGTGAGCGTTGTCCAGGTCGCGAAGCAATGCAGATGTCATTCGCAAATCATCAACGCCCAACAGCCAATGATCAATGACCAGTCGAGATTCGTCAGTTGGCGGCCTGAACCTTCGAAGGTGGCAGCCAACGATGTCGAATCGCAATGACTGCCGTGACCACGAGGAGTCCAAAGCCGATCAAACTGGGCGCCAGACACGTCCACCAAATGAATCCCAGGCAAGCCCACGCGAGAAACGGATGCAACGCCAGCCACTCGCCGGTTTGCCAGCGCAGCCACGCACGAAACAGGAAAATAACCGGTACGACCGCCAGCAACGCGATCATCCAAGTGAGCCAGCGGCGATCCACCACAATGATCGACAAACGCGCGGAGGGACGCGATTCGGCAATTGCGGTCCAGGAGTTCGGTGCCTGGCGCCACACGTCACTGGTCCAAGGTTCCATGTCAGCTGAAGACACCAAAGCGGGTAATGACGAGGCAAAGCGCGAGCGCACGGCCGCCGCGTCTGCGAGCACGGTTCGCAGTTGCTCACGCGCTGTTTCGTGGGGCATGTTATCCATCGGGCTGCTCGATTCGGATTTTGCGGATGAGGGCAAGTTGGATATCCGACCCAGATTGGGGAGCGCTTCAATCAATCGGCGAGCTTCCTCCAGGTCGTTTTCGGCCAGTTGCCACAAGCGCCGCAGTGAACCGTTCATTGCCGCCGGCGACGTCGGCAAGACTTGCAGAATGCTCGCTGCTCGCGCGAGATGGCCATCCCAATCTTGGACTCGGCGTGCTCCGTGTGTTGAAGAAAGGTTGCTGTGCCCGGAGGAAATCAATGTCAAATCGTGACGCGCTGAGCGCAGTGACACGTCTGCCGGCATCGGCAACTGGGTATCCTGCCGCGCGACGATGCGATCACGTTGTGCCGTGCCGATCCGCCAGAAGATCGACAGCCAAACCACGGGTTCGTTCGGCAGTTCGTCGAGATGAAGAGAATTCTCCGATAACTCTTCTGTGAGTATGCGGGGACGCTCGCCAACGAATGCCGCGATCCAATTCACGTTGTCTGGCCGATTCATCACGAACTCACGCAGTCCGTGCGGTTGCAGCAACAGCCAGGTACGGCCATGAGTGATCGCTCCATCGGCAACCCATAGGGTCGTTTCCATCCCGAGCAGTTTCGCTGACGGCGGTGTTTGAGCCGGTTCAGGCTGAGTCAATTCGAGCACGGACATGCTGGGAATTTGAAGCCATTTCGCCGAATCTTCGGCCGGTGTATGCGGCAGGTGATCCGGAAGTGACTTCAAATCCACGAGCGGCTGCAGACCAATTGTCGCCGAGTTTGGCAACCAGAGTTGCAAGTCATCA
Source organism: Planctomycetota bacterium (assembly GCA_016872645.1). Classification (GTDB taxonomy): domain Bacteria; phylum Planctomycetota; class Planctomycetia; order Planctomycetales; family Planctomycetaceae; genus SXKJ01. The sequence continues at coordinate 7,116 of VGZH01000013.1, read as the reverse complement.
GCGACCAGCCAGTGGTGCGCCCGTTCGGCGACATCCAATGACGTCGGAGGCGTGATACGAAGGGATGCGGAATTCACTGGCGGCGCAACGTCCGCTGCCGGTGCGGCTGGTTGAGACTCAAACAAGACTTCACGCGGGCCCGCGATGTCGGGCAACGACTGCACGGTCAACTCGATGCCATCCGGCAACGGTCGACGTGTGAGTTCTTTTAGCGCGGGAGACAATCGGATCGAGCCACTGCTGGCCCACGTGGCTGGCCAAAAAATGCGGGCGATGATTTGACCGTCGTCGAGCAATCGCTCGACATGCCGCCACGACCAAGAATCGCGAGGTCTCAGCGACACCTGCGTCCAAGCCGCCGCATGACTGGCGGGTTGATGTGGCGTGAGTCGTACTTCAAACGACTCAGTCTTTGAATCCGCGCGGAATTTGCCCAGCAATAATTCGGTCTGATCGGGAATTACACCACCGGGTTCGCCGGGATTGAGTGGAACCTGCTGGTCGTCGAGCACTTCGACATGCCAACTGGGATCGTGCGTCACTCGCAGAAAGAACTCTGCCGATTCCGCATCGGCGAACCAGCGTGTGGGGATGGGCAGGCGGCCATCGGCGGGTACGGCGTCGCGACCCTTCAAGACCATGTTTTGAATTCCGGTTGTCGAATCGCGCAGGAACAACGACATTCGGCGATCCGTTTGAGTCCAATTGACGAGCCGCTCGGCTTCGTCCTCGGTGACCGAGACCTCGTCGGCTTGAAAACTTGGGGCCAACGTCACGTCATGCTGAAATGCAGGAGAACCGACTGTCGCAACTTCGGCGTACAACTCCCACTCAAAGGATTGGCGCCCGACTTTGAGCAACAGATCGTGCCGCACCTTTCGCTGTGGCACCAGCGGAGTGATGGCAAATGTCAACTCCGCCGGTGTTAGCACCTGCAAAGTCAGTTGCGGTTGCCGAGCGAACGTTACCGTGCCCCAACTCTTCACGAACGCGTTTTCGCTCAGAGGCACAGTCCGATCGGCCTCGGTTGGAGACGTGACTCTGAATCCCGGCAGAGTTGAGATGCCTAAGGCGAACGATCGCGTCTTGGAGCCGTCTTCACCTGCCACGCTGCTGGTGGTCTGGTCGATGATCCAAGGCTCCCAGCGTGGTTGTTCTGGAGTGCCCAGCGGCGGCTGGATGCCCGCGACATCCACGACGAAATCGCCGGTCTGTGGTCGATCGAATTCCACGATCAAGCGTTGCCGACCATCGGCCAGTGGCTCCAGCGACCATTGCAACAGATCGTCCGCTGTGACCTCGCCATCACGCAGCAATACACCGCGCGGCAGCAGCCATGCGACCTCGTTGACTTCTCCGGATGCGACCGCGTACCGCACGCGATAACGTTGCCGCAAGACGAGTGGTGTGAGTTCTGCCAAACATGACACCTCGGCCTTGAACTCCACGTTGTTGCGGGGGCGAGCCACCCCCGAAGGTCGCAAATCCAGCGTCCATTCGCGCATTTTTCCGAGTCGCACAGTCCAGGCTGCCGCCGCAGAGTTGCCTTGCTGTTCGCCTCGCGCCAAAGGGAAGTCTACTTCTGACCCTGGCGGGGACTTCACGACGACATGACTTGCCAGCACAGTTGGAATCGTCAGTCGCACTCGCTGCAAACTCTCCTCGGTGGCGATCGGGGGCAACAGGGAAAAAACGACGAGGTGAGTGGCGACTCGGTACGTGTTACCCGATGAATCTGGCGGCGAAGTTGCCGCGTTGCTGACAGGATTCGAGCCTTCGCGGGCCTGTTCGTTGGTAAGTTTGGCATCGATTGCGGGCAAGTCCACCAGAAATTCGTCATGAGTTTCGCTGACGGTCACTGTGCGCGATTGACCATCCACCAAGCAGGCATTCGGTCCCGCCAGCGGCACGTTGACGAAAGGGAATCGTAAGGTCAGCGGCTGCTGAGACTGCAAGCGATGCACGCGAAACTCGGCTCTGACCGAACCACTTTGCCAGTCCATTTCGTAACGCGCGGATTCAATCAAGCTGGTTGGATCGGCAAATTGAGCACGTCGCTCTCGCCAGCGTTGCAACAGCTCTTTCGGCACGAAGGCCAATGGCAACTTTTCTGATGGACGCACAACTTCCTCTGCCGCATCGGCGGGGTTGTCGACGGGAATTAACACATCGAACACCTGGCCTTGTGTCGCAGTTGTCTCGTCCGTGTTTTTCGTGTCTTGCGCAAACGCGGACGACAGGATGACTGCCGAGACCACCAGGGCGCCAAGAACTCGCTGAAACGCGACAGTTGCCTCGAACGCGCCACGGCCGGCCGCCTCATGCTGTTGGGCGTAGCTCATCACCATTCGCCGTGGGATGAGCGCGGCGATCACTGCGCCGACAAAGCACCCACCCAGGATTTCCGCATAAACTGGAGCGGAAAGCACCACACCCACCGCGCAAAAACCCATCCAACACGCGGCGACTTGGAGACGCGGCTTCACGCATCGCGCACGCAGCAGGCATCCAACGGAGACGCTCACGAGCATCCCGATCCAAGCCAGAACGCGGACCTCAACGCCGCTCCAGGTCAGCCAAGTAATCTCCGATGGTAAGGTCGCCGCAATTGCCTCACGCACTCGCCAGCCGGGCGGGGCGAACATGGTTTCGAGCGTACTCTCCTCGCTTTGCGCTGGCGGAGAAGGTTCCCATAACTTGCTCCAGGCCTTTTCGGAAAATGGATTGAAAAGTTCCGAACTGTCGCGACCCAATGGCCCAAAGAATCGCCGTGACCACGGCGTCGGTTCGAGTGATTGTAACAGGCGCAGACCGTTCGGTTCTTCCGACAGTCGTGCCTCGGGTGGAAGCGCGAACAGCCAGCGAAAGCCGAGGACCGGTGCATTGACTCGCGGCACTGGAATCGATTGGCGATTTCGCAAAAGGGTACGGTCAGAGGGGACGCGATATTGAATTTCCAAAGTTTGCAATCCCCCTTGCGGAATAGTCGGTAACCGAAAACGGCTCCCTTCTCGCTGCGGTTCGACGCGAATCCCGTTCATCCGTACGGAAACCATTTCGGCAGGTGTCGACAGGTCGAATTCGAGACGTCCCACGCGCGCGACCTGCGCGGCTCGCAGCGACAACAGGTGCATGTCGTCTCCATTGCCCCCCGGAAAAATCAGAGATCGCAAATTGGCGGACGTCCACACCAATTGCTCGGTCGCCGCTTCGGGAAACGCTGCGTTGGAGTTCGCCAACGGATCATCAGTGCCGATTGCTGCGGTTGTGACTGGTCCGCTGGTGGCAGCTGAGTGCGCCGGCATGTTTACCGGCTGAGCGGCGTCGGGAATAAATGCGGCAATCGATCGCAACGGCACATTGAGTTGTGTCGTACGACTGAGGAATGAGTTTGTGGTCCAAAAAGGTGCCTCCTCTTTCCACAATTCAAAGTCCAGCCACGGGCTGCCCAGTCGCTTGCTGGCCATCGGAGCTGGCATGATCTCGGTATTGGGCATGTCCCATCGCCAACCGGCAGGAGGCTGCACAATCAGCAATTGTTCCGAGTGCCGGCAATCGAGCGGCATCGGCAATTCGAACGAGTCACGTTCCGCCGCGAGTGCTCGCGCGCGACGAGCGACAACTTGGATGCGCTGCGCTGCGGTTCCTTCCAGAGGCGTCGCAAAGTCGATGACCAGCACTTGTTCGCCGGCAGAGTTCTTGACGACGTCCCAGTGCCGCACTTCCGACGGCGCTGATTCCGGCAACGATTGCACATCCAGGACATCCCAACCCACCGGGACTCGGCAGCGGGTGCCAAATGCCACGCCCGTGTTCGATCGCCACAGCCACTCGCTGGTGAGCCGCCACGTCGTTTCGCGAGCACTGAGTCGTAGTAAACCATGCGAACTCAACCGCGCTTCCGGGGATGAGATGTCAATCCCCAATACGGCATCCGGCAAGTACTGTGTGAAGGCCAGACGTCGTGTGGTCGGTGAGGTCGCATTGACTTCCGTCAGCCGCAAACCGACCGGCCGCAACGCGCGCCACGCCAACGGTGCGTCGACCGATACGTTCCATTGGCCTCTCGTGAACCAACCATTGGCCAGTGTCACCCGCGGCAGAGTCAGTGCCGGATGCCACTTGACGGCAACGCCACCCAGCAGATGCAACGCTCGCACGCGTCCAATCTGTGGTTCCGGCAACGTGACGACGATCTGACGGAGTTGCCCCGGCGCACGCGGCAATTCACGCCATGGCAATCGTGAATCTCCGGCGAATCCGACGGTGTAGATCGACAAATCGTCGGGGACGACGAATTCCAAGGTCGCTTTTGGCGTGTGAAAGATTTCGGCGTCGAACTCGCATTGCACTTCGATTTCAGCTTCGCGCAGCTTGTACGACGAGGTCTGCTCGTAGACGACCAGCGGTACCGTGGGCGCTGCAGCTGGCGATTCGACGAACAAGAGTTCACAGCGAGATTGACTCCCCAGGTTGAGATGCCACTGCCGCCAACCTTCTTCGCCGCTCGTCAGTGGACCGCGAATCGTTGCGGTGGAACAGGTCAGAGAATACTTCGTCGGTACTCGCAGCTTAAATTCCGACACGGTGGCGGTGGCCAATCGCAAATCAAACTGCCACGTGCGCTGCAAACGCCGTCCTTGCCGCGAGAACTTTCCTTCCAAGCGCCGTTCCGCGGCATCGACGAGCAACATTGTCTCGCCCGATGGACTCGTACCCCACACGGCATCGCCATCGCCCCACTTCAACTCCGAGATCGGCAAGTCGAGCGGCTCCAGCGACAGCAATTTCGTTTGATCCTCGCTTCCGCGTACCTCCGCCTCCCAGCGTCCGTCAGTAAGCACGCCGCGCGACGGATCAAACGTCGCGGATAAAGACTGCCATTCAATGTTTGTCCCGCGCCGCGCCGGTCGTCTGCTTGGATTCGCATCTCGAAGTTTGAGGTACTCCTCGAACGGGACCAACTCGCGCTCACCTTTCGGCCAATCTTTGGGGTTGTCGACTGGGACGAAAACTTGTCGAACCGTTGGGAGCTGGTCTTCGGCCTGTGCCGTCGTGAGCAGCAGAATCCAAGGCAGTACGCAGGCAATGGCCAATTGCCAACAGCAGATTCCAATGTGGAAACTGGACGGCGAACTCGCACGGGAGATTGCTCGCCTTTCAAATTGCGAATGGCAATTTGCAGTTTGCATTTTGCAATGCTGCTGCATCACGATCGGGCTCCTGACATGGACCCGGAAGCCGAGATCGGTTCGCTGGGGAGCGCGACTTGCGGCGGAGCCGTCGAGGCGTCGGCGATCACGGACAAGTTGGGAAGTCGCGCACTCGTTCCCGAGGGGGTCAAAAAATCGCTCGGTGACGCCAGAGTGACCATCGGCGATTGAGCTGGGCGACGACCGACGCGGTCAATGACTGCGGCAATTACCGACATGGCAGCCCCCAAGATCGCTGGTTGTAGTAACACTTTCACCGGTTCAGCGAACCACAGCGCGGCGAGTGACATGATGAAGCCGACAACGAGAAACGTCAGTACGTGCCGAGTCGCCGGAATGCGAATCAACAGGAATCCAAGCAACAACGCCAGTCCGGCGCCGCAGCCGACCACCGCGGAGCGGCTCATGCTCCAGAAAACCAACCGTTGCGGTGGGCCAAAGCAACTCACGGGGTAAATGTTGTTGCCGGTAGGTTCGCCTGTTACGGCAGATTCCCAGGCGACGGAGTCAATTCCGTTGGGAGCGGCGTCGTTGAGCACGCGATTGATACGATCGTATCCGAAGTTCGGCCGGCGGCTCCACAACAGCAGCGAGCGATCCCAGTGAAACTGGGCGGCGTAATCGCGAGGAGTCGTCAGCAGATGCTGATCCGCCGGCAGGGCGACCTGCCAGATCGTTTGTGCCACCCAAACCGTGCTTGCGAATTGTGGTGTCACCAGTTGAATCTGATTGCTCCAGCCAAAGTGCGCGGAATCGTCCGAATAATAATCGAGCCAAAGCTGTCCTTTGATCTTGTCGATGCGATCAGCAGTCTCTGGCAGAGCCGTAGCAATTGCCGATGACTGAGCCAGGCGCAATCGGATTTCGGTGTTGCCAGTAGCTTGATCACGAGCGGATGTTTCCACAGTCACTGGCGTGTGGTTCCACCAGGCCTGAAACGGCTGGGAGGAAATACCCGGTGGAAGTGTCAAAGTAATTTCGCGAACGTCATGATCCAATTCAAACAACGCTTGCGAGTGTCGCCGGCCTTCGCTGACCACCGTACGAATGAGTGCCCGATGTACCGTGAAGTCCTGCATCAAGGAATGAGCAGCCGGAGCCACATCCAGGCGGATCACGGACTTGGTTCCATTGGCTTTCCACGACGAAGTCTTGTCGGGACCGAGTTCCGGCTTCCAAGCGGGATCGTCGAGCGAGGCAACCAACGTGTCTCCGGTATTCCATTTCACTCGCGTCGCGCTGAACTCCGCATCAGACGACTGTAACACTGGGATGTTGACCTGCGAGGGCTTATCGGCGGTCATGTCAACAGTCTGCTCCACGTCGAAGTCGGCGAGCACTTCAAATTTCCCGACCTGTGGCGGATCCAATGACAGCCGGCATTGCCGAGCTTGGTCAATCTCCAAAGCGGTGAACACGGGAGGTGGCAGTGACTTTGATTGGCCATTCGAATCTCGCAATCGAAACCGCACCCGCTCCAAGATGCCGCGCGGCACCATGAGTCGTGCCTGCGACAATGGTTCGAAGGCGACCTCATAGCCAATTCGCTGTGTGACCGTCACGCTGCGAGTATCAAAGGCCAAGTCACTGAGTGAATCGGTGGAGATCGTTTGCTGTTGAACTTTCGCCTTGGCGGTGAACTCCGGCGAACCCGCTTCCCACCTCCAAGCGGTGACATTGCGAGTTGATTCCAATTGGTCGAGGACTTTCCTATCCGGCGTCGTCGGTCGAGAGATCGCTTCGTTTTTCGAAGACCATTCCACGTCCAAGTTGCTGCTGGGTGCGACCACTAATGTCGATGCCTTCTGTCCACTGGCCGCCACAAAAGGCAACGACAGATCAAATGCCGTCCCATCCGTTGGAATCACTCGGCGCGTTGTCAGCCGAAGATCAAATTCCTGAT
>VGZH01000012.1 GCA_016872645.1 Planctomycetota bacterium | reverse complement strand
GCGTGCATCGCGTCTGGCAGTTCGATTTCCGCCGGCCCCGTCAGAACCATCCGCACGCCGTTATCGAAGTCGAACTCGGCCGTGCCGTCAGATAGCTTCACGCGTCCGGCCTGCAACCGATCGCCGACCTGCAATGCCGTACCGCTCCAACTCACCGCCGAAGTTCGAGCCAACCTGCCGATCGCTTCGCCAGAGTTCTGAGAGTTCGATACGGGCGGCGCGACGTCGCTGCCCGGCCGCAACAAAATCGCGACGATCAAGCCGATGGCAACCATCGGCCCCAGCCAAGTGCGCACGAATCGCAGCACGTCCGATAGCCGGTTTTCGCTCCCCGAAAGCACCTGCCTTTGTGGAGCGAAAGCCAACTCTTCTTCACTCGCAAACGCATCGCGTCGCAGCGTCTCATGGATCACCGCCGACTGCATTTGCAATTCGGCGAACGCTTGGCGTTTTCCTTCGTCGCCCCGCAGCTCCGCCTCGAATTCGGCGAGCTGCTCGCCAGACAACGCTCCATCCTGAAAACGCATCACGCGTTCCAGAAACGCGACATCCCACGCAGCCGATTCGTCCTGCGGATCATGCGAACCTGGCGAGTCACTGGTACTCATGCCTCGCCCTCCAACGTCAGCAACCGCTGCTGAATACACTGCGCCAGCGATTTGTGAATGCGTGCGAGCGCCTGATAGACGGTCTCCAACTTGCGGCCAAGAGCCTGCGCGACAGCGATTCCCGATCGCCCTTCAAAGTAGCGCAAGCGGAGCAATTCGCGGTTGTTGGGCGTGAGCGATTCCAAGCAATGTTCCAGCGCCACTTGCCGTTCGCGTCCGCCGCCTTGGCGATCAGGCCACACGATGGCGAGCGAATCGAGCAGTCCTTCACTGAGCCCTTCGTACTTGCCGTCGCGAACGCGCAGCAGGTCGATCGCTCGATTACGCCCGGTGAGCCGCGCCCAATTCAAGAGATGCTTGGCCGACTCAAATTCCGCATCACGCCCCATCGCCTTGACGCAGACATCCTGAAACACATCTTCGGCCAGATGGTAGTTGCGAGTGACGGTCGCGATAAACGCCATCAACGGCAGCCGATCACTCAGCAAAACGGCGGTAATTTCTTCCTTCGCGAGCATGCGGCGGTTTCCTTTTCAGTAATACGAAGCCACCGCCGCTTACTCGACATGTATTTTCCAGCATGCCGCAAAGATTGGTCGCCTCACACTGCTCCGCACGTTTCGCATTCAGGCACCGAAATGCAATCGGCTGCCGATCATGTCGGGCGCAAGCCGCCCAGCGGCTCGCGCACGTAGCTGGGGGCATCTTGCCCCAGCGGCTGCGGCTGGAAGCCCCAGCCACGTTCCGCACGGATCATCTCGCGTTCATTTCCTTGTTGCCGGTCATTCCACGGTTCTCTGCGGCAGGGTCACGGGGGTCACGGTCGCCGTGCCTCCGGCCACGCAGATGCTTTCGAGCTTCAGTTCCTGCGGCTTGGCGTCGTCGAACACCGGTTCGATTTCCAGCAGGTGAGGCACGCTGGAGTCGAGCCCGTGGGCGACTTCGTAGAGCAGGAAGCCGTTGCCGTTCTTCCAAAGATTGCCGTTGAACAAATCGGAGTCCTTGTCCTGCCCCCATTTTCCTGTGATCGGCTTGCCGTCGAGCTTGAAGTTCGGTTCGAGGGCCGTCTTGCCGGTTTCCATGTAGTTGTGATTGCACTTTACGTTTCGCAAGTGGCCCCGATGTGACGGGTGGCCGAGCAGGTAGGCCGCGCCGTTGGGATTGATGGTGCGAGTGCGCTGGATGGTGATGTTCTCGGCGTCGAAGGATTCGCCGGGGCCGACCGCGCCGCCGGGCAGAAACTCGCCCGTGTGTTCGCCGTAGCACATCACCGAGCGGTTGGTGTCCTTCATCGTGATTCCCTCGACCACGACTCCGCGCACACGGCCGTGAATCAGCACGCAGGCGTTGATGTCCTTCACAAGACCGCTGGGTTGAGCGTTCTGCGAACCGTTCAGATCAATCGTTCCCTTGCCGAAGATGCGGACGTTCTCGATGGAGTCTGTCTGCCGCCCGTGGCCGATGCGGATGCCGTAAGCCACCGGGCCATCGTACGAGACGAACCACAAACTGCCTTTGCTGTGCCCCGCGCGGTTTCCGAAGCGAACCTTCACGCCATGACTGAGCGCCTGCCAGTCGCCGGTGATCGGGATTTGCTTATGCGGTGTGTCGAAGATCTTGCCGTCGCCCCACGCAAACGTATCTGGCTTTCCGTCCGATCCGCTGCCATCAATCACGATCGTGTAAATCGTCGCCCCATACGACTCCGGCCCGTCCACCGCCGGCCGCGAGGTATCGAACGCCCCGCCGATCTCCAAGTCATCGAGTTTCTTCCCAGCATCCTGATCGGTCGTGATCTCCCCTTCCGCCTCCACCTTGCAAACCTCGGGTGCCAGCTTGAGCACCGCCCCTTCGCGCAGCTCAATCTCAACGGACTTGTCCACATAAAGCATCGCGCGGTGCTTCCCCAAACTGTGCTGATGCAACCCCGGCAAGAACACCAACCGATCCCCCGCTGCCGCTCCGTCGAGCACCGCCTGCGGCGATTCACCGGGATGAATGAGATGCTCCGCAGCGTCGAGCGCGGCCAGCGGCGCGAGCAGCAGGGCGGTGAGCAGGCTGAGAGTGTGTTTCATGGTCGTTCTTGTTGGCGTTCAATGGAGATCGGTTCTGAGTTCACGGTTGGGCAGTCACGGTTCCCGGTGGAGGGTAGGCTTTCCCGGCGTCGTCCAGGACCAGTACCCGGTCGAGGAGTTCGCCGGGCGCCGGCGGTGAGAATGACTTTTCCCCCATGCTCTCGAAGGTGCCGATCGCCGACGTGGAACCCTCGAGCGAGTTCAACCACCACGCCTGCGCCAAGGGCACTTTATCCGATCCATCACTTCTGTTTGCTCTTCCGGCCAGCCTGTTTTTTGGGTTTCGCCGAGGAAGGCTCGTCGGTCGCCGGGGCAACGTCGAGTTCTGCAGGCCGAGCGGATTTGTATTGATCGAGTGCCGTTTGCAACCGCTTCGCTGCAGCCGCCGGCTCACCGGAAAGCGACTCCGGCTTGAGTGGATGCCTTTCCCCGGCGTCTTTGCTCAAGTCAAAGAACTCACCCGTGCGGTACAGCTTGAAGTGCTGATCGAAGGCGAATTCACGAACTTGCTTGTCGGCCGATTGGCGGGGCGAGTACCACGAGTAGATCCACTCACGCGACGATGTTCTTCCGTCGCGCAGTTGCGGCAGAAAACTGTGGCCATCGAGAGTCAGGTCCGTGGGTGGCTTCACGCCGGCGGCATCCAGCAATGTCGGCAGGAAATCCGTGCTGTCGACAAGAGCATGACTGACATTGGGTGACAACTTCCCCGGCCAGTTCACAATCAACGGAACGTGCATGCCCGCCGCGGTCGTAGTTCCCTTGCCGCCGACGACGACTCGATCACCCATCTGCGACCGAGTTCCTCTGCCAGTTCCATTGTCGCCGAGAAAGACAATCATCGTCTTCTCTCGCAGGCCGAGCGAATCGAGTCGCTCGACGAGTTTTCCGATCAACTTGTCCATGTACTCGACCATCTCGCCGAAATGCTTCTCGTTCTGCTGCTCCTTCTCACCCATGAGCTTGGGATCCCACGCACTGCTGTCGGGCGTCGGTTGATAGGGCCCGTGCGTCAGCATCATCGGGTAGTACAGGAAGAACGGCTCACGCTGCTTCCGCGTGACGAAGTCGATCGCATAGTCGTTGACCAGATCCGGACCATACTCACCGTTGGTGTAATCTTTCTCGATGCCGTTGATCTCGAGGCCGGCATTGGCGTATCGCGGCGGGCGTCGCGTGTGCTGCCAGAGGCACGATTCGTCGAACCCAAACTTCTTCGGCAAATCCGCGTCCCGGCCCAGCTGCCACTTGCCAGCGATGCAGGTTGAATATCCGGCCTGCTTCAGCAGGTTGCCGAACGTCACCGCACGTGGGTCGAGCACTCCAAACCGAATGTAATTCCGCACGTTGTACTGCCCGGTCATCAACTGCGCTCGAGTCGGCGTGCAGAGCGGCTGGACATAACACTGAGTGAACCGCGCACCGGACGCCGCCAGTTTGTCGAGAACTGGCGTCCGATAGCTTGTGCCGCCATTGGCTCCGATCGTCTCGTAACCGAGATCGTCCGCCATGATCAGAATCAAGTTCGGCTTGTCATCGGCGACGACCGAATCCGCCGCGCGCAAAGCTGGCGTTAGGAACAGCGTCAGGAGCACGAACCAGAAACTTCTCGTACCACTCATCGTTCTCTCCATGCGAACAGACATCCTTTTCTCCATGCGAACAGGTTATCCGGAAAAGAGGGCAGGTCGACAGGTCCATTCGATCTTCTTCATTTGTCTTCCACAAAGCGGAGCGAAAACAGATCGGCATCGGTGAGATCAACTCGCAGTCGCACGGGCTTGCTTGCGAGAGCGGCCAAGTTGGGCGAGTTCTTCCACTTCACAACGCGAGCGATGTGATCGCCCCAAATAGGTTCACAGTCGTCGAGCGTGAAGCCGGGAAGTGAGTTGCCTTCGGCGTCTTGCAGTTCGACTCGGAGCTGGCCCGCAGCGCTCGTCGAGTAATTGATCTCCAGTTGCGAGCCGGTGAAACGAAACGGCTTCGTGATGATCTCTCCGCCAGCAAGCGGCGCGTTCACTGAGGCGAAGCCGTCGAGTCGTAGCGTGTAGCGGCGGCCTCCCGTCAAAAAGAGCGACATCTCGGTCGGGCCGGTTTGATGAATGCCGATGGCGGCGTAGTTCGCGCGGTTCGCCCACCCATCAGAGCCGAGACCGGGGCGAATCAAACTCTGAGTGAACTCGCGGTCGTAGCGGTCGCCACCGCGAGTGGTCATGAAAAGAATGTCGGTCGCGGCGCCGCGTTTGTCCATGAAGCGCGTCGGCAACGCGATGTACAGATGCGCCGCGCGAAAATAGGGCTGAGTGCAACTTGTGTAGAGATGCTCGCCTGGCAGGTTCGCCTGCATCTCGACCAGCGGCGTCCAATTCACGAAGTCCTCCGACGTCGTTCGCGCGATGCCGCGCCAGCCCTTGATGAAGCGACGGAAGTAGCAGACATAGCGCTGCTCGCTTTCACTCCAGAACGCGTAGTTCTGCGAGTCGAAATACTTGCCCCAGTCCTCGGGCACGACCGGTTCGTCTCGCAGTTTCTTCCAATGCACGCCGTCGGGCGAAACGAATGCCTTCAACCCGCCCGGTCCGCGTTTGTCTCGCACGGCGGTTTGATGCGGCTGAAATGCGATGCCACCTAGCGCCTTGTATTTCTCCGACGCGGGGACGCCGGGCTTCGTGTCGATGAACGGCGTGAAGTTGTGGTTCACGAGGAACTCATTCATCAGCACGATGTTGCCATCGGGAAACGACGGATGCTCAAAGAGGCCGAGCTTCGGCACGGTCCAGTGGATCGCATCCTTGCTCTCTGCGTAGAGCGTGACTTCGCCGTCGTGATAGGCCTCGATGCCATGCGTCTTCCAAGCGACATTCGGATCCTTGTCGCCTCGGTAGTAGAACTGAAACTTGTCGTCGGCCTGGAGCAACGTCGCGTAATGCCCGTTGGGCCGAGCGGGTGAGACCGGCGCAGCAAGCTGCGGCTCATGCAACTTCAGCGAGGCGTTCTTCAACTCGCCAACAAGAAACCGATCGACGAATAACTCGCGCCGCGAACCGATGTCCGGCACATCGGCGGCCTGAAGCGCGACGAGGGGCGCGCAGAGCAAGCCAGCAACAATTGCGACAGCGTATTTCATAGTCACTTCTTAAAAAGGGCTTTCATCGCGGGCTTCTACGGTTCAGCATAGGAAAACCAAACTGGGGCAGGTAGGACGGGTCCATTTAGGGACCCGAACAAAACCGATCTTTAGTCAGAGCGGTTGGCTTGGTTGGCCTTCGATCGTTCGAAAAGAAACGCGAGAAAGTCAAGCCGCTGCTGACGGAAGAATTGCGGAAACGCATCGAACCACTTTTACTGCCGGAATCGCCGAAGCCGACAGGTGGACGTCCGCGAGTGCCGAACCGTCTGGTGCTCACCGGGATTCTGTTCGTGGCACGAACCGGTTGTGCCTGGGAGTTGCTGCCACCATAACTGTAATGTGGCAGCGGGATGACCTGTTGGCGTCGGTTGCGCAATCGACAGGTCGCGGGAATTTGGCAAACGGTGTGGCGTGTGTGGCTCGACGAACGGAGGCTGCTCAGCGATTCAATTCGACCACGCAAACGTACTCGTCCAAACTCCGTGACGCCCCGTTCGTCGCCCTGCGCTGTGAGCTGCACTCGCGGAATCGATCCACGACTTCCCGAAAGGGACCTCTCCGACAGCTCGCGTAGCCGAGTCCTCAGCGATTACCACGGCTCGAAGAAGTCCACGTGGACTTCGAAGTCCGTCTTCGAATCTCAAAGCAGAGACAGGATGGATGCCATGTTTCACCCACCGAGCACTTCGTTGAGGATTTCCAGCATTCGACGCTGAGTCTCCTTCGCTTTGACCGCGACGCGGATCGTTCGGTTGTCGAACACCGTACCCATACTGCTGACGTCGCGAAGGAACAACCCGCGTTCTCGACAATTCGCAATAACCTCTGGAGTTGTTGGTTGGTGGTCTGGCAAATGTGCCAAAAGAAAATTCACGCAACCTGAGACCACCTCCCATCCAAGCGAACTCAAGCCCACGGCCAGTTGCTCGCGCAGTGCATGTGTTTCGCGATGACGGGCGGCGTAATAGTCCGGATCACGCAACGCCTCGACGGCCGCGACCTGAGCTAACAAGCTGACGGCCCAGGGTGGAGTCAGCCGGCGCAGCGGTTCGATCTGAGCAACTGAACCACACAAGTATGCCACGCGAGCACCACTAAGGGCATAAACCTTTGACATGGACTTGCAGACGACAACGTTGTCGGTTCGGCTCGCGTAACGTTCGAGCGATTGTTCGGAGTCGACGTAGTCGATGTACGTTTCGTCGATCCAAACGCGAGTCCGCGCCGGCACACTGACCAACACGGATTGCAGCGCCTCGCGAAAAATGAACTGACCGGTCGGACTGTTCGGATTCACGAGCAAGATTAGGTCGTAGCCGCCACTCTGCAACGATTCGGCCAGCCGATCCAGCGGCACTCGATAGTGGTCGTCTCGCGATAACCGCAGCCGATCGACTTGGCAGCCGATGACGTTTTCCAAAACATGCGTGTACTCGCTGTAGGTGGGGTCGAGGACCAAGGCTCGCGAGTCTCGATCCAGCCATTCGCGCAGTGCGAGGAAAATCAAATCCGAAGATCCCGCTCCCGGCAGAACATGACTGCGATCAACTCCGCGAACCTCCGTGATCACGTCAATCAGCCCGCCACAATTGATCGGCGGTGACGTTTGCAGCAACCATGGCAGGTGCTCATTCAGCGCGGCAATCACTCGTGGAGCCGGCGGGAACCACGCATCCAGCACATCGGCGTTGATGATCTGCTGACGGAGATCGAGCGTTTCAAACCGTTCGCCGATCGCCTGAAAGAACGCCCCACCATGAAAACAGCCGTCGAACTTCAGCGGCTGCGAGGGTTGTGATGCGATCATGATCGTTCGTTTCAAATTGGCAAGAATCAAAAAGTTCTTACTCACGACCAACCCATCCCAACACCGGTAGCGCAATGAGATATAACACCCAACAACTGCATATCCCACTCAAAACGCCGCGAAGTTGCTGATCCAGTCACTGCCGGAGAGCTGATCCCTTTTTACTTGGTCGTACCGCCACGGATGCCGATTCCTCGTAGTTTTAGTGGCCTTCTCTCCTTCGATCCAAATCGTCTCAGGGCGCGCATTCGACATCATCAAGGCTGCGACGAAACTGAAAATCGGAAAGAACCTTAGGGGAGTGAGTCCGCGGCGGGGCAGCGGTGGCAACCTCAGCGGAAGTCTGACGTGGCCTCGGCTGATGATCCGGAGTTGACGGAATTGGCTTGGTTTTCCGGTGAAACTCTCTTTATCCTGTGTTCCGCTGCGATTGGGAATTTTGATTGGACCTTCCTCACACCCGCCTGCCCAGGAGTCTCCCATGAAGTGCCTGCTGTCGATCGCGTTCGCGTTGCTGCTCACGACCAGCCTTGCCTTGGCCGAAGATGCCAAGCCCGCGAAGCCGGCCGAGAAAGCCGAAGCCAAGCCCGCTCCCAAGAAAGTCGACGTGGGGATGCAGGCTCCCAACTTCAAGATCAAGGACGCGAATGGCAAAGAGATCAACTTGTCTGAGTTGACCGCCAAGGGTCCGGTCCTCGTGCGACTGACCTGCGGCTGTTCCGGCTGCGACAAGGAACTGGCCTACTTTCAAGCGATTCACGAGGGCTACAAAGACCTCGGTCTGACGTCAGTCGCCGTCTTCCGCGAACCAGACTCGAAGGTCGCGGCCTACGTCAAAGAGAAGAAGCTCAACATGCTCTACGCCGTCGACACCAAGGGGGATGCGTGGAACACGTTCGAAACGAAAACCATGCCCACCAATTTCCTGATCGAGAAGGGTGGCAAGATCGTCAAGGTCGCCGCCGGCTGCGACCCGAGCGGACTGCTCGCCAAGAAGGTCTCCGAGGAAGTCGCGAAGACCGTCAAGACCGAAGCGATCGACGTGCAGAAGAAAGTCGCTGACGACGCAAAGGCGAAGAAATAATTCGACGACAATGACGTTGATCGAAACAGAACAAGCCCGTTCGACTCTGATGGTCGAGCGGGCTTGTTCATTTCCGCAGCTTGGTCACCTCGGCCAAGAGAGGGCCAGGCGACGGGGCTCACCAATCAATCCGGAACTTCGTCCAGCGGATGCCGGAGACACCTTGTTCGACACACCAGTGCGTCTCCAAAAAAGTTCCGTCTTCCAGGCGGATCGCGGTTGGAAATCCAAACTGGAAGCTGGCAAGTTCATCGACGCCGGTGTTGCCGGACATCGGCCCGTCGCGAAAGCCGCGAGCGTCGTACAGCAGTTGCTCGTGATGCACGGTCCACGTGGCGTCGGTGAAGGTCGCGAGCACTGCGACGATCCCCTGCTGCCCGTAACGGCGGTTGTAGAGCACCAGCAGCCGATCACCGCCGAGCGGCAGTGGAGTCATCGTCTGCCCACGAATGCCGGTTGATTGAAACGGCCCCCACGTCCAACCGCCGTCGCGCGAGATCGCGAAGCTATCCGGCTGATCGTGATAATCGCCGAGCGTGACGGTCCAGGCGACCGCCAGCAGTTGGTCCGGAGCGAACTCCACGAGCTTCTGCTCCCAAAAGCCAAACTTGCCAGCCGGGTCTTTGAAGACCGTCCGATGCGTCGGCCAAGTCCGACCGCCATCGTCCGAGACTGCCACGATGACCTCTTCCCCCAGCCGTTCTTTGCTGACGAGCAGTCCCGTCGGAGCCAGCAAACGTCCCGAAGCGAGCGGCAGGATCGAATGCGAAACTTCGAGCGTGACATCGGGCATCGGGATCACTTGCGGCAACGACCACGAGCGGCCCTCATCGGTCGAGACACAGAACAACGCCTCGCCACGCCGCCCGCCAAACTTGTCATCAAGCGGCCCCCAGTACCGAGTCCCGTAGGCGTAAATCGTCCGGCCATCCGGTGACAGACTGAGCTTCAAGAAGTTCGCCGACGGCGGATCAACCGTCTTCGGAAGCACCGTCCCTTCCAACGTCCAGGTCAACCCGCCATCCGTCGAGCGAGCCCAATCGGTCCCGCCATGAACGAACTGCCCCCCTTCGACTCCGAACGAACAGAGGATGTCGCCATTCGGCAACTGCACCGCCTGCGGAAACGCCGACTCACGCTCATCGAGTCGACCGGTCGCGAGAATTTGAAGGGAGGGCATAACAAAGTTCTCCGTCTATTCGGGCTTAGGCTTTTTAGGGAGCAGCGACACTGCCACAATGATGCCGCACAAAACAAAAATGCTGCTCGCGAGAAAGCTGGCCCGGAATCCGAGCGATTCTGGGGTCAATCCTAGTGCAGTCAGCTTGTGGCTTTTCACAAAATCGACGATCGCGCCGTACAAGTAACCGGCGGGGGCGGCCGGGACCATCAGCATCGTCGCGAAGGCCATCGTGCGGCGCAGGTCGTTCGTCTTCGAGGCGGAGACCATGTAGTTCGGCGAGTACACACCAATCAGCTCACCCGCTCCGAAGATCACGAACGCCGCGAGATACCACGGGCCGGTGACGAGCATCGCCCACAGTTGTGATGCGAGGCAAATCGTCGCGGTCGCGAGAATGCCGGCTCGCGGATTCGTGCGAGTCAGCATCCAACCGAGAAACCCGCCGGCCACTGCTTTGAAGCCGAACCGCAGCATGTTTTGCAATCCCGCGTATTTTTCCGGTGAATCGCCGAGAGCCGACTGCGAATACAAATTCATGTTCGATGGCGAACCGTTGACCGCATAAACCAGGATCGTGACGACCGTCGCCAGCAGCAGAACTCGTTGGCTCAGCAGCGAGCGGAAGTAGTACACGATCGCCACCGCCGCGACCGACGCCGCTCCGTAGCCAACGAACCGAAACAGTTCGTTCGATTGGACGGACGCGAAGTGCAGCAATGCGACCGAGCCGAACATCATCGGAACGCCAATCAACAACGGCAGCACCGCGGACAACGGTTCGCGTTCCAGTTCGCATTCGACGGGAAGCACCACAAACAGACGCGACAAGTAAGCGGCCACCGCCATCACCGGAGCACCCGCGCCGAACAGAACCACAAAATTCCACGGATAGGCCGCGCCAGAAAACTTCCAGCCAAACAAAGTGCCTCCCAGCAAGGCTGTCTGAGCGAACGATCCAACCACCGCCAGGATCGGCCCCAATCCGAAGGCCAGGCTCAGCGCGAGTCCGCGCTTCGATTCCGCCGATCCACGGCCGATAACCTCCCACAAAAACGCGATCGCCGCCGGCATCACCGCGCCGGAAACTCCACCTTGCAGAATCACCATTGCCAGCTTCACCGAGTTCGGCAACGGCAGCAGCAGCGTCACCGCTAACGTCGCCAGCATCGCTGCCGAGGTCGCGTAGCACAGCATCAGATTCCGCTTCAGCGAGGCGACCTTCGGCGAAACCCATGCGATGATTGCCGGCACTGCAGTCATCGCGAAAAACAACGTCGCCGGCAGATTTGATGTCCGAGCGTCTGCTTCCAGCCGGTCGCACAACGAGGCCTGCGTGATCCCCACGTACAACACGGGTGCCGCGAGATACTGCATCCCGGTGCAACTCGCAAACAGCACCAGGTTGCGCCGCTGATCTGACCAGGACAACGGACAAACATCCAACGAATTCTCCGGACATCGGTCAGTCATCGGACAAGCTCCCGGTCATGGGTGACGAACGGTTCGCGGTTGATGGTCACTCAAGACTAACCCGAAGCGTCAGCGAGGGCGAATGTCCCAGCGACATCGTCCTGAAACCAATCGACAGAACGCTCGCCCTCGCTGACGCTTCGGATTAGGCTCTTGGGCGCACACATTCCGATTTTGTCTGCGAGGGGCACCCGATGAGCCGTCTCAGTTTGATTGTCGTGATGGCACTCGGAGTCGCTGGCTTATCGGCGACGACCGCGAAGGCCCAACTCGTCCCGGAGATTGGTTACGTTTACCCCGTCGGTGGCCGAGTTGGTACGACGGTTGATGTCGTGCTCGGCGGTTACGACTGGACTCCGGACATGCAGCTCTTCGTGCATGATCCGCGCATCAAGTTGGAGATCGCCGGCCCGCCGTCGCCGGTACTGATTTCGGAGCCGCCCTATTGGTTCGGCTACAAGGCTCGCGGCTTTGCGTGGCCGCTGGCTCGCGAGTTCAAGGCCAAGCTGACGATCCCCGCCGATGTCCCATCGGGGCTGGTGAAGTGGCAAGTTGCGAACGCGAACGGTGCGTCGCCGGTCGGTACCTTTCATGTTGGCGGCGTGCCGGAAGTGATTGAGGACGCAAAACGCAAGACCGCTCAACCGCTCCCCGCATTGCCGGTGACGGTGTCGGGACAAATTCGTCGCATCGAAGAAATCGACCGCTATCAATTCAGCGTACCGAAAGCCGGGCCGGTGACGATCGAACTGCTCGCACGGCCGTTCGGCTCGATGCTGCACGGGATGTTGCAGGTGCGTGACGTGAACGGTGCGTTGCTGCTGGATGTCTCTGATTCCGAAGGGCGCGACATCGTGACAACGTTCGTGGCTCAGGCGGATGCGAAATACGAACTGAGCTTGC
This sequence comes from Planctomycetota bacterium, assembly GCA_016872645.1. Classification (GTDB taxonomy): domain Bacteria; phylum Planctomycetota; class Planctomycetia; order Planctomycetales; family Planctomycetaceae; genus SXKJ01. The sequence goes on along the minus strand of VGZH01000012.1, from coordinate 64,885 downwards.
ACGACCTCGACTTCGCGGGGGATCGGTCGTACGTCTATCGATTGACGCTGACCGCCGGTCCTCATGTCGTCGCGGCATATCCGGCCGCTGGCAAGCGCGGCGAGACTCGCAAGGTCGAGTTCGTTGGCATCGGCATCGCGACGGGCGGCCCGCAACTGGAATCGGTCGCTCGCGATGTCGCATTTCCAGCGACCCCGGGTGTTGCCTCGTTTGGGTACTCGCTGGAAACGCCGTTCGGCAACGCGCGGCCGCACACGTTGCTCGTGTCGGATGTGGCCGAGCAAGTCGAAGTCGCCGGCGCTGCGACGTCGCTGACCGCACCTGTCGCGGTCACGGGGTCACTCGAAACGCGATTCGGGGCCGACCAGTTCACGCTCGATCTGAAGAAGGGGGCCAAGTGGGAACTCAACGCCGTCGCCCGCGCGATTGGTTCGCCGCTCGATCTTGAATTACAAGTGCTCGGCCCGGACGGCAAGCAGGTCGCAACCAACGACGACGAGAAGGGGACGACCGATGCGTCGCTGTCGCTCGCGGTCGCTGCCGATGGCGTGTATCGCGTGATCGTCTCCGATCGTTCCGGCAAGAGCGGCTCGCGCACGGCCAATTATCGGCTGAGCATCGAACCGCCGCGTGAGGAGATCACGGTCTCTTTTCCGACGCAATTACCGATCGTCGTCGGCACAGCTGCGAAGTTGGCGGTCAAAGTCGTTCGTGACGGAGGATTCGCCGGGCCAATTCCGCTGAAACTCGAAGGACTCCCGGCCGGCGTGACCGCGCCCGCCGACCTGGCGATTCCAGAGAAGATAAACGATCTTGCGATCGACCTGACTTGTGCCGCAGACGCTGCGGCCACGGCGAGCCTCTGCACGATCACCGCGACGCCGACGCTCAACGGTCAGCCGTCACCGCGTCTAGCGGGTCGGGTGCTGCTCGCGATCACGATGAAGCCGCGCATCAAGCTCACGCCCGAAGGACTCGATGACGTCAGCAAGGTCCATCGCGGCAGCACGCATCTGTTCCCCTTCAACATCGAACGGCTCGAAGGATTCGCAGGACCGATCACCCTGGAGATGACGGCGAAACAGCAGCGGCATCGACAGGGTCTCTCAAGTGATGAACTCGTCGTTTCGGCAGAAGCCAAGCGGGTCGAGTACCCGATCTTCGTCCCCGAGTGGATGGAGACCACCAAGACCAGCCGCATGATTGTCAACGGAGCCGTGAAGGTCGCCGACCCAAAAGGGAACGTCCGCACACTGCTGCAAAAACAAGAACTCCGAGTCGGCATCCTCCCCGAAGGTGCGTTGATGAAGCTCAGTCACTCCGCCGGCGAGCCGACCGTCACGCTCGGCAGCGAAGTTCGCATCCCGCTGGCGCTGTCCCTGGCAACCGAGTTGAAGGATCCCATCAAGATCACCGTCATGCCATCCGACGATCAATCCAGTTTGCTGGCCGCCGATCCAATCCAATTGTCTCCCGGACAAAAAGAAACGACGTTCGTCGTGCGAATCGCCAACGATGCCAAACTCGTTGGCGAACAACCGCTCGTCATCCGAGCCGCGACGTTGCGAAATGGCTATCCGGTCATTTCTGAAACGAAGGTGCTGTTGACGGTGAAGGCTCCCTGATCGTGCCCACGATGCATTGCGGGACTGGCCACTCGCTGGCAGCCATCCGACATCGACGCCAAACTGCTTCAGAGTGCGGTGTGTCAGCACCGCTTTGGATCGTTCTCAGAAAAATTTGACTCTCGATACGGCTCGCGCGTGAGAATTTGATCTCCATCCGCTCATTCAACAACCAAAGCGGTGCTGACACACCGCACTCCAAACATTCAAAGAGAACCATGACACAGCTCAACAAGTACAGTTCCCGCATCACTCAACCTCGGTCGCAGGGGGCATCGCAGGCGATGCTGTATGGGACCGGGCTCACCGAAGAGGACATGAACAAGGCCCAAGTCGGCATCTCGTCCGTTTGGTGGGAGGGGAATACCTGCAACATGCACCTCAACACGCTGGCCGCAAAGGTCAAAGAGGGCGTGACGGCGGCCGGGTTGGTCGGGATGCGGTTCAACACGATCGGTGTGAGCGACGGTATCTCGATGGGGACCGAGGGAATGTGCTACTCGTTGCAGTCGCGCGATCTCATCGCGGACAGCATCGAGACCGTGATGGGCGGGCAATGGTACGACGCGAACATCTCGCTTCCCGGCTGCGACAAGAACATGCCGGGCTGCATCATGGCAATGGCTCGGCTGAACCGGCCGGCGATCATGGTCTATGGCGGCACGATCAAGCCGGGATGCTGGCAGGACAAGAAGCTCGACATTGTCAGCGCGTTTCAGGCGTATGGCGAATACATCGCCGGACGCATGAAAGACGACGAGCGGCAAGGCATCGTGCGTTGCAGCATCCCCGGTCCCGGCGCTTGCGGCGGCATGTACACGGCCAACACCATGGCCTCGGCAATCGAGGCGATGGGAATGTCGCTGCCGTACAGTTCGTCGATTCCTGCCGAAGACCCCCTCAAGTTGGATGAGTGTTTCCGTTCGGGCGCGGCGATTCGCCATCTGCTGGAGAACGACATCAAGCCGCGCGACATCATCACCCGCAAGTCGATCGAGAACGCGCTGGTGGTGATTATGGCGACGGGTGGCTCGACGAACGCCGTGCTGCACTTCATCGCGATCGCGCGCTCGGCCGGCTTGAACCTGACCATCGACGATTTCCAGAAGACTTCCGATCGCATCCCGTTCATCGCAGACCTTAAGCCGAGCGGCAAGTATGTCATGGCCGACCTGCAACAGATCGGTGGCACGCCCGCGTTGATGAAGTATCTGCTGGCGAACGGCCTGCTCGACGGAAGCTGCCTCACCTGCACCGGCAAGACGGTCGCCGAGAACCTCGAATCGCTGCCGGGACTCACTCCGGGCCAGCCGATCATTCAGCCACTCGACCAGCCGATTAAGTCGACCGGCCACATCCAAATTCTGCGCGGCAACCTCGCACCCCAAGGAGCCGTCGCCAAGATCACCGGCAAGGAAGGGCTCGTCTTCACCGGCACCGCCAATGTCTTCGACGGCGAAGTGGCAATGCTGCACGCGCTCGAACAAGGCAAGATCAAGAAAGGTGACGTCATCATCATCCGCTATGAAGGTCCGAAAGGCGGCCCCGGTATGCCGGAAATGCTGACGCCGACCTCGGCCATCATGGGCGCCGGTCTCGGCAAAGACGTAGCCCTGATGACTGACGGCCGCTTCAGCGGCGGTTCACACGGCTTCATCGTCGGCCACATCACGCCGGAAGCTCAAGAGGGTGGCCCGATCGCGCTCGTCCAAACCGGCGACAAAATCACGATCGACGCCGAACAGCGCGTCATCAACATGGACGTCTCCACCGAAGAACTCGCCAAACGCAAGGCCGCCTGGAAAACCCCGCCGCTCAAGCACACCCGCGGCACGCTCTACAAGTACATCAAAAATGTTAAGAACGCCTCGGAGGGCTGCGTGACTGATGAATAACCGAACAAGGATCGCGGATGCTTCGAATGATCGAAAAGAACCAGCCAGAGTAGCCTGGCGCAGTGCGCTCACAGTCGTCTATTGGCTTGCCGTCGTCCTCATTCTGGCTGCAATCGGATCGTTGTTTATGGAATCGCCAGCGGGCGTTGAAGTACTTCTGGTCAACCACAGTCCATCGCCGATGCGAGACGTTGTGATCCATGTCACCGGCGCGAAATATCGAGTTGGCGAGATCGCCATTGATCAGACTGTCCGCCAGCGCGTTCGTGTGACAAGCGAGTCACATCTCGAAATAGAGTTCAAGGCTTCTTCCGGCAAGCCTCAACGAGAGATCGTCGAATGCTACATCGAATCCAATAGTTCCGGCTCAATCGAAGTCGAAATCTTGGATGGCGCGATTCGAACGCAAGACCACATCAAACACTCAAGGTGGCATTAAGAACGCCATCCACGAATCGCCAGTTTCACTCGACAAATAGAAACTCGTTCGCGGCCAGCAGTGTGCGGCAGAGGCCGCGCCAGGCGGCGAGCCGGCGGTCGGCGGGAGCAGCCTCGGGCTGCGCGGCTTCGAGTCGATTCAGGAGGTCCAGGCTGCGGCTCGTCTCTGACGAGAGCGGCTCGCGCTGATAGCAGGTGAAAAACACTTTGCGGATGCGGGCAGAGTCATCGAGGTCTGGCTGCGCGAGAAGCTGCAGTGCCAGCTCGCGAGCTTGCTCGGCGACAATTTGGCTATTGAGCATGAAGAGTGCTTGAGTCGCGATGGTCGTCGAGTCCCGTTTGCCGTTCATCACGCTGGGTTCCGCGAAGTCGAAGACCTGATACAGCTCGTACAGGGCACTGCGGATTACAGGCAGATACACCGACCGGCGATTCGAGTTGTAAATCTGCGGATAATTATTGGCCGTGCCGGTGACGTAGCCTCGATTCGGTGACGGCAGCAATGTACCGCCCATCGAATTCTCAAGCCGGCCGCTCACCGCCAGCAACGAATCGCGGATCGCTTCGACTTCCAGCCGTCGGCGATTGCGTCGCCACCATAGCCGATTGTCGGGATCGGCCAGGAACGCCGCTTCGCTGAACGTCGTCTGCATTTGATACGCCGATGAAAGCATGACTTCGCGGTGCAACAACTTCATCGACCAGCCCGCAGCGATGAATCGCTGGCTGATCCATTCGAGCAGTTCAGGATGCGTCGGCTTGTCTCCGAGCAGTCCGAAGTTATCGGGGGAACGCACAAACGCCTCGCCGAAGTGACCTTGCCAAATGCGATTCACCGCGACGCGAGCGGTCAGCGGGTGCGTTGGTTCCGTGAGCCAGCGAGCGAACTCGAGGCGGCCGCTGCGGTCAGCGGCGAGTGCCTTCTGTTGTTCTCCCGCGATGATGCGTGGAAAGCGCCGCGGCTGCTTGTCCTTCGCCAACGTCGTATGGTTGCCCCGCAGGTGGAGTGGCAGGTCTTCGATGACTCCCTCGCTGACCGCCATGACTTCGGGGAGCTTCGGCATCGCGGCTTCCAGTTGCTTGATTTCGTCGCGCCGTGACTTGAGTGACGTCTTGGCATCGTCAGCGAAATACTCTTCGGCATTCTTCGGCAACGCGAACGGCGAGCTTTCGACGGTGTTGAACAACAGTTTGCGAAGCGTCTCTTGCCGAACGTCCGGCAGTTCGGTCGCGGATTTTCCGGCATCGGTCGCTTTCAATTCCTTCCACGCGGTGAGCACGGCAGACAACTCGGAAGCTATTTTGTCGGCGAGCGACAACAACGACGGTGCGGCTTCGATGCGCTTTGCGGCGTCGGCCTGTTCGAGCGACATCAGTAACGCTCGCCAGTCGGCAAATGGAGTGGTCGCGTCGTCGAGCGTTTTCTCAAGCAGTCGCCGCCATTGTGAAATGAACGCTGGACGCAACGGACTGAGCGGCGCGGCACTAGCCACCGCTGACTGATCGAGTTTGTCCGGTCCACGACCGGCGGCTTGGGCCGTGCTGCTGAAAACACGCGCGATCAGCAGTTTGTCGATGTGCGGCAGCGGCGGGCGGCGGAAGAGGCGGATGACGTTGGCGCCGGCTTTAAATTCATGACTCCCTTCGACGTGCCAGCGTTGCGTGTCAGGGTGCCAGCTTCCGGTCACGTCGCGCAGAGCGTCGGGCTTCAGGACGTTTCCGTTGAGCGACAACTGCGTCGGCCGCGAGTCGGCGGCGGCGTAGCGCACTTCGATTTGATAAATCCCGGCGGTCGGAACGGTGACATCGTACTCGGCGGTCCATTCGCCGTTGCCGTTGCTGAGGATCACACCGATCCCCTCGCCGTAACCGGTGCTCAGCTTGATTGCGTTGCCGCGCTGATAGTTCTCCGCCTCGATGATCTGCACGCCGTCGGGCGGAGGAGCGGTCTTGTCGGCTCGCTTGTCGAACTCGGCACCGAACGAGCGGGACGTCTTGTCGAGATAAATCTCGCGAGCGGCAGCCTGGACGTACTCGGCAACTCGCGCGCGGGCTTCGTCGAGCAACTGCTCGTTCGACTTCGCGACGAGTTGATTGACCTCGCCCTGCTTCGCGGCGATGTGCTGTTTTTGCTCAGAGATCTGCTGCAACACAGCGGGCGAGGCCAGCGGACGCTCTTGCCACTGCGCGACGACGCTGAAGTTGTTCATCGTCTTCGTACTTTTGAAGATGCCGGCCAGCGAGTAGTAATCGGCCATCGGGATCGGGTCGTACTTGTGGTCGTGACAGCGAGCGCACCCCAGCGTCAGCCCCATGAACGCCTTGCCGATCGTGTCGACTTGCTCATCAACGATGTCCATCTGCATTTTGAGCGGATCGTCCTCGGCCAGCATCTTCGCTCCAATGACGAGGAATCCTGTCGCCGTCAGCCGATCGTTTTGCCGAGCCGCGACGACCGGATCGTTCGGATCGCCGTCAGGCGGCAACAAGTCCCCGGCGATTTGTTCGCGGACGAATTCGTCATACGGCAGGTCTCGATTAAAGGCCGAGATCACCCAGTCGCGATAACGAAACGCATTCGCGTGCGCGAGATTCTCATCCAGCCCGTTCGAGTCACCGTACCGCGCGACGTCGAGCCAATGCCGCCCCCAACGTTCGCCGTAACGGGGCGATGCCAGCAACCGATCGATCACGCGCGGAAATGCATCCGGTTCGTTGTCGGCCAGAAACTCAGCCACTTCATCTGGCGTCGGCGGGATGCCGATCAAATCAAAGGTCGCCCGACGAATCAGCGTTCGTTTGTCGGCGAGGTCAGCCGGCTGCAAGCCGCGTGTTTCGAGTTCGCTGACAATGAAGCGGTCGATGGGAGTTTCGATTTTTGTTTTTTGATTTTGGATTTTGGGAACAGGGGGCACGGTCATCGGCTGAAACGCCCAGAAGTTTTTTTGCTCGTCAGTGAACTGCATCGCGGTCGCCGCCGCTTTTGCATTCGGCTTCTTCGTCGCAGCTTTTGGTTTGTCGCCTTCCGGCCAAACCGCACCGGCCTTGACCCACGCGGTCAGGTCGTTGATCTCACGCTGCGACAGCTTTTCTTTGGGAGGCATCGCCAGCGTGTCGGCGTGATTGACCGCTCGAATCAGCAGGCTCTTGTCGGGATCACCGGGCATAAGCGCCGCCCCGCGCGAACCACCTTCCAGCATGTCCGCTCGCGAATCGAGCCGCAGTTCGCTTTCGGCTTGGTCAGCCCCGTGGCAATCGAAGCATCGGGCCGCGAACAATGGCCGAATGCGCTTCTCAAAAAACTCAACCGACTGCGGTTCGTCTGCCGGTGCGAAACCCGTCAGTGCGAAGACGTTGAGTATTAGAAGAAACTGAGGCACCACTCGCATCGGCCCAACTCCACCGGTCGCGATATACTCCGCGCCCTCTGTGTCTCTGTGTTGAAACTGTTTTGAAACACGGAGAGCACAGAGATGACAACAAGATCCTTTGGAAGACAGCTTAGACCAACGCCTTGAGGACTTCCAAGAACCGATCAATTTCGGCGTCCGTGCCGACGGTGATTCGGAGACCGTCGAGCAGCCCGTTCGGCGCGAACGGCACATCCGGGAAGCGCATGTAGCGGACGAGGATCTTCTGAGACTTGAGGCTCTCGTAAATCTCTTTGTGGTTTCTCGTCGCTCGCGTGGCCCAGACGAAATTCGCCTGGCTGGGAACGACCTCGAACCCAAGTTGCTGCAACGCGGTCGTTAAACGGGCACGAGTTGCTTGGATGCGGGCAACGTTGGCGAGCATCCAATCCTGATCCTGCAACGCGGCCAACGTCCCGGCAAGCGTCAGGCTGTCGCAGTTGTAGCTGTCTTTGACCTTCCGCATCGCCGTAATCAAATCGGGATGCGCAATCGCGAAACCGGAGCGGATACCGGCGAGGCTGTAACTCTTGCTGAGCGTGCGCGTGACGATGATGCGGCGGCCGAGCCGTTCGTGACTCAAGAACTCGGCTTTAGAAGGTTCGTCGGCGAAGTCAGCGTATGCTCCGTCGAGCACCAGCACTCCGTTTGGCGGTACAAGTTTGACGATGTCGATCGGCGGCCAACGATTGCCCGACGGCGAGTTCGGATTCGGAACAAACAAGACCTTCGCTCGTTGGATGATTGGTTCGGCAACTCGCCAATTCCACGACCAATCGGGGTTGAGCAGAATCCGTTCGTGCTTGGCTCCCTGTATGTCGGCCAGCGACTCATAGAGGATGTAGCTGGGGTACGGATACGCGACGAGGTCGGTCGCGTCGCAGAACGTGCGGGTGATGATCGTCAGGTTCTCGTCGCTGCCGTTGGCAGGGATGACCCAGTCGGGATCGACGTGGAACAGCTCGGCGATTTGCTTACGAACCTGCGTGCCAAGCGGGTCGGGATACACATTCAGCCGCCCGTTGGCCGCGCGCGTGATCGCCTCAGCGACTCGCGGGGACGGCGGGTACGGGTTCTCGTTGGTGTTGAGCTTCGTCCAGCCGGAGTCCTGCGGTTGCTCGCCCGGAACGTAGCCATCAATGCGGTCGATATCAGGTCGGATGAATGACATGAACCGAGCATATCACGCCGCCACATCGATGACAGCCAACGCGAACGCTCGGCCGATCGCCGTGAGCCGAAAGCCAAAGTTCCTATTTCGTCGCGACGAAGTAAAAAAGTTCACGGCCATCGGATTTCGGCCTACAGCCATCGGCCGGGCAGGAGCATGCGGATTCCTGCTTGGTCACACCAGTTGACTTTGATATGTTGTCGTTCACCCCAACTTCCGAGGAGCGCGTCTGGCCCGCGCTCCGCGGAAGTCGCGGTGAAACGAAATGTCGAGTCAATCGCCACTCTTCGGGAGGCAGACATGGACCAGAAGTTTGAAGGAACTCCGAAAGCCGAGATCCAACTCGCAGGCCGCAAGCTGACGCGCGGCGACGTCACGAACGATTGGGGATCGCAGTTGGTGTGGGAGGTCCGTCGCAACGGGCAAGTGGTGGCTCAAGTCCCCGCCCGCTCGGACGCCTCGTACGAGCACCCCGACACGACTCCCGGCCAATACGAAGTTGTTCTGCAGATGTTTAAGTACGACGGCTATGCCAAAGACAAAGATGGCAACTTCACGCAGAGCAAGTTCGTCGAGGTCTCGAACAAAGTGGCCTACACAGTCGGGTAACAAATTTGAGTAGGGCAGGCTCCTGCCTGCCGATGATGTGACGTGATTCACGAATAGCCGGCGGTGGCTGACCTTACTCCGCTTCCGTCGATAAGCGATGCGTCCGTTGCAGCGTTGAATCGATTCGAAAGAACAAGACGATGGCAAGCTGTCACTCTTGCAGCCTGAATGGAAGAAAGATCGACGTAATCCAACAAACGAAATAGCCAGACAAACCCACCTGTCACAACGACTACGGGATCAGGAGACCGCCATGCTTGGTATCGGCAATGAAAAAGTTTCGCTCTGTGATGGTCACGGATCGACTCGGCGCAGTTTCTTGCAGGCTGGGTCGGCGGGACTCGTTGGCTTGTCGCTGCCGAGTTGGATGTCGCTTGAGGCGAGTGGGGCGGTCGATCAGGCTCAGCAGAAGATTCGCAACTGCATCACGATTTTCTTAGTCGGATCGCCGGGGCAATTGGATACGTGGGACATGAAGCCGGAGGCTCCGGCGGAGATTCGGGGGAAGTTCAGGCCGATCGACACGAACGTCTCCGGCATTCAAATTTGCGAGCACTTTCCGTTGATGGCTCGGATGATGGACAAGGTCGCGTTGATTCGCAGTCTGCATCACAAGACGGGAGCGACTCACGAGAATGGCCAGCGGTGGATGATGACCGGGCACGACTTCAACCCGGACAGCATGAAGCCGTACAGCGGCTCGGTGATCTCGCGAGTCTTCGGCAATCGCGGCACGCTGCCAGCGTCGGTCATCCTGCCGTACAAGATCGGCAACACCGGAGCCGGGCCGCTCCACGGGCAGACGGCCGCGTATCTCGGCAGCGGGCACGAGCCGTTCTTCCTCGGCTCCGATCCGGCTCGCTCGGACTTCAAGGTCTCGGACCTGCAACCTCCCGCCGGGCAGACCGAGTTCCGGCTGAACGCTCGCAAGCAACTCCTCTCGCAGATCGACGAGGTGCAACGCAAAGCCGAAACCAACCCGGAGGTGGGCCGCGACACGGCCTACGCGCGAGCCTTCAACCTGCTGACCTCGCCCGAAGCCAAGCAAGCCTTCGACCTCACGCAAGAGACGCCGAAGCTCCGCGACCGCTACGGCCAGAACTCGCTGGGCCAAAGCTGCCTGATGGCTCGGCGGCTGATCGAACGCGGCTGCCGCTACGTCACCATCAACCACTTCGACACCGTCTTCGGCATCTCCTGCTGGGACATGCACGCCGACGGCGGCGGCTTGAACAATACCTACGCCGACTACGAACGCCTCCTCTGCCCGCAATTCGACTGGGCCTTCACGGCGCTAATCGAAGATCTTTCTTACCGCGGCTTGTTGAATGACACCGCGGTTTGTGTTCTGAGTGAGTTTGGTCGAACGCCGTCTCTGAACCCTCGCGGCGGCCGAGACCACCACCCCGGCGTCTGGACCAATTTCATGGCCGGCGCAAACATCAAAGGGGGCCAAGTCATCGGCTCCTCCGACAAACAAGGAGCCCGCCCGCAAAATAACCCAATCGAACCGCCGCAAATCCTCGCCTCGATCTACCACGCGATGGGCATCGACCTGGAAACCACCATGATGCCCGGCCCCGGCAACCGCCCAATTCGATTGGTCGAAGCGGAACCGATTCAGCAGTTGTTTGGATAATTTTGGAGTGCGGCGATGCATCGCCGCTTTGGATCGCGACGGAGCCGCTTTCCATTTTCCCGCCAATAAGCCTCACCCAAATTCATTCGGCATTTTTCCGCGAAAACAAAGCGGCTTCGCCGAAAGTGAAAGCGGCGATACATCGCCGCACTCCAAAGGTCGTCATGCCTCGCCTCGTCACGTTCCTGATCATTGCGCTCATCACTTCGACGGCGTTCGCTCGCCCACCGGAAATTCGCAGCGTCAACGTGCGCGGGTTGCAGATCGGGCAGCCGACGGTCGTGACGATTGATGGAGTCGACTTGCTGCCGGCTCCGAAGTTGTTGCTTGGTGCGAACGCCGTGGCCGTGACGCTTGATGACAAGCAGAGCAACGCGAATCGAATCGTGCTGACGGCGACGTTATCCAACGAAACAATTCCCGGACTTGCACAACTGCGACTGGCAACGAACGAAGGTGTCTCGAACAGCGTCGTAGTCGCACTCGACCGAATGCCGCAGTTGCCGATCTCGCAAACGGTCGCCGTGCTGCCGGTCAGCCTGCATGGTTCGGTTCCCGGCAGCGGGAGTTCCAAGACATCGTTCACCGGCAAAGCAGGTGACGATGTGTTGATCGAGATCGAAGCCAAGCGACTCGGCAGCAAGCTGCGGCCGGTCGTGCATTTGTTCGATGCTCAACGAACTCAGGTGGCCTGGGCGATGCCGTCACGGACGTTGGCGGGAGATTGCCGGCTCAGCGCGAAGCTGCCGCGCGATGGGGAATACACGGTCGAGCTTCACGACCTGCAATACGCTCCGCCGGGAGTCAGTTTCTTTCGGCTTAAGATTGGCCAATGGCAATTCGCTGACTTGGCGTTTCCGGCGGCGGTGACTCGCGGACAAGAAGTCGCGATCGATTTGTTGGGTTCCACGCCTGGAGCCAAGTTGTCGTTCAAGGCGATCGGCGACAGCGATGTGATCCCGCTGTTGCTGCCGAATCCGCAAGCGTCCAGTGGTGCTCCGCCGAGCGTCTTGTTGTCGCCATTGCCGGAGTTGGTGGAAGCGATCGTGGCGGCGGGCGGATCACCTGTTGCCAATCAAGCCAGCAGCACCGGTGAACCGGCTGTGTCGACGATCCCGGTCGCGATCAACGGCCGGTTCGATGCACCGGGTCAACTCGATCAGTACCGCTTCATTGTCACACCGGGAATAAAGTTGACCTTCGACCTCTTCGCCGAACGGATTGGTTCTCGCATCGACGCGGTGCTGGAAGTTCGCAACAAGGACGGCGGAGTGCTCGCAACGAACGACGACGGGCCGAATTCGACCGATCCGCGATTGGAGTTCACCGTCCCGGCGAACATCGACACGATCATCCTCGCGTTGCGCGATTCGCTGGACATCGCCAACGAGCAAGCGATCTATCGGCTGGTCGTCATGCCGAGCGACAAATCGCCGCCGGAGATCAGCGTCTCGGCGAAGGCCGATGTTGCCAACATCGCCAGCGGTGACTCGCAAGTGCTTGAAGTGAATGTGACTCGCAAAGGCTACGACGGCCCGCTGCAACTGAGCCTTGGCCAACTGCCGACTGGAATCACTGCAACGGGGACCGACATCTCCGCCGGAGCCAGCGGGACATTGCTGACGCTGACCGGAACCGGCGACGCGATCGCACAAGCAGTGACTTCGCTCACCGCGAAATCGCCCGACGGAGCGATCGCCGCGCGAGCCCGCACCGAAGCACCGGCCGATGACCGCTCGCCCGTGTGGTTGCGCGAATCGTTCGGCATCGCGGCCGCTCCGAAACAACCGGTGCCGTTTCAAGTCGCCTGGGCCGACGCACAGCCGATGTCGCAACTGGTCCAGATGAGCAAGACTGCGATCCCTCTGAAGTTCGTGCGGCCCAGCGGAATGCTCGGCCCGATACGGCTGACGTTCGTGACCTCGCAGCTTGAACCACGAGTCAACAATCAACCGAACCTCATCCTGGCGGTGCGACCGGAGCAAGTTGTGGAAGTCCCTGTCGATCCCCCGGTCAAAGCAGCGATCGACTCGCTGAACGCGATCAATACACAACTCGCTGAAGCGACCAAGCAAGCTGCGGCGGCTCAAGGCGACGCCAAAGTTGCAGCCGACGCGAAGGTCGCCGATCTCACTACGAAGAAGACCGCCGCCGAAGCCGCAGTCCGCGACGCCGAAGCGAAAGCCAATTCCCAGAGCCAACTGTCGCTCGTCGTGCCGTCGGTCTTGCCTGAGAGTTCCTGCGACGTCGCCATCAAAGCCGAACTGCTCAATCCCGAACGCAACTCGGTCTTGCGAACCGCGTACTCGACGGTGCGTCGCTTGCCGGTACTCAATCCGCTCGCCGTGAAGCTGACAGGTTCCACCACGATCGAGCAAACGATTGATCCAAAGACCGGTGCCGTCGTGAAGGTGACCGGCAAGATCGAACGGCTCGCGAACTTCAAAGGGGACGCGAACCTGACGCTCACCGGCCAGCCCGGTGGAGTCGCCATCACCAACGCCGCCGTGAAAGCCGATCAAACCGACTTCGCCCTCGAACTCCGCTTTCCCGCCAACTTCGCAGCCGGAGAGCTCAAAGGGATTAAACTGATCGCCACCGGCCCACCCGATCCGCTCACTGGTAACCAGCCGATTCGGACGGAGACCGAATTGATTGTGAAGTTGGTTGCACCGGCTGCGGCGAATTAGGATTCAAAGGGGCGAGTTGGCAAAAAGATTTGGAGTAGAAATATGAAGCGCAAGATAACCACGCGGTATTCTCCAGATTTTTTTGCCCCCCATTTTTTTGCCAGTCTGTCTTTGTGTGCCTTGTTCGCTTCCTCAATCAAAGGCGAACCGCCGCAGTCAATCAGTGTCTCCGGCAACATTCAGGTCGCACCGTCGGCGTTGAAGTTGATTCATCACCGCTATGAGCATTCGCTGATCGTCAGCGGTAAGACTGCCGATGGCATCGCGGTCGATTTGTCGGCTCAGGCGACGTTGACCAGCAGCGACCCGAGTATCGCCACGATCGAGAACGGTTGGGTGAAGCCGTTGAAGTCGGGGCAGACGCAGATTGTGGTGCAGGCGGCGGGGCAGACGGTGAATGTGCCGGTGGCGGTGGAGTTGCCTCCGGCCGAGCGGCCTTACAGTTTTCGGCATGAGGTGATGCCGGTGCTGTCGAAGGGTGGCTGCAACATGGGAGCGTGTCACGGATACTCGCTCGGCAAGAACGGGTTCAAGCTGTCGCTGCGCGGCGGTGAAGCAACACAGGACTACCAAGCGGTGTTCGGTGATCAGTTCGGGCGGCGGATCAGTCTCGTCAAGCCGAGCGAAAGTTTGTTGATCACCAAGCCGATCGGCGAGGTGCCACATCGGGGTGGGATTCGGCTGGCGAAGGGTTCGCTGTCGCACAAGATTCTGCAGACGTGGATCGAGCAAGGGGCGAGGTCGGACTTCGAGGACAAGGCCGAGGTCGAATTCGTCCGCGTCTTCCCGGAACGATTTGTCGTTGAACCGGGGATGAAGCATCGGTTGCAGCTCATTGCACATTACACGGACGGGACGACCCGCGATGTCACGAAGCTGGCGATCTTCAACGTCAACACCGAAGGGGTCGCTGACGTTGATGAGGTGGGGCTGGTGACCGCTCGCGATGTCGGTGAGTCGGCCGTCGTCGCGCGGTACGAACGGAAGTTCGCGGCGGCACGGCTGATCGTGCTGAATCGCAAGTCGGACTTTCAGCCGTCGCCGATTCCGACCGAGCACTTCATCGACCAGCATGTCGTGGCGAAGCTCAACGATTTGAAAATTAAGCCGTCGGAGTTATCCAGCGACGAAGAGTTCTTGCGGCGCGTGTCGATCGACTTGATCGGGTTGCAGCCGGCAGCGGAGGAAGTGCGAGCGTTTCTCGCCGACGCGGATCCCGCCAAGCGGACGAAGAAGGTCGATTCGCTCTTTGCGCGGCCGGAGTTTGTCGATCATTGGTCGCTGAAATGGGGAGACTTGTTACAGAACTCGCGCGTGCGACTGAGCGAACCGGCGATGTACGGGTTCCGCGAATGGATACGGAGCGCGGTCGCAGCGAACATGCCGCTGGACGAAATGACTCGGCTGTTGCTGACCAGCAAGGGGGGAGCGGCCGACAACCCGGCGGCGGCGTACTTCGCGGTCAGCAAGGACACGAACGACACGCTCGAACGAGTCGCCGAAGTCTTCTGCGGCGTCCGCATGTTGTGTGCTCGCTGCCACACGCATCCGCTGGAGAATTGGACGCAAGAGGACTACTACGGCCTCGCCAGCTTTTTTAATCAAGTGACGGCGAAGAACGATCCGCGAATGGTCGGCGTTCCGAACGCTCGCGCGGTGAGCCTGCAACTTGCGGCTGGCTTCGCGACGAATCCGCGATCGGGACAAGCACAGCCGCCACGATTCCTCGGCGGGATTCAACCGCCCGTCTCGATCGGGACCGATCGCCGAGTTCCATTCGCGACTTGGCTGACCGCTCCCGACAACCCGATGTTCGCGCGCAGTCTCGCGAATCGTTTCTGGAGCTACTTCTTCTCACGCGGCATCATCGATCCGGTCGATGACCTGCGGACGACGAACCCGCCAATCAACCCCGAACTGCTCGACGCGCTGACGAAGGATTTCCTCGCACACAAATTTGACGTCCGCCATTTGATGCGGACGATCGTCACGTCGCAGACGTACCAGCGGAGCAGCATCGCCAACGACAGCAATCGGCACGATACGCAGAATTTCTCGCACGCGATCCCGCGCCGCATTTCCGCCGAATCGCTGCTCGATTCGCTCGTACAAGCGACGGGCGTGCGAGAAAACTTCGGCGGCGCACCGGCGGGATTCTCCGCCGCACAGCTTCCTGACGCCGAAATCACCAGCGAGTTCCTGAACCTCTTCGGAAAACCTCAACGAGCCGAAGCCTGCGAATGCGAGCGGGACGGCGACAGCAACATGCTTCAGGCGCTGCACCTGATCAACGGCCAGTCAATCCTTCGCCGAGTCACCGACGCTAATGGACGAGTCGCTCAACTGCTGCGACAGAACCCCGCACCGACTGAAGATCAATTGATCGAAGACCTCTATCTCTGGTCGCTCTCACGACGACCGACCGTGAAAGAAGTCGAAGTCGCCAAGAAGCACTTCGCCAGTTACGGCGACCAACAACGCACCGACGCGGCTCAAGACTTGATGTGGAGTTTGCTCAACAGTCGCGACTTCTTGCTGGTGCGTTGAAGCCTTCGGGCTGATTGGGAAACCGGCACGATGCGTCAGCGAGTGCATGATTGATCGCCGGTCGAATAGTCGCTGGCGCGTCGTTGTGGTCAAGTCTCGTCACCTGGCGGACATGAATTCCGCCATCTCGGTCGCGACGAGCAATGCCATCGCGCCTCCGCGGTCGTCGGGGCCGAGGATCGCCTTGCGGTCGAGATACGCTCGCAGACTGGTTTGCTTGCCAGTCCCTTCACAAACGTCAATCAGCGAACCGTCTGCCGCGATGCGAGCCAGAATCGCGGGCCAGGATTGGCGGATGCTCGGTTCGTAAGTCGCTCGGTCGAGCCAGCCGTGCTTCATGCCTCGCAGCATTGCGAACGTGATCATGCAGGTTGCGGTCAGCTCGCGATAACTTCCCTCGACGTCGATAACTTGATGCCACATGCCGGTCGGGTCTTGGTGAGTTCGCAGTGCGGCAAGGTGTTGCTGAAACGCGCGGAGGACTTCGGCTCGGCCAGGATGTTCGGCCGGCAGATCGGTCAGCGTCAGCGCGAGGCCGAGGGCCGGGAAGCCGTTGCCGCGTCCCCATGCGGCGTCGTTGAGCGGCGAGTTGCGGTACAGCCCGTCCGGACGAGCACACAGCTTCCGCATGAACGCGAGATGTCGCACGGCCATGTCGTGGTACTTCACGTCGCTGGTCAGCCGACCGACTTGAGCAAGGATCGGGCAGGACATGAAGACGGCATCCGACATCTCGACGTGCGATGGCATGGCTTTACGCGGCTGACCGTCGGCATCGAATCCGAAATCGGCGGCAGCTTTCGCGAGCGAGATCAGCTTGGCTTTCGTCGGCTCGTCCTTGATTCGCAGAGCCAACTCACCAAAGACGAGATGCCCGGCAAAGTCGCTGCCGCTCGGATTGTCGCTGATCGCCTTTTGCTTCCCAGACAGATACGGCTCGACGATTCGTTCCGCGTCTTGCTGAGGCGACGGATCGTTCGTCAGTTCGCTCAGCCGAATGCGGCCGATCACCGCAACGGCCGGGATGTACTGCACTGTCTTCAAAGAGTGCCCGTATCGTTGGGCGAGTTGCTCCGCGACTTCGATCGGCGAACGGCGAATTCGCCGCAGCCTTTCCTGACGCGCCTCGCTGTGGACGTCGATGGACTTGCCTGTGCTGGCTAGCTTCTTCAAGTGTTGCGGCAGGAGGTTATCCGACTGGATGCCAGGCTTGTCGATGTTCCAGCGCACGGCGACGAGCTTTCCCATTCCCGCGACCGACTGCCGGGCGAGTTGAGAAGTGAGGTCATCGTCCGCATCCGAGCCATCTTGAATTCCAGCCCGCTTCGGATCGGAGTGGTGTCGCACATCGAAGATGACATCTGGAGCTTGTGTTCCGAGCCAGCGCCACAAGTACTGCGCCTCGGGAACTTCCTGACTCTGATATCCATCGACTGGCGGCGGATACCCGCGCAACAAGTCGCCACCGGAAAGATTTTTGCCGCCAAGTTGATTCGCCCAGCCATCGGGATTTGCGATCAAGACGGCCGACATCGCCATCGTCGCACGCAGACTCGTCGCTTCTTCCGAGGTGTGAAACCAGCGCAACACTGCGATTGTGTGATCGACGCTCTGGTCCGTGCCGTCGAGCCCTCCGATCAGCCAGACATGATAACGATCCGGCTTCTCAGCGAGTTCTGCCGTGTCGATCCAGCACGGAATCGGCGTCTCAGGCCGTGTGACCCCGATCGCTGACCGGACCAGGCGTGATTCCTTAATCCACATCTCTCGTTGCAAGCGCTCTGCGATGTTGCGCTCCGCGCCATTCAAGGGCCAACTCCAACTGACGATGCACAACAACCACAACACCCGACAGAGCATCACAGCACCTCCCCTGACAATCGGGCCGTCAGTCGTGAGCCGAACGCTGTTGGCCGTTATCCTTTTTGCGTGTTTAAAAAAGGATAACAGCTTTCGGCCACCGGCTCACGGCTTTCAGCCGGACAGTCGGTCGTGGGATTGTTAAACTTTCACACACAGAAGATCACCCTCACCCGGAGATGTACTTCCATGCGATTCACGGAATTGCTCACGTTGAGTCTGTGCCTGTTGACGATCTCATCGAGCCGGGCCGACGACGCGATTTTCTACAACCGCGACATTCGGCCGATCTTGACCGACATGTGTTTTCCGTGTCATGGGCCGGATAGTGCGGCTCGGAAGGGGGACTACCGATTGGATCGCCGAGAGGACGCGATCGGCAAGAAGGTCATTGTGCCGGGCAAGCCGGACGAGAGCGAGATGATACGGCGCATCCTTTCCGCCGATGCGGAAGAGATCATGCCGCCGCCGGCCATCAAGAAAACGCTGACGGCGAAGCAAAAGGAGTTGCTGCGAAAGTGGATCGCCAGCGGGGCCGAGTATCAGGCTCACTGGTCGTTCATCGCGCCTGCCCGACCGGAGCTACCGAAGGTCAAAAACGAGGCGTGGGCCAAGAATCCCATCGACCGGTTTGTGCTCGCGAAGCTTGAATCGGCGGGACTGACTCCGGCGGCTGAGGCGGATCGGCGAACATTGGCTCGGCGAGTCAATCTCGACATCACTGGTCTGCCGCCAAGCGTTGAGTTGGTCGATGAATTCGTGGCTGACAAGTCGGATAACGCTTACGAGAAGCTGATCGACAAGCTGATGACCTCGAAGCAGTGGGGCGAGCATCGCGGTCGGTACTGGCTCGATGCAGCCCGCTACGCGGACACGCACGGCATTCACTTCGACAACTTCCGCGAGATGTGGTCGTACCGCGATTGGGTCATCAGCGCCTTCAACCGCAACATGCCGTTCGATCAGTTCACGATCGAGCAACTCGCCGGAGACCTGTTGCCGAACAAGTCACTCGATCAGGAGATCGCGTCGGGCTTCAACCGCTGCAACATCACGACGAACGAAGGGGGCTCGATCGCCGAAGAAGTTCTCGTCTCGTACACGCGCGATCGAACGGAGACTGTCTCGCAAGTTTGGATGGGGCTGACGGCCGGCTGTGCGGTCTGTCACGACCACAAGTTCGACCCGCTGACGATGAAGGATTTTTATTCGATGGCGGCGTTCTTCAATAACACGACGCAGGCCGCGATGGACGGCAACATTCCGAACACACCGCCGATCATCACCGTCCCGAAACCGGAGGATCGTGAGAAGTGGGAAGCAGTCTCCGCCGCATTGAAGGAAATGCGCGCCAAGCTGGAGACTCGAAAGAAGGAAGCTCGGGCCGACTACGATAAGTGGCTGGCCGAAGCGAAGGTCGAGCAGCTTGCCGCACTCATTCCGACCCAAGGTTTGAAGCTGCACATGCCGCTCAACGAAGGGGACGGGAAAGCGTTGAAGTTGATCGTCGATGGCCAAGAGCGATCCGCAAACGTCGCCTCCGGCTTCGATTGGGTCGGTGCAGGTAAGGTCGGCGCGAAGGCCTTCGCGATCAAAATCGGCGACCCGTTGCAGATTCCAGAAGCCGGGGACTTCGAAAAGGATCAGGGCTTCACCGCGTCGGCGTGGGTGAAAGTCACGAAGCGGAATCAATCCGGGGCGATCC
Source organism: Planctomycetota bacterium (assembly GCA_016872645.1). GTDB lineage: Bacteria > Planctomycetota > Planctomycetia > Planctomycetales > Planctomycetaceae > SXKJ01. The sequence goes on along the minus strand of VGZH01000012.1, from coordinate 45,296 downwards.
TCGCTCGCATGGACAACGACAACAACTACCGAGGCTGGGATCTGTGGTTGCAAGCGGATCGGCCGGGAATGCACATCATCAACAAGTGGCAGGACGACGCATTGAAGGTCGTCGGCAAGACACCGCTGCAGCCGAATCAATGGAGCCACGTCTGCGTGACTTACGACGGTTCAGGAAAGGCGACCGGCGTGCGAGTCTTCGTCAACGGCGTGCAGCAGCCGGTCGATGTCGAAGCGGATCAACTCCAATCGACGATCAAGACGAATGTCCCCCTCACTGTCGGACAACGGAGCAAATCCGAGCGGCTGCAAAATGTCGTCCTACAAGACGCTCGCGTTTACGGCCGAGCGTTGGCCAACAGCGAGATCGAACAGCTCAACCGGACGCCGCAGGCGGTGGAACTGCTCGCGAAGCCGGCCGACAAGCGGACGCCGCAAGAGGTCAATGAACTCTTCGACTGGTGGCTGGTGACGATGGACAAGCCGTTTCAGGAACTCAACGGCCACATCGCGACCGCTCAGCAGGAAGAGATCGCTCTCAAATCGCGCGGCACGATTGCTCACGTCATGAACGAAAAGTCGGAAGAGGCGATGGCCTATATCCTCTTTCGTGGTGAGTACGACAAACGCCGCGACCCAGTGAAGCCCGCAACTCCGGCCGCACTCCCAGCCTTCCCGAATGCAGCGCCTAAGAACCGCATCGGTTTTGCAAAGTGGTTGCTGCAACCGGAACATCCGCTGACAACACGCGTCACTGTCAATCGCTTCTGGCAAGAAGTCTTCGGCAGCGGACTCGTGAAGACCTCGGGAGACTTCGGCATCACAGGCGAATTGCCGTCGCATCCCGAACTGCTCGATTGGCTGGCGGTCGATTTCCGCGAGTCCGGCTGGGACATGAAAAAGTTTTTCAAGCAGGTGCTGATGTCGAATGCCTACCGGCAGTCCGCCGTCGTGACCCGCGAAAAACTGGAACGTGATCCGCAAAACCGGTTGCTGTCTCGCGGCCCACGCTTCCGCATGGATGCCGAGATGATCCGCGACTACTCGCTGGCGGCAAGTGGCCTGTTGATTCCGAAGATCGGCGGGCCAAGCGTCAAGCCATATCAGCCCGACGGCGTCTGGGAAGCAGTCGCGATGATCGGCAGCAACACGCGCGATTATAAACGAGACGCTGGCGAGAACCTGTATCGCCGCAGCCTGTACACATTCATCAAGCGAGCAGCTCCGCCCGCATCGCTGGAAATCTTCAACGCGACTGCCCGCGAAACCTGCGTCGTCCGCCGCGACCGCACGAACACGCCGCTGCAAGCGCTCGTCACGCTCAACGACGTGCAGCACGTCGAAGCGGCGCGAACACTCGCCCAGGTCGTGCTCAAGATCGGCGGCGAGTCGTTTGAATCGCGAGCGGATCTGCTGGCGAAACGACTGCTCGCTCGGTCGTTGCGCTCAGAGGAGCTAACGGTCGTGAAGGGATCGCTGGCTGAACTCACGGCGTACTACCAAGCTCACGGCGAGGATGCGAAGCAACTCATCGCGTTCGGTGAATCGAAGCCCGACGACAGACTCGATCCCGCGACGCTCGCCGCCTGGACAATGCTGACGAACGAAGTGCTGAACCTCGATGAAGTTTTGAACAAGTAAACTCAAACCAACTGCTGCCGGTTGAACTCAAATCACCGATCTGAATCGGAGGCGATCATGGATCTTCTTCAGGAATACCAACGCAACGTCACTCGTCGTTACTTCTTCTCGCAGGGATCGCACGCGCTTGGTTGGGCGTCGCTCGCGTCTCTGATGGGACGAGCACCCGGAGTCGCTGGGGCGGAGGAGTCCAGCAACGCAACAGCGCTGCCGAAAACGAACTTGCAGCATTACGTCGGCAAGGCCAAGCATGTCATCTACCTCCACATGGTCGGAGGTCCGCCGCAGATGGACCTGTTCGATTACAAGCCGGTGATGAATGATTGGTACGACAAAGACCTTCCGGAGTCCGTTCGCAGGGGACAGCGGCTGACGACGATGACCAGCGGACAGGCCCGATTCCCGATCGCTCCATCGATGTTCAAGTTCCAGCAGCATGGCGAGTGCGGCATGTGGCTTTCGGAATTGCTGCCGTGGAAGGCCAAGATGGTCGATGACATGGTCTTTATCCGCTCGATGAACACCGAGGCGATCAATCACGAGCCGGCGATCAGCTTCATCCAGACCGGCAACCAGGTGACCGGCCGGCCGTGCCTCGGAGCGTGGGCCAGCTACGGACTCGGTTCGCTGAACGAAGACCTCCCCGCGTTCGTGGTCATGGTCGCGAAACCGACGAACACCGAGCAGGTACAAGCGATCTCCGCGCGGCTCTGGCAAGCAGGCTATCTGCCGGGTGAGCACGCGGCCACAAGTTTTCGTTCTGCGGGCGATCCGATCCTCTACATCAACAACCCGCCCGGTGTGCCGACCGAGATTCGCCGCAAGACGCTCGACGGGTTGAAACAGCTCAATGAGCTGACGCTGCAACAACTCGGCGATCCAGAAACTCGAACACGGATCGAGAACTACGAACTCGCCTTCCGAATGCAGGCGAGCGTCCCGGAACTGACAAACCTTGCCAGCGAATCGGAAGCGACATTAAAGATGTACGGCGACGAAGTCCTCAAGCCCGGCACGTTCGCCAACACCGTACTGACGGCGCGAAGACTCGTTGAGCGCGGAACGCGGTTCGTGCAAGTCTACATCAACAACTGGGACACGCACGGCAACGTCGCCGGCCGGCTGCCGTCGCAATGCAAAGATGTCGATCAGCCATGCCACGCGCTCATTCAAGACCTCAAGCAACGCGGTCTGTTCGATGACACGCTGGTGATTTGGGGGGGTGAGTTCGGACGCACGATTTATTCGCAGGGGGGGCTCTCGAAGCAGAACTACGGCCGCGATCATCACCCGCGCTGCTTCACCTGGTGGATGGCCGGCGGAGGCACAAAGGGTGGCACGATTTACGGTGAGACCGACGACTTCTCGTACAACGTCGTTAAAGATCCGGTCCCGATTCGGGACTTCCACGCGACCGTGCTGCACCTGCTCGGCTTCGACCACGAGCGATTCTCGTACAAGTATCAGGGACTCGATCAGCGACTGACTGGTGTGGAGCCGTGCCGAGTTGTCACAGAGGTATTGGCTTAAATCAAGTGGCGATCTTTGAGCTTCATAGCGAGTGCTTCGCGAGGCGATTACTCTTTCGTCTCGTCTGGCCCACGCTCATGGAGCACTCGTAATGTCTACGCCGCTGCAATCGTTAATCGCTTCAGGGACGAAACTCTGGCTCGACAGTATTGACCCGGATTTGGTGCGGCTAAACCGCGAGCAGGGCGCGACGGGAGCGACGTCGAATCCGATCATCGTGTCGGACCTCATTAAGACCGGCCGGTTCGATGACCGATTGGCCTTGCTGATGAAACAAGGGCTCGATGACGAGGCGGTCGCATGGCAAGTGACCGATCAATTGGTGCGCGGTGCTCAAGAGGTATTCGCCCCTGTTTGGGCGGAGACTCACGGCAACGACGGATACGTGTCGTTTGAGTTAGACCCGCTGCTGGAGGATGCCGCATGCACGCTCAGCTTGCCAGACAAAATTGCACGGTACGTTGAACTAGGGAAGAAATGGTCGACAGGACACACGAACCGGATGATCAAAGTTCCCGCGACCCCCGGAGGATTGGGAGCGTTGGAAGAATTAACGGCCACCGGGATCACTTTGAATGTCACGTTGATCTTTTCGGAACGGCAGTACCGTCTGGCTCGTGAGGCGGTGTGGCGCGGGGCGCAGCGGCGGAAGTCGCTCGCTAGTTTCAAATCCGTCTACAGCATCTTCGTCAGCCGGATCGACGTGTACACGAAGCAGAAGGTCTCGCAGCTTTCGCCGGCGGCGCAAGGGCAAGTTGGACTTTTGAACGTGCAACGCATCTGGCAAGAGAACGAACGCTGGTGGACGGAGAAGCGACTGCCGCTCAAGCAGGAGATCATCTTTGCAAGCACTGGGACGAAAGACCCGGCCGACTCGCCCGACAAGTACGTCGCTGCGTTAGCGGGTTCGGACATTCAGACGAATCCGCCTGCAACAAACGCCGCCGTACAGGCGATGTCCGGAAAAATCTTTTCACGCCGTGTCGATCAATTGCCGCCGGCCGACGTCATGGCCGAGATCGACCGGTTGGTCGATTTTACGAATCTCGAAGAGACGCTGATGTCCGAGGGGCTTCAGAAATTCGCTGACCCGCACAAGGCGTTACTAAAGCTGATCGGGGAGAAGCGTCAGAGTCTGAAGGCCTGAAGATCGATCTGGCGAACTGACCAAGGTCGATTCAACGAAAAGGTGGTAATCCTGTCGTTTGCCCTCTTGGTTGCGGGGCCTGATGTCGGTGACTCGATCGACGATGAATCCTGTATTCGGTGTTCTGCCAGCTTCTCCCAAAGGGAGAAAGCTACGAACTAAATGCGATCAAACGGGCGAGGCTGCGGTGTGCTCCTTGACACTGTGAGTGGTCAAAAGTAATGTCCTTGTCCCGCTCAGCAGGATGGGGGCGTTTAGGCCGTCGAAGGTCGTCTCGCAAGCGACTTTGGACACCTCGACACTGTTCTGGATTTTGGCAGCACCGCGTGATTTCGCGTGAGGTCGTCGATGAATTAACGTGTCGGTTCAGGGACGTTCGCCAGGGTTTCTTGGCTTCGTCTTTCGATGGCTGGCCTTCGTGGCTGAGTCCGTTGTCGCTCGCGGCAACGGTGAGAGAAGTGGGTCTCGTGCCCGCTTTTTTTGTTTCGGGACCGTGCGAAGTCTGATTCCAAAGTGGCCATTTCAATCGGTCACTGCGGAGCAAGACCTGATTGACCAAAGTGAATTGAATGACAAGAACGGCGCTGGTGACCACCCGGAGAGGAAACGTCGTGCGACTCCACCAAAACAACGTGGATCGGATGGCGGTACGAAACGTCGCGTGGGAAAAGAGCGTCGTGCCGACAAACAGGACGACGATCGCGGCGAAAGGAACAGCATGAACGGGGCGGACGTCCTACGATTCGTCGATGCGCTGCATCGCGACCGGAATATCGACAAGTCCATTGTCTTCGAGGCTCTGGAACAGGCGGTGTTGTCGGCGGCGAAGAAGCATTATGGCGAAGACTTTGAGGTCACGGTCGCCATTGATCCGGTCAGCGGCAAACCCACCGTGCTGTGTAACGGTAAGGAAATTGAACCGGACATGCTGGGAGAGATTCTGGGGCGCATTTCGTCGCAGACCGCTAAACAAGTGCTGATGCAGCGCATCCGCGAAGCGGAGCGAGATTCCATTTTCGACGAGTACGAAGATCTGAAAGGCCAACTTGTCACGGGCACGATCACTCGATTTGAAGGTGGATCGGCACTCGTAGCACTTGGCAAGATCGACGGATTTCTGCCAAAGAGCGAACAGATTCCGGGTGAATCGCATCGCATCAGCGAGCGGATTCGAGCCGTCGTGATCGAGGTTCGCAAAGCCGGCAGTCGCGTTAAGATCATTTTGTCGCGGACGCATCCCGATCTCGTGCTGGAACTCTTCAAGACGGAAATCCCGGAAGTCGCAGAGGGGATCATCGAAGTTCGTTCGCTCGCTCGCGAGGCGGGTTACCGCTCAAAGGTCGCGGTGTCTTGTTCCGACACGAAGATCGATTGTGTCGGCGCCTGTGTCGGTGTCCGCGGAGCTCGCATTAAGAACATTGTCGATGAGTTAGCGGGTGAGCGAATCGACATCGTGCGTTGGAACGACTCGTTACAGGTGCTCGTGCCGAACGCGATGCAGCCCGCGGAAGTCGAAGATGTGATTCTTTGCCCGATGCTCGGCCGCGTGATTGTGCTGGTGCGAGAAGATCAGCTCTCGCTAGCGATTGGCAAACGCGGACAAAACGTGCGGTTGGCCTCGAAGCTCGTCGGCTGGGATATCGAGGTGATGACTCGTGACGAATTGAATGAGCAGCTCGAAAAGTCGGTCGCCGCATTCTCGCAAGTACCGCACATCACCGAAGAATTGGCCGAGAGTTTGGTGTCTCAAGGTTTCTTTAGCTTCTATGACTTATCGGTCATTGAGCCGGACCAGTTGGAAGAAATGAGCGGGTTGAATTCGGAGCAGGTCGAAGAGATCGTCGCCCACGCTGACGTTGAAAGCGAAAAACAAGAAATCGAAGACAACCGTCGCAAAGCGGAAATAAAACTGCAAAGAGAAATTGACGCGCGCTCCGCGGCGGAAACACCTCCGAAGGATGGCTCGCCACCATTGGATGAAGGCGCTCCCGCAGCCGAAGCAGCGGCGGAGGCGGAGTCCGCACCTGCCGCTTCGGAAACCGAACCACCTACCAATCCAGAATCTGAACCTCCCGCTCAGGCCGCTGAATAATGAAGCGTCCGGGGCACAATCTGTTTGATCGCCGTTTCGCGCGAGAGACGTCTCGCGCGAGGCTGCGTGTCCTTCGTCTTTCCAACACCGAGGAATCCTTTGACCGAACAACTGGCCGAGGACAAAACGCTCAAGGTTCGAATCTTCGCCTTGGCGAAAGAATTGGGGATGGACAGCAAAGTCCTGATCCAGCATGCCAACGATGCTGGGATCCCCGTCAAAGCGTCGGCGCTAGCGAGCATCTCGCCGGCCGAGCGCGACGTCGTGTTGGAATATCTCAAGACTAAGACGGCAAAACCCGCACCGGAAAAGAAGGCAATCACTCGCGATGACGTCGTGACCGATGTCGCGGTCAAGGCACGAAAGTCGATGCCCGTTCGGACGATGGCTCCCATCTCCCGGCCGGCGAAACCCGCCCGCGAACCGGAGTTGCCGCCAGCGGAGCCCGCTCACACCGCCGAACCGGAAAAACCACGTAGTGCCGACGTGTCCGCCGTTGCTTCTCAGGAGGTGTCCGCCCCCACGTTGCCGACTGACACTGCGGCAGCGCAAACAGACCAACCACCGACCGATCTTTCGGAATCTCCCGACGACGGAAAATCGGCGTTGCGGCGCGAAGACTACATTGGTCCGCACGGTGCGACGGCACGGACGCGCGAGATGCGGCCGATCGGTTCGACGGGTGACATGCGGGCGACGGGAACCGTTCGGAAAAGCAAACCGAATCTCCCACAATTGGCCGCAATTCCGGATGCTCCGGTCGTCAAATCGAAGAAAGATGAAGGTAAGGCTCAGCGGCCCGACATCAAGATTACGGCTGAAAACTTCGACTCGGCGGGCCCCTTGGCGGGTCGAGTGAGCCAAGTGGTGAAAGGGGACAAGGGACATCCCGCCAGTGGTGGTTCTAAAAAACGTGGCCAGGTCATCGACGACGATGGCGACAAGAAAATTATTTCCGGTAAGGGTGGCAAGGCGCATCCCGGCGGCTTAATGGAATCACGCGACGAACGCCGTAAGCAGCGACACTCGCGAGTCGACGTCACCACGGAAGACGAAGAAGTTGCACGCCGTCGTCGCAACATCAAGACGTATCGCTCGAAGATGGCCGGACAGCCGGAGCTGAAAACTCATGCCGAGGTTGAAGTGCCGATTTCTCTGCGCACATTATCCGAGGCGATGGGACGGCCGGTCAAAACGTTCATGAGCATCTTGTTCAAGCAGGGCAAGATGCTCCAAATCAATGACACGATCGACGAAGAACTCGCGCTCGAACTGGCGATGGAAGTCGGCGTCGAATTGACCATCCTTCGCGAGAAAGACCTCGAAGAAGAATTGCAGGATGCGTTGTTGGCCGCCGATCCGGCCGAAAGCTTGGTCACTCGGCCACCGATCGTCACGATCCTGGGTCACGTCGACCACGGCAAGACGACGCTGCTGGACAAGATTCGGTCGACCAACGTCGCTGCGGGCGAAGCGGGCGGTATCACCCAGCACGTTCGCGCCTACCAGATCGATCACAACGGCCACAAAATTACATTCGTCGACACTCCGGGCCACGCGGCGTTCGGCGAGATGCGTGCTCGCGGAGCCAACTGCACCGACATCATTGTGCTCGTGGTCGCGGCCAACGATGGCGTCATGCCGCAGACTATTGAATGCATCGCGCACGCGAAGGCTGCAAATGCGACGATTGTCGTCGCACTCAACAAGATTGATTTGCCTGACCGCAATGAACAGCGAGTTCTCAGCGATCTCGCGACGCATGGCGTGCTCGTGCAGGAATGGGGCGGCGACATCGAAATGGTCCGCACGTCCGGACTCACTGGAACGGGCATCGACCAATTGTTGGAGCTTTTACTGCTGACGGCAGAGGTCCATGAACTTAAAGCCAACCCGAATCGCTCGGCGGTCGGTGTGTGCATCGAAGCATTCCGCGACGAAGGGCGCGGACCGATCGCATTGATGATGGTTCAGAACGGAACGCTGCGCGTCGGCGACATCCTGCTGTGCGGTGGATCACACGGCAACATCCGCGCGATGTACAACGAGCATGACGAAGAGATCACCGAAGCTCCGCCGTCGACACCGATTCGAGTCGCCGGACTCGACCTTGTCCCGAACGCGGGCGACCAGTTCTTTGTGATGGACGACCTCGATGCCGCCCGCGAAATCGCTGAGATCCGCCAGCAACGTGGTCGTGCGCAAACGCTGTCGACTCGCGGACGCAAACGAACGATGGAGGACATCCTCGTCGCGGTTCAGGGTGGAGCAGTCCGAGAACTGCCGCTCATCATCAAGGCTGACACACCCGGCTCGATCGAGGCCCTGAAGCACGAACTCGGAAAATTTGCTCACCCGGAAGTGAAGATCAATTTGCTGCATGCAGCGGTCGGCGGCGTCAACGAAAGCGATGTATACTTGGCCAGCGCATCAGGCGCGATCATCGTCGCCTTCCACGTCATCGCCGAAGATCGAGCCGTTCAACTTGCCGAAAAAGAGGGGGTCGACATTCGACGGTATCAGATCATTTATCAGGTCACCGACGAGATCAAGCTGTCGCTGGAAGGGCTGCTCACCCCCGAGAAGAAGCAAGTTTCGACCGGCCGCGCGATTGTCTTGCAAACGTTTGCGATCAGCAAAGTTGGCACAGTCGCTGGCTGTCGAGTTCTGAGCGGTACCATTGAGCGCAACAACCGCGTACGACTGATTCGCGACCAAAAGGTTCTCAACGATTACCCCCTCGCGTCTCTGAAACGCGTCAAAGACGACGCGAAGGAAGTCCGCGAAGGGATGGAGTGTGGTATCCGATTGGAAAACTTCAACGACGTCAAAGAAGGAGACCTGCTGGAGGCGTATCGCATTGAGGAAGTGAAACGAACAATCGACTGATCAAGTCCGAAGCCCGAAACTCGAAACCCGAATTTCGGGAATCGGAGGTTTCCAATTCGGGTTTCGGATTTTGAGTTTCGGACTGTCCCCCATGCCCTCACGTCGGATTGCCAAAGTGAACCGAGCCATTTTGGAAGCGCTCAGCTCTGCGATCTTGTTTGAGCTGCGTGATCCGCGCGTGAAGAATGTGACGATCCTGAATGTCGAGACGACGGATGACCTCAAAGCCTGCAAAGTGCGAGTCGGTGTGCGTGGCGACGCGAAAGTTCAGTCACTCACGCTGCATGGTCTCGAGTCGTCACGTGGATTTCTTCAATCGAAAATCGCGGAGCGCCTGGAAACTCGATACACCCCGATCCTCAAATTTGTCTTGGAACCGAACTGGCTCGATCACCTGACCGCTACGTCGCAGAGCTTCCTGGAAGCAGAGGGGACGTCAATCAAGATCGAGGACGACGATACCGATTCAGCCAATGACGAGGCAGATACCAACAATAATGAAGATGAACCTGAAGATGAGGCTGCAGACGAAGAGGCCCCTCCGAACGGATGACTCGCGTTGAGTTCGACCGATCAACCTCGTTTTGCAATTCTCCATTTCCGATCACACCGAACCCACAGGCACGTTGCTCATGGCCGTCGTTAAGAAGACCAAAGCGTCCGACCTGCATTCTCTTTGCAAGAAGCTCGTCGCGCTGTTGAAGAAGCACTACAAGCCCGCCAGCCACAAAAAGGACAAGGCGGTGCTGGAAACGATGCTGTACGCCGTTTGTCTGGAGAATGCGACGAACGAGCAAGCTGATGCCGCATTTGAACGGTTGCACGAGTCGTTCCACGACTACAACGAAATCCGTGTCAGCACGTTTGCCGAATTGGCCGAGTGCTTCGAAGGAATGTCCGAACCGGATGCTCGCGCGGCTCGCGTGCGATCCATCCTGCAATACGTGTTTGAAATTAATTTCGATTTCGACTTTGAGCCGCTGCGCCGCAAGACTATGGAGCTCGCCGAAAAGCAGTTGCAGAAGATTCGCTTTCTCAGTTCGTTCATCCAGCTCTACACGTTGCAAAAGTCGCTCGGCGCACACATGGTACCGGTGGACGATCGACTGCGCGACACCGCAGTCTGGCTAGGACTGGCTCCTCCCCATTCTTCAACCGTGGAAGTCGCCGAGTTTTTGAAGTCTGCGGTGATGAAGGCCGATACCGCCATTTTCTGCGAGTACGGCCGCTGCCTTGCGCTCGACGATCGCCTGACTCAGATTTTCGCCAAGACGAAGCCGCCGGAAGAAGGATTTGATCTCGACGACATGCTGACTCGGGTCGAAGCGGTATTGCGCACCGCGAAGAAGGCGAAGGCCGCCCCCGCTGCGAAGAAGCCGGCGGCATCGAAGTCCAAGGCCGCAGCCAAGCCTGTCGCGAAGTCCGCAGCAAAGGCAAAGGCAAAGCCAAAGCCAAGCACAGCGAAAAAGAAGAAGCCTCGCTGATGGGCATCCGTTCGGATTCTGGTGGACAGGTCTCGCGACAAAAAGGGCGGTTGTTGAAAGTAAGACGCACACGCGACGCCTGAAAACGAGGTTTGGTCGGAATCCGGTCGCTCGCTATCATTTGTCGTGCGAGTTCGCGTGAGGGTCACGCTCGGAATTTCGTCGCCACCCAGGGAAGAGCAGGTCATGACACAATCGCCACGAAGGATCGGTCTTGCACGATGGATCGGCTTTGTATTGAGCATCGCCTTGAGCGCGATGCTCCTGTGTAGTTCCTCTGCGTCGGCCTCCCGGCGGCTGGCACAGGACTCCGTATCTCCAACAGATCCCTCATATCGAATTCCGCGTCGCAGCGAATCTCGATTCGACGTTTCCGAACCGCCAAGTCTGCCAGAGCAACTCAAGCCGGCTCGGGAACGGGGAGCCGAAGGTCAAAAGCGTATTGATGCGATGGGCTGGTTCATGAAGGGCCGGTTCCTCGAACAGCGTGAGGAATTCAAAGCCGCTCTCGAAGCCTACGAAAAGGCCGTGCAGATCGATCCCGGTGCCGCCGAAGTTTATCGGGCATTGATCCCGTTGGCGTTCGGACTCAACGAGGCCGACAAGGCCATGAACTATGCCTTGAAAGCGATCGAACTCATGCCCGACGACTTTCTGTTGTTGCAACGAGTCGGGATCAATCTGGCGACCAAAGACAAAGTCCCCGAAGCGATTCGGCTGATCGAGCAAGCCTCACGGTCGACCAAGCTCGACAAGTTGTCCGGGCAGTACGTGGCGATCATGCGCGATCTCGCTTTTCTGTACCTCATTACCAGCCAGATTGAAAAATCCGCCGATGCCTTTGAAGTCGTCTTCGATGCCAAGACTAACCCGGAGAAATTTCACCTCGACTTCCAGATGAAATCGGAACTTGAGAAACATCAGCGGACGACCTACGAGGCGATCGGCCAGGTCTTCCTCGACGCCAAACGGCCAGACCGGGCGATCGTCGCGCTGGAACGTGCTGCCTCTGCGAAGAAGACAAAGCCAGGGAACATCAGCTTCAGTCTCGCGCAGGCCTATTTGATGACCGAGCGGCCTGACAAATCGCTTGAATATTTGCAGACCTACTTTGACGCGCAACTGCAATCGAAAGGGAAAGCGGCGTATCAACTGCTCGCCGATATCCTCAAGGTCCAAGGCAAGTCGGACGATCTGCTCCCGCGACTGGAGCAGCTTGCCGAGAAGGATCCGCACAATCAGACGCTGCAGTTCTTTTTGGCGCGGCAGTACGTCGACGCGAATCGCTTTGACGATGCGGAGTCGCGTTTCAAGAAGACGCTTGAACGCGAGAAGGGAATCGAGGGGTACATCGGACTCGCGGCCTTGTACCGCCGGCAGAATAAGCCGGCCGAACTGCTGCAAGCACTGTCACAGGCATTCGCGCGTGAAGCGGAACTGGAGAAGGCCGCAGAGGATCTTGAACGAGAACTGCAAGCCGTTGGCGCGGACGAAAAACTGGTGGCCGGACTGCTGGAAGTCGGCACGAAGCAATCCGAGGGAGATTCACCCAAGCTCGATTTCGCGAGCAGCGTGTTGCTCGCCAAGATCGCGACACAGAACAAGCAGTACGATCCCGCCGAAAAGTTCTATCGCCTGGGGATCAAACTTCGCCGCGACCGAGCTGCCAACTTGTACGACGAACTCGCGCGAATGCTTTTGGAAGCTCGTAAGTTTTCTGAGGCGGTCAAAGTCCTCGACGACGCGATCAACGAACCGTCGCTGAAGAACAATCGCGCGGCATTCTGGTTCTTGCAAACTCAAGCACGCGAAATGGCGGGAGACACCGCTGGCGCGTTGGCCGCGATCGGTGAAGGTCGCAAGCTCGCCGGCGATGACAACCCGTTGTTCCTCTTCCAAGAGGCGTGGATTCACTATCACGCGCACCAGTGGGACCAAGCGGTGCCATTGTTCGAGAAATTCATCGAGAAGAACCCCGGCCATCGACTCTCGCGGCAGTGCCAGTTCAGCCTTTCCAACATCTACGTGCAGAAGGGTGACATCCGCAAAGGGGAAGAAATCTTGGAAAAAGTGCTCGTCGAAGCCCCGGATGATCCTTCGGTCAACAACGACCTCGGCTACCTCTACGCCGACCAAGGCAAGAACCTGGAGAAAGCTCGCGGCATGATCGAAAAGGCGCTTAAAGCTGAACCGGACAACTCCGCCTATCAAGACAGCATGGGCTGGGTTCTGTTCAAGCTCGGCAAGCCGGCGGAAGCGATCCCGTTCTTGGAGAAGGCCGTTCAAACTCCGCGCGGTACCGATGCGACGATCTTTGACCATCTCGGTGACTGCCAGCATGCACTAGGTCAGAAGGATAAGGCGATCGAGAATTGGCAGAAGGCACTCAAGGATGCGAAGGCGGACAAGACACCCGACGCGAAATTGATTGAAAAGATCGAAGAGAAGCTGAAGCAGAAATAGTTGTAGGATGGGACAAGCTCATTTCGAGCGCCGGCCCACCGTAATCGTCAATACTCCCTTGGTGGGCCCCCCGATGGTTGGCCCACCCTACGAAGCAAATCACGACCCATGGCAGGACATTCCCATTCGGCGAACATCGCCATCCGGAAAGGTGCGCAGGACAAGAAGCGAGGCAAGCTGTTTGGCAAGCTCAGCCGTGCGATCATCGTGGCCGCTCGCAACGGCGGCGGTGATCCGGCAAGCAACCTCCCGTTGCGATACGCCCTCGACAAGGCTCGCAAGAACAGCATGCCCAAGGAAAACATCGAGCGGGCCGTCAAGAAGGGGACCGGCGAATCTGGTGACGAGCAGTACGAAGAAATGGTCTACGAAGGTTACGCTCCGGGTGGCGTGGCCGTGCTGTGCGACATTCTGACCGAGAATCGCAATCGCACTGCCGGTGAGGTGCGTGAGGCGTTCAAAGTTCACGGCGGAAACCTCGGCAGCACCGGTTGTGTCGGGTACTTGTTCACTCGCAAAGGAGTGTTCGTCGTTCCGGCTCAAAACGTTGACGAAGATCGCCTGTTTGAGATCGTGCTCGAAGCCGGCGGCGATGACGTGCAAAAAGTGGGCAACTCTTTCGAGATCCTCTGCGAAGTGAGTCTCTTTCAGCAACTCAACGAAGTGCTCGAAGCGGCGAAGATTCCGACCGACGTCGCGGAACTCCAACGAATCCCGAGCACAACCGTGGAGGTTGATGTCGACACCGGGAAGCTGGTGCTGGAATTCATCGAGGCTCTCGAAGACTTGGATGACATCCAAACCGTGACCACGAATGTGAACCTGCCGGACGAGCTGACGTCAGCGTGAACGGAGTCGAGTGGCATGGCGCGGCAACGAATCATCAACGGCGACGACGAATCACGAAAGACATCCGCATCATCCGACGAACCACCGCGCAAGCCTCCCGCACCACCAGCGATTGAGTTCCGACCCGACGACGAGAAGCACGACGACGAACTCCGCCCGCAGAAGCTCGACGATGTCGTCGGCCAGCGGAAGGCGGTCGAGCGGCTGCGGATCATGCTCGACGCCGCCAAGAAGCGCAATGAACCGCTCGGCCATCTGCTGTTCGACGGCCCGCCCGGTCTCGGCAAGACGACGTTCGCGACGGTGATCCCGAAAGAACTGGGAGTCGATTTTCAGATCGCGTCGGCCCCAGCCCTGACGGCTCCGAAAGACGTACTGCCGTATCTGACAAACGCCAGCTTCGGCTCGGTGTTGTTTCTCGATGAGATCCATCGCCTGCCACCTGCCGTCGAAGAGTTTCTTTATCCGGTGATGGAAGACTTCCGAGTCGATATCGCGCTTGGCGAAGGGATGAACGCTCGGACGATCAACATGCCGCTGAAAAAATTCACGGTGATCGGTGCGACGACTCGCAGCGGCTTGCTGACCGCTCCGCTGCGCGACCGCTTCGTGAATCGGCTGCATCTCGATTTCTACGACGACGACGACCTCGCCGAGATCGTGGATCGCAACGCTCGCAAGCTGCGCACAGAGATCGAATCCGACGCTTCTGCCGAGATTTCCAAGCGGAGTCGAGGCACTCCGCGCAAAGCGAACAACTTGCTGTACTGGTGCAGAGACTACGCCGACAGCCGCGCCAAAGGCCGCATTTCCGTCGACGTCGCCAAGTTGGCTCTCGAAATGATCGAAGTCGATCACGTTGGCCTGGATGAACTCGACCGCAAGTATTTGCTGACGTTGATCAATATTTTCGCCGGAGGGCCCGCCGGCCTGACCGCGATCGCTCACAGCATGAGTTGCCCGTCCGACACACTCGAAGACGAGATCGAACCATTCCTGCTGCGGGTCGGTTTTCTGCAACGGACGCCGCGCGGCCGAGTCGTGACAAGTGCCGCGCTGGCACATCTCGGCATCGCGATTCCAGAGGCGCCAAGCCAAGGGACGCTGTTCTAATGTTGGAGTGCGGTGAGTCAGCGCCGCTTGGGATTGAAACTTGTTTGTCGATCCAAACATCCAAAGCGGCGCTGACACACCGGACTCCAAGAGGGGGCCGGTTGAAATCCTGTCCCACGTTCGCTGCAATGCCGCGCGACTTTTCCTCGCACTCTCCAACGAAGATCGAACGCCATGACGACTCTGTTTCCCGCTGCGGTGAATCCACCGCGACGCATTTTGATGGGGCCCGGTCCCAGCGACATTCATCCGCGAGTTTGGGCCGCACTCGCCGCACCGACCGTCGGGCACCTCGACCCGTACTTTCTGCAAATCATGAACGAGATGCAGGCCATGCTGCGGCAGGTCTTCCGCACGACCAACGAACTGACGCTGGCTGTCAGTGGTACCGGCAGCGCGGGAATGGAAACGTGCATAGTCAACCTCATCGAACCTGGCGACAAGATGATTGTGTGCGTCAACGGAGTCTTCGGCGGACGCATGGCCGATGTCGCCGCTCGCAGCGGTGCGCAGGTCACGATCATCGAACGGCCATTCGGTGAAATCTTCTCGACCGCCGAGGTTGCAGACATCGTCAAGAAAGTGCAGCCCAAAGTCCTCGGCATTGTGAATGCTGAGACCTCAACCGGAGCTTGGCAGCCGCTGGAAGAAATCGCGAATGTCGTGCATGACGCCGGCGCGTTGCTGCTGGCCGATTGCGTGACATCGCTAGGGGGAGTGCCGCTCGAAGTGGATGGTTGGGGATTGGACGCCGTCTACAGCGGCACGCAAAAGTGCTTGAGTTGCCCGCCAGGTCTCGCGCCTGTCACGTTCAGCCCGCGCGCCGTCGCGGCGATCGAGGCTCGCAAGACGAAGGTGGCCAGTTGGTATCTCGATCTGACGATGGTCCGCAACTATTGGGGTCAGTCGCGTGCGTACCACCACACGGCCCCCATCAATATGAACTATGGCTTACATGAAGCGCTGCGGATTGTCCTCGAAGAGGGTTTGGAAGCCCGGCACGCAAGGCATCTGAAAAACCACAAGGCGTTGAAGGCGGGCCTCGCCGCGATCGGAATCAAATACGCCGTCGCAGAAGGCCATCAGCTACCGATGCTCAATGCCGTCTTGATTCCGGACGGGATCGACGACGCGGCAGTGCGCGGCCAGTTGCTCAACGAATTCGGCATCGAAATCGGCGGCGGCCTCGGCCCGATGAAAGGAAAGACCTGGCGCATCGGCCTGATGGGCGAAGCCAGTTCACCGCGCAACGTGCTTCTGTTCCTCGCTGCGCTGGAACGCTGTCTGACCGATCGCGGCTACAAGCTAGCGCCAGGCGCAAGTGTCGCAGCAGCGAATGCGTTTTACGCAAAGAATTGATCGTGAACGACGACGCTCATCCGGACGAGGTGTTTGAGATTGAGCCGACCGACTCCGGCGGCGTGTTTGCACACCTTCCGTGGTGGCTGATTCTGACCGTCGCCGTCGTCGTCACCGAGTTGACCGCGCATCCGGCGGTCGGAGTCAGCGTGCTGTGTTTGAAATTCGGCTGGAATGATTTTCGGACCTCGATTTGGCTACGGCGGCGAGATCTGATTCCGCGACGTCGAGACGTCTGCTCGCTGTTTTATTTTGCAAGCGGGATGTGGCGTGTCTGCTTGTGGAGTTTTGGGCTGATGTTTGTCGCGATCATGTTTGTGGTCGCGGTGGAGGGAAGAGGGGTTCCGCCGCCAAAAGGTCCCGACCCCGGACGGGTGATGCAACCAGAAGTCCTGGCGTGCATGGGCATGTGGATGATGAGCTTCGTCGCTGCAACACTGATCACGATACTGTCCGTCGTCTTGGCTTGGTATCGGAACGTCAAGGTTTGGATTTCCGGAAGCATTTCCGATTCTCGACGTCGTGACGAATGGCCGCCTCGATCGAGATCACGGCTTAGTCCAGAATCGAATCTGCTGAAATGGTGGCTGATTGGATCGGGAGCAGGACTCTTCGTCGCTCTGTTCTTGTTCGGAATGATTTTGCTGTTTTCGGGTCTGGAAGCGATGAATCGTCAGGTGCGTAACGGAAACAACCAGGGTGCCGCCGCGGTTTTTGGCGGACTGGTTGGAGGAGGCTTGCCAATCATTTCGGCAGTTCTCATCTTGGCAATTGGGGGTCGGATTTTCGAACGCATTGGTGCCCAAAGTGCGACCGAATGTTGGCCAGACGAGGGAGTACTTGCCGCCTCGAACCCGTCCGGTTGAGACGAACTTGCGGGTCGCGCAAGGGTTGAGCGGTGCAGAAAACCGCTCGTTGACTTTTCCGAAAAGCACAACTAACCTCGCGCGGCAAAATCTGCCGATGGGAACAGGCATCGAAGTGGCGTCCTTCCCTGGAGCTTTGGTCCAGCCGGTCGCCGTTGGCGATGAACCCCACGATTGGGTTGTGTGTCGTCTCTCCCGCGTGCGAGGGTCGTCGTTTGTGGCTCACCAGGAGGTTGCGTGAGCCGTCTTTGTGGTCGTGGCGTTGGGTTGGACCACGCTGCACACCTGGAGCAAGTGACCATGATGTTGAATGCCCGGCTGCCTCGCTTGTGTTTGGCGTTGGTTTTTGGAGTGTGCTACGCGGTCTCCGCATCGGCTCAGGAATTGAACTGGGCCGAGAAGATGTTCGATCAACGGA
Organism: Planctomycetota bacterium; assembly: GCA_016872645.1. Classification (GTDB taxonomy): domain Bacteria; phylum Planctomycetota; class Planctomycetia; order Planctomycetales; family Planctomycetaceae; genus SXKJ01. Next base: position 27,446 of record VGZH01000012.1, on the reverse strand, counting down.
CCATCGACTTCGGTGTCGTGGCCCGTGGCTCGGATGCCGTCGCTCGCGTGAAGATCACCAACCTTTACAAGCAAGTTGCGCACATCTCCGACGTCCGCACGACATGCGGTTGCTCGGCCGGAAAACCGAGCAAAACGTCGCTCGAGAGTCTCGAAGAAGGCTACATCGAAGTGACGATGGATACTCGCAAATTCACCCGCCGAAAGGACTCGAACGTGATCATCACGTTTGACGCTCCGCTGTTCCAAGAGGTTCGCATTCCGATCACCGCGTACATTCGGACCGACGTGGTCTTTGATCCCGGTTCTGTCAACTTTGGGGCGGTTGAGCATGGCAAGGAAGCGACACGCACAATCAAGCTGCAATACGCCGGCCGCAATGAATGGCAGATCAAGGAGATCAAGAGCCGCAACGAATCCGTCGTCGCGAAAGCGGTCGAGACCGTTCGCAGCAATGGCCGAGTGGATTACGACATCGTCGTGACGTTGGCTCCGAACACTCCGCCGGGAACTGTTCGCGAGCAACTCACGCTGATCACCGACGATCAGACCAGCCCGCAAGTCCCGTTGCTCGTCGAGGCGAATGTCGAAGCCGACGTGACGGTCACTCCCGCGATCGTGTCGCTGGGGGTATTGAAGCCGGGTGAGGCGAAGCAGTTCAACGTCGTCATCAAGGGACGTCAGCCCTTCCAAATCGACAGAGTGGAATGCGATACGGACAACGGCCTGTTCAAGGTTCGCCTGCCGCAGACTGCTGCTCAAGTGCATGTCTTGCCGATGACAATCACTGCTCCCGACAAGCCCGGTGATCTTTCTGAAGAATTTTCGATTACCGTCAATGGACGGCCGGAGCCGGTGACGTTCAAAGCACGTGGGAGAGTCTCCGAACCGCCAGCGGGATAGAGTCAGCGAGTCGATTCGTCATGTGACACGACAACCCCGGCCAAAACAGCCGGGGTTTTTTCATTGCCGGTCTGGAGGGATTTTCGGGGACCCGACGACGTTGTCCGCTCGAATTCGACTAGCGTTGATCGCGGCGGGAACCATACGGTTCCGGCTTGGAGGAATTCATGGACGAACCACAATCCACATCGACTCGCACAACGCCATTCAACTTCCGAAGGCTGGGCTTGATCCTGCCGTTGACGGTCGTGTGCGTGTGGTGGGATTTGTATTCCAAGTCGACTGTGTTTGATCGGCTGGGCTACCCGCGCGGACAGGGGCCGGTGCATCAGTGGCTCGGTCGACTCTCAACCTTTCAGCTCTACACGAGCTTCAACGAAGGAGCCTTATGGGGAGTCGGCCAAGGTCTGACCTGGTTGTTCGCCGCACTGAGCATCGTAGCGGTCGCGGTCATCGTGTACTGCCTGTTGAAGACATCGGCCGGCCGGATCAATTGGCTGACTGTCGCTCTCTGTTTGGTGCTCAGCGGGACGCTCGGCAATCTTTATGACCGGCTGGGGTTGTACGGCTACAAGAATCCCGACACTGGCGAGCCGTATCGAGCCGTGCGGGACTTCTTGCTCTTCACGTTCGGCAACTGGCCCTGGCCAGTCTTCAATTTCGCGGACGTGTTTCTGGTTATAGGGACGGGAATGCTGGTGGCGTACTCGTTTTGGTCCGAGCAGTCTCTGGCGGGATCAAATGAGTGATGGCGGTCAGAATCACCACCAATGATCTTCGCGATTACGGCTCCAGCAAGTCGCACGGGTACGGGGTGCGATCGACCTTCGGCAGCACCTTCGGCTTGTAGATTTCCGTGTACGCTTTCGCGAGCCGATGCAGATCCAGCGCTTCTTGCGAACTCCAACGTTCGACCAGAATGAAGACCTTGGCGTCAGTCTGCGACTGGTACAACTCAAAGCGTTCGCAACCTGGTTCCATGCGTGATAGCCGTGTTTGCTCCAAGAGCAGTTCACGGATTTCCGGGACGTCCAGTTCATTTTTGACGGTGACAACCACGTTGTTGAAAGTCATGGCGAGCCTCGTGAAGATCGGGGTGGCGGAGCAGTCGACGGCAGAATAGCTCTGTCCATCGGCGTCTGCCACGGAGGTCGCTGTCATGTCACCGGAACTCGATCGTCATGGCCGGGGTGCTCAGACTGATCCGCCGAATCGGTTCGAGGCGGTGCATGCCGAACGTGATTGGGAGCAGCTCGCGGACGACGAGTCGCTAAACGAGCGTCCGGTCAAGACGCAGTTTCTGGTCGATCACTCGCGGTCGATCGTCAGCGAGAACGACAGCCCGGACATTCCGTTTCGCTACAGTGTGAATCCCTACCGAGGCTGCGAGCACGGCTGCGCGTACTGCTACGCGCGGCCAACTCACGAATATCTCGGCTTCAACGCGGGAGTGGACTTCGAGAGCCGCATCCTGGTAAAGGAACGCGCACCAGAGTTGCTCCGTGACTGGCTGGCTCGTGACGAATATCAGCCGGAGTGGATCGCGTTCTCCGGCGTGACCGACTGCTATCAACCGTGCGAGCGGAAGTTCGAGTTGACTCGCCGTTGCCTGCAAGTCGCGGCCGAGTGCGGTCAGCCGATCGGAATTGTCACAAAGAACGCACTCGTCGCACGCGACCTCGACGTGTTGCAGCCGATGGCCGAGCGACGAACCGTGCGCGTAATGCTGAGCATCACGACGCTCGACGCGGAGTTGGCTCGGACACTCGAACCGCGCACCAGTTCTCTGGAAGCTCGTCAGCGGACGATTCGTGAGCTGTCCGCAGCGGGTGTTGAAGTCGGCGTAATGATCGGGCCGGTGATTCCCGGCCTGAACGACGTCGAAATTCCGGCGATCCTGCAAGCCGCCAAAGAGGCGGGAGCAGTGATGGCCTCGTATGTCCTGCTGCGATTGCCGCTGACCGTGCGGCCGGTGTTCACTGATTGGTTGGCGAAAGCGCTGCCCTCCAAAAAGGACAAGATCGAATCGTTGATCCGCCTGTGTCGCGGTGGCGAAATGAATGACTCACAATTCGGGCGTCGCCGGCTCGGCGAAGGACCAATCGCCGAACAGATTGCGCAGACGTTTCGAGTCTTCGCCAAAAAGTACGATCTCGACCGGACCGTCCCGCCGCTCGAAACACGATTCTTTCAGCACCCAACACCAAGCTCTGGGCAGCGACGACTCTTCTGACACATGGCCTGCTTGTTTTTCAAACTGAGTGGCACGCGCTGAACATCGAGAAGGGTGTGTGAACGGTAAATGACCCTCGTAACCACGCCCTTCCCGGTGGTCAGAATCATGTCACCTACCGTAGGGCAGGTTGCGATTCCGGCAGGACTCCGATAGACACGACCTTCGTGTTCGGGTGGATTCCAGCGTTCTTGAAAAGGTGCCGATGATGGGTGAGCCGCTGTTTGATGGAGTTTCCGCGGCCATAGTGCTTTTTGGGCTCATCTCCGTTGTTGCATTGCGGGCGTCCGTCGTCGATGCGGAGATCATTCAGCGCGCGCGGAAGTTTGATCTCGCCGGTCATGTGCTGTTGGGAATCGCGGTCAGCCTGCTGCTGTTTCGCTGGATCGATGCGGTGACGGACTTGTCGCTGGAGGCTCGCCCAAGTTTTTGGCGGAGCGGTTCCTTGTCGACGACTTGTGGAATCGGACTCATCGCCGCCTTGAAAGCGGTCATCGCTGGGACGATCGCTCGCCGCGTCCAGTACTTTGTGATCACAGCCGTCAGCGCCGTGATCTCGCTGGCTATCGCATCGGCATGGGATTGGGCATTGCTCGTGCTGGCAATGTTGTGCTCAGGCCTTGCGGTTGCTCAGTGGTGTGCAACGCGGAATCGAATCAGTGACGACTCACTGGATGACGTGGAGTCTCCTCGCGAACCAGTGCTGGTGCTGGGCATCTCGGCCATGGTTGTGCTGCTGTTACTCGGAACTTGGGAACACGTCATCGCGAACGAAGCCCAACGAAAGACACGCAGTTCGCGATACTCTGCGTGGCCGCGAGCAACCGCACTCCGGAATGCTTGGGAACGAACCGGCTGGTCGGCAAGAACGGCTGACGACAATTCCACCCAACAGGTCGAAGATGTTGCCGCTCGTGAGCAATGGATCGCGTTGGGACTTGGTTCGCTGCTGCTGGTGGTCGCCGCGACTGCTTGCTTCCGAACGCGTCACGCCCCAACGACCTTGGAGACCGATCATGCAGGCTGAGCTATCAATATGGCGACCGTTGTGGGACTTCGCGGCCTTGCTGTTTGTATTGGGAATGGCCTCCGCGCTGACCAGCCGTGACCGCGCATCGTGGTGGGTGTCGCAAGGCTTGTTGCTGCTGAGTGTCGTCGTCGGCTTCGCGGCCACCGGTGCGACTCATCCAGGCGTAGACTTGTTCTCGCTGGGAATTTGGGTTCCCATCGCGTGGGCGTTGAGTTTGCTCGGCCCCTTCCGAATTCCGAAACCTTCACCGGTCAGTCCCACGAATCATGATGGAAGTCTCTGAAGCCGTCGCCGCGGTACTGCGGGAAACCTGGCCGTTCGAGCCGCAAGCGATTTTGTTGTTGGATGCGCTCGGGCTTGTCTTGGCCGAGGATGTTTGCGCCAATGAAGACTCGCCGCCGTTCGACAAGTCGCTTGTCGATGGCTTCGCGGTACGGTTAGCCGATTGTGTGACGCCGTTGCCAGTAATTGAAATCGTCGCGGCGGGACAAGTGCCGACTCGACTGCTCGATTGTCCGGCCGCGATTCAAATCATGACCGGTGCTCCGCTGCCTGCCGGAGCCGAGGCGGTCATACCGGTCGAACACACTTCTCAAACGATCGGTGCAGATGAAAGACCGTTGGTCGCGTTGCCGAGCAGTGTCACGAGTTGGAAGCTGGGTACGAACATTCTGCGGCGCGGAGCATCAACGAAGCTTGGCGACTTGGTTGTCGCGGCGGGATCGGAACTGAGGCCGCAAGAATTGGGAACGCTCGCGGAGTGTGGTCTCTCGCACGTGACTGCTCGTCGTCGTCCGCGAGTCGCCGTGCTGGCAACCGGTGATGAGTTGGTCCCTGTCGAACAGACGCTGGGACCAGGACAGATCCGGAACTCGAACGAGACAATGCTCTGCGGACAACTTCTTCGAGCCTGCGCCGAACCGGTGCCGTTGGGAATTGCTCGCGACGAACGAGTTCATCTGCGCGAGCGAATTGACATCGGACTGCAAGCGGATGTGCTGGTGCTGTCCGGCGGAGTCTCGATGGGCGACAAAGACCTCGTGCCGTCCGAACTGGCATCCGCCGGAGTGCGGCAAGTTTTTCACAAAGCCAACGTCAAACCCGGGAAGCCGATCTGGTTCGGAGTCCTCGATCGCGGGCCAAACTTGCGGACTTTGGTCTTCGGCTTGCCAGGGAATCCGGTCAGCAGTTTGGTCTGTTTTGAACTCTTCGTCCGCCCGGCTCTGCGGCGAATGATGGGCGTTTCTCCCGCCGAATCGGTTGCTGTCAAAGCGCGACTGACCGTTCCACACACGACCAAGGGGGAACGACCAACTTATCAACCCGCTCGGCTGGAGTGGCAATCGGATGGCCCGATCGTCACCGCTGTCCCATGGGTCGGCTCCAGCGATCTCCGAGCAACGGTCGCCGCGAACTCGATGGCGCTGTTTCCCATCGGGGATCAAACCTACGAACCCGGCAGCACGATCGAAGTCATCGTGTGGTAATCATCATTCTTTTTCCCTCCCCCTTTGGGAGAGTGTCGGGGTGAGGGAAACGGCCGTTCTTGAATCCCTCATCCGGCCTTTGACCACCTTTTCCCGAAGAGAGAAGGGTCGATGGAGACCTACGACAGTAGTTCGTGAATCGGCGTTGGGTCTTCCAGCACCGGGTTCGGCCGACCGGCGTGATCGAGCACGCTCAGATGCGGATCGATGCCGAGGCAGTTGTAGATCGTCGCATGGATATGCGTCGGCTGCACCGCGCGTGTCGCGGGCCGAGTGCCGTTCTTGTCAGTCGAGCCGACGATCTGACCGCTCTTGATGCCGCCCCCCGCGAGCAGACAGAACATCGAGTTGCCCCAGTGATCGCGGCCCGGTGTCCCCATGCTACCCGGAGGCCCGCCGTTGCCGCCGTCGTTCATCTTCGGCGTGCGGCTGAACTCTCCGCACAGGATCACGAGCGTCGTGTCGAGCATCCCGCGCTCATCGAGGTCGGTTAGCAGTGATGAGACCGCCGCATCGACCATCGGCAGGTAGTTGTCCATTCCCTCTTTCAGATTCCAGTGATGATCCCAGCCACCGTAGTGAACCGTCACGAAGGTCGAACCGGCTTCTACGAGCCGGCGAGCCAGCAGCGTACTCTGTCCCCAATTCTGTCGACCGTACTTGTCTCGCAGTCGCGGATCTTCCTGGCCGATGTCGAACGCCTTGCGGGCACGCGAGCCAGAGACGAAATCGAAAGCGTCTCGATCGAATTGATCCATCGCGGTGAACAGGCCACGTCGCTCAACCGTGCGCGGAATTTGATCGAGCACTTTGTTCAATTCGCGACGACTTTCAAGTCGGTTGATGTTCATGCCCGGCGCGAGATTCAGATTCTGCACCTGATAGTTTGTTTGATTCGGATCGCCCCCCGGTTGGAAGGGGTCGTACTGCACTCCGAGAAAGTTACCGCCGAAGTATCCGGGGACGAGTCCGATGCTCGAGGCATACGGCACGGCGACGTAGCTAGGCATCGACGGATGCCGAGAGCCACGCTCGCGAGCGATGATCGACCCGAGGCCGGGAAACTTGCCGGCGTTCTGCGCGCCGGACACGTTCATGTCCTTCGTCGTCAGCATCCGATGCCCGCCAGCGAAGTGGTCGCCGGTGTCGTGATGCAGTGAGCGGACGATGGAAAACTTGTCGGCGACTTTTGCCTGCTTCGGGAACAGTTCGGTGATTTCGATCCCCGGCACGTTAGTCGGGATCGGTCTCCACAAGCCACGCACTTCCGACGGAGCCTCGGGCTTCATGTCGTACAGATCGAGGTGGCTCGGCCCGCCATCCAGCCAGATCAAAATCGCGGAGGTGTCTTTCTTGCTGGTCGAGGCGGCCTTCGCTCGCATGACCTCGCCCATCCCGACGCTTGCCATCCCGGCGACTCCAAGCTGCACGAAACTGCGACGAGTCAGGCCATCACAATACGGGTTCGGAGCAGAGCCGGCGTCAATCTTCAGCATGGTCGTTCTCCAGATTCGGCGGGCAAGTTGGACGGGCGAGCCATCGCGAGAGTGGTGGTCGCCTCAAGTCATATCGGCTGCCACCAATGCGTAGCATTATTGGCCGTTCCGCAGTCTGCCTCAAGTCCGAACCCCGGAGGATGGACACTCTTACCCGTCCCTGAGTTTCAGCCTGGTCGGTCCTGTAACGGTACCACTCCTCCGATTGTGTAGGTTATCCTGCCCGGCCGATGACTGTCGGCCGAAAACCGATGGCAGCAATTCGAATCTCTTTCGCGGAGGGTTCCTGTCATGCGCCGTGCCTTATCACTCGTCATCGTCGTTCTACTTGTTGTGATTTCCTATTCTGCGCGAGCCGACGTCACCTCCGGCCCCGGCGAAGGAAACGCCATCGTAAAGTTCCAAGTCACCGTCGTCGCGGGCGAGTCCTCCGGCAAAGAATTGGATTTCGTCACCGAACGCAAAGAGAAGCCGACTGTTTTCGTGTTCGTGCTGGCCGACAAATTCTCGCGGCCGATGGCGCGGTTCATCAAAGTGCTCGACGACAAACTCAAGGCCGAGCGAGCTGATGTCGACATCGTCGCCGTCTGGTTGACCGACGACGTCAACAAGTCAAAGGACTACTTGCCGAAAGCCTTCATGTCGCTCAAGACGGAACGAACCGCTTGGTCCGTCTTCTCCGGAACGAAAACCGGCCCCGAGAACTTGGGCATCAACCCCGACGCCGACATCACCGTCGTCGTCTCCGGCGGAGCCAAGGCGAAGTTCAGCAAAGGCTACCTCTCGATCAACGAGACCGAAGTGCCAAAGGTCTTCGACGCGCTGCCGCCAAAAAAGTAGCGCTGTCGCTTCGAGGCAGCAAAGCCGCGTGAATCACCGATGCCACCAGTCCGATCGACGAATGCGACGCAATCTAATCTTGAGATGTGATCGGCTGTCCTGTCGGGAAGCGACAGGGCTACCTCGCATCGCGAATCTCGACCGACACGCTGCCGCGATTGTCGACCAACTCGGCCGGATGATCGTTGAGTCGCAGGTACAGCGTTCCGGTTCGTGATGCCTCGAAGCTGGACGAGTTTCCGAGCGGCTTCACATCCCGCATCGGCTCCGGTTCCTTGTCTGTCGGTTTCTCGGGACGAATCGTGGCCAGCAACTGCCCCAGCAGTCGGCCGTTGTGGTAGCGGATCGTGACGCCATCCGCTTCGCTGACCCAAGGCTTGGGTTTCTCGGCCAACGTGAATTGCCCAGTCGCGAGCAGTTCGTAGCGATGCCCTTTCTCGACGAACACACGGCTCGATTGCCAGCCTCGGTCTGCGTGGATTTCGACCCGCCGCGGTTTGGTCAGAGCCTCACCTTCGTGGAATTCGATCGCGTGCCGCAAAAAATCGAAGCCTTCCCAGGCATCGGCCGCAAATAAGTTCCATTCCGTGACGATCTCCGGCAGATCCGTCAGTAGATCATTTTCAAATGTTTTCCAGGCGAGCGGATTGGTCAACGACTTCGCCAGCTTTCGAAATCGCTCATGCGTGCGCGGGTTTTGATCGAAGAAGACGCTCATGCCCCAGGCCCAAGCGTAAGACTCATTGAAGAACCGAAAGTTCATGTCCTTCCATTCGTTGATGTCGAGCAACCCTGGAATCCCCCGCTGTTTTACGTCCCGCCGAATCAAGAACAACCGATCATGGCCGCGAAAGTCCGAGCGATTAGTTGGTACCAAACGTACCTGCAACTTGCCGCTGATCACTTGGTGCGTTCCGAAGTGCTCGGCCATTCCCTCGAGATAGGCGACCGGGACATCGAGTCGCGCGATCGCCAACATGAAAGCGTGCGTCGCCTCGTGCAGCAGCAGGTGGCGACGGTAATAGTCCTGCGGCTGATCGATCATCCAAAACTGGTATCCCACTTGCCGCCCGTGAAATTGATCTGGCAATTCGCCTCGCAGCAGCCCCGCCTTTTCGAACTTGTCCTTGTCCTTCATCAGATAGCCGTTGATTTGAAACTCCGACTCGTCACGAGCCGGAGGCAGCTTCCCAAAAAATTCCTCCCAGGAGTCGTAGGCCTGATCGATGAGCGGAGGCAGCGACTTCGCGACCTCGGCTTCGAGATCGGTGAACAACCTCAGACGCTTCGATTCAAAAACTCCAATACCTCCCTCATTCAATTGCTTGACCGTAATCGGCAGCAGCGGTCGATCATCCGGAATACGAAAACCGTCTTGTGCAGCTACCGGCACGATTGGCTCAAATGCGATAAGCACACACAACAGCGGAATCACCATCCCGCTTCCAATCGTCGTTGCTTTCATCGTCCTGTCCCCATCGTTCTGCCATCCGCCCTGGCCGCATTTGCCGACTCGCACAAACCGCGATAGCGTGTTCCCCGTGTCACGGCGATTTGCTCGCCGAACTTCCTTCTATCCTCTCACAACTGGCTCATCACCATGTCTGACTTCATCTACTGCCTGAACTCCAGCACGATTCGACCAACGCCGATCCTCGACAAAATTCGCATCGCGGGCGAAACCGGATACGCCGCCATCGAACTGTGGCACGACGATATCGACCTGCACCTCTCGAAAGGAGGCCAACTGACCGACATCCGCAAAGCGGTCAACGATCAGGGCCTTGAAGTGCCGACGACAATCTACCTCAAAGGCTGGGCTGAACCGGATGACTCGGTGCGCAAAGTCGAACTCGACGAATGCAAACGCCGCATGGACCAATCGGTCGCCGTCGGCGCACACTACATCATCTCTGGCCCGCCTCCGGGAGCCTGCGAGCACGCATTCGTCGGTGCAAAGTATGCCGAGTTGCTCGATCTCGGACTTGCAATGGGCGTGAAGCCGGCGTTCGAGTACCTCGGCTTCGTCGATGACATCAACAGCATCGACGCCGCAATCGAAGTCGTTGAACACTCAAAGCATCCGCAAGCCACGATCGTGCTCGACCCCTTCCATTGCTTCCGTGGCGGCAAGGGCATCGAGTCGATTGCCAAGCTCAAGGGATCGAGTATCGCGATCTCGCACTTCAATGACACACCATCATCACCGCCGCGTGAACAGCAGCACGATCACAGCCGAGTCATGCCGGGCGACGGCCACATGGACCTCCGCCGCTACCTCGATCTCCTCAAGCAAGTCGGCTATCGCCGCTGGCTATCATTGGAGTTATTCCGCGAAGACCTGTGGGCACGCGACCCACGCGAGGTCGCCAAGCTGGGCCTGGAAAAGATGCGATCTGTCGCGGAAGGTGGTCAAACGACGCATAAGACCACCACATGATGTGGCTGATGGACAGAGAATTATGTGAGTATGTATTTCTGATTTTTTCAAAAAATGACATGATGCCGTATTGACATGCGGTCGCTGTCTGGCATATTGTACCCAAACATGCTCAATGAGCGTGTTTTGTTGAGATTGGCAAACGATTGATCGGTGGAGTAGCCGATACTGAGTGTTGAATACCCAGGTGTTGTGCCAGGGATTCGGGAGCGAAGAATCGTGAGACGGGATTGGCAAAAACTCGATGCGACAGGACTGCAAAGTCTGCAAGCCCGGTTAGGGCTGCGCAGTCTTTTTGCAGTCGCGGTCGAGGTGCCCGCCGCCGTCGTGGGTTGTCCATCACAGATGATGGAAACCATTTCCAACACGAATTCGCACCCGTATCGCCTCAGGCAATGACACCGGATTATTTTTCCGACGGGAGCTTTCAAAAGCCCGGTGTCACAAAGACATCGGGCTTTTTTGTTGGACTGATTTCGGTGTTTTCGTAGCCGCGTTCGCCAGAACGCAGGATTTTGAAGAGATTGGTAGCTGTCTTGCCTGCGTTCTGGCGAACGCAGCTACGGGAGAGTCCGTTGCCAACCGGCGAGACGCATCGCCGGAAGGCTGGTGGCGGGGATTAGTGGTCGGGTCGCGGCGACGAATTCGCGAGTCGGCCGTTAGGTTTGTGGGCCTCTTAGCGGAATTGGAGATCAAATCGGGAGTCATTCAGGGTGTTGGATAACCTGGTAGTCCGCCGGCTTCGGCTGCCGGAATGTGCTGGTTCAAATCCAGCCACCCTGACTGCTCGCAGAGTTCTGTTCGCACAATTCGTCTGACCGTCAGGATGTGGGAAAGTCTGGAAATCCGCCGGCCTTGGGTGCCGGAGAGCGTGGGTTCGAATCCCACCGTCCTGACTGCGCTAATGTTGTTTTTAAATCTTGGTGTTTGTCTGCGCAGATAATATGCGCCGACAAAATCTTATGAGTCCAATAAGTGATATAGGAGTAGGTGGTCTCATTTCGGAGTAGTTCAAAGGTAGAACGGCTGGCTGTTAACCAGACGATTGAGGTTCAAGTCCTTGCTCCGGAGCTTTGGTTTGGGAATACGGAAGGGCAAGCCAACTGGCGATGGCAGCCGCCTCGAAAGCGGTCGAGCGTCCTGCGATGTCTTGAGGGTTCGACTCCCTCTCCTTCCGCCTGGATGAGTGGCGTCAGGTTTTGGTTCTTGGAATTCGTGATTTGAAAACGCGTGTCTTTGGCCGAGCGGCAGAGGTGCCAGCCTTCCAAGCTGGTCAGGTGGGTTCGACTCCCACAAGACACTCTCGGGGATCGTCTAATGGTCGGACATCGGTCTTTGAATCCGGCAATGGAGGTTCGAATCCTTCTCCCCGAAGTCAGCAACGGAAGTCATCCGGCCGGATGAGGAACCTGTTTTGAAAACAGGTCGCGGCGTTGAGCCGCATGTGGGTTCGAGTCCCACGGCTTCCTCTGAAATTGGCTTGGCTCTCTGAGCCAAGCGACGAATTCGTTGTGCATGCCGGCGGGTGGCCGGGGCGATGACGGCGGAAGGTCGACTGTGCCCATTGGGATGCTGCGGAACGGAACGTGAGCGAGACCTCGTTCCTCCGCGTCGCCTGACGGTCGCTGGGAGCACCGCCAGAGCGACTCCGATGGAGCCTCACGTTTGGCCGGACCCGGCCACCCGACAAAGGCACGACAACGCAGGACCAATCCAGAAAGGACAACCAACATGCCTGCCGATCAGGAGACCAATTCTGACGACAATCCTCCAGGGCCGAAGCGATCACCGTCTGACCACGAAAATCGAGTGGCCGTCGTGAATCAACGCAATCGCGCGGGGGTACTCACGCCGTTGCTGAAATCGTTGGGATGGGAATTTGTCGGTGTCGGCGCACAGTTCGAGATCGAAAGCGATGAATCACGGAAGCCAACCGGCCAGATGAGGAACCTGTTTGGAAGACAGGTGGCGACTCTGTCGCATGTGGGTTCGAGTCCCACGGCTTCCGCCTTGAGAAGTTGAGAGTCCAGAGTAGAGAGTCGACCACGACCCACTGAGTCGAAAGTTCCAAGAGAAAAGTCGAGAGCCTCGCCCCAAGGCGCCGAGGCTTTCGAGACTGGCGATCGACTCACCCGTCCAAGTGGTGCAATCGGCAGACACGCGGCGCTTAGAACGCCGAGCCTGGGAGTTCGAATCTCCCCTTGGTCATTGAAGAGAAGTCAGCGGTCAGAAGTCAGAGGTCAGAAGAAATGACGCGGGTGAGCGGGTGCTCAGCGGGGTCTCATAAACCTCGGAGGCCGGGTGCGACTCCCGGACCCGCTACTGGTTTGAGTTGAGTCTTGTGAAGCGTTCGTCCTCGCTGACGCTTCGCGTTCGTGAATTGAACGGCCAGGTACGCAAATTGGCAAAGCGGTCAGGTCGAGAGCCTGATGTGTGTGGGTTCGACTCCCACTTCGGCCACTGTGTTGTTTTTCGATGGTGTCCGTTGTGTAGCGGAATTTGCACGTGGCTCTGTGACAGCCGAAGTACGGGTTCGACTCCCGTCGGACACCCTGGAGAATGACGAAGCACGAATTTCGAAATCGGCTTCGATCACACCTTTCGTCATTGGTCATGCGAGCTTCTTTCGTCATTGGGTATTTCGTCATTCGTCGTTTGGAGATCAATCATGACTGCCGCATCACTCACGCTGACTCGACCGACTCTGGTTTTGAACCGGAACTGGCAGCCGATCACGGTTTCGACGGTGGCTCGGGCGCTGGTGAAGGTGTTTGGTAAGGCGGCTCGCGTGGTCGATCCGAGCGACTTTCAGTTGTACTCGTGGGACGACTGGTCGGAACTGCGGCCGTGCGACGGGGAACCGTTCATCCAGGCAGGCCGCATCCGACTGCGAGTGCCGGAGGTCGTGACGTTGACTCATTACGACCGGCTGCCGCGGCAGGCGGTGACGTTCTCGCGAAGAAACCTCTTCAAGCGAGACCACTTCACTTGCCAGTACTGCGGAGCTCAGCCGGGTGGCGATGAGCTGACGATCGACCACGTCATCCCGCGTTCGCAGGGTGGCGAGTCGACCTGGACCAACTGCGTGCTGGCGTGCGTCGCGTGCAACTCACGCAAGGCCGATCGCACGCCGGATCAGGCCGGTTTCAAGCTCAAGCACAAGCCGGCTCAACCGGCCTGGCGAGCGTTCTACGCCTCACACGAGGTGCGGATCGAAAGCTGGTCGAAGTTCCTCAGCGAGGCGTACTGGAACGTCGAGCTGCGCTAATTTGTGATTTTCGATTGGCGATTTTCGATTGGGGTTGAGGACTTCGTCTTCAATCCCAAATCGAAAATCAAAAATCGAAAATTCCTCGGCAGTGTGCTCCTGGGAGAGCAAGCGGTCTCCAAAGCCGCCCGATGGGGTTCGAATCCTCACGCTGTCACCTCGCACGCGAGCTGCGTGCGCCACAAAACAATTTGCCTTGTGGGTGTAACGGTTGGCATAGCGGACTCTTAATCCGTCGGACTGGGTTCAATTCCCAGGCGAGGCACTTTGGATTTTCGATTTAGGATTTGTGATTTTCGATTGGGTGACGTGATGCACACAGAATCGGCGACTCCGTGGCTGGCGCGCGATTACGTTCGGGACGTGTCGTCGGGAAACGTGACCGATGAACTCGCGAACGACGTGTATCGGCTGGTCTGTCGAACGGACCTTTCGAGCCCCGGTTTCTGCTTGCTGAATCTTGGAAGCAACGCGTCGTCGGAGTCGTTGCGTCGGTTCATGGTTTCGTTGAAGCGTCAATTGCAGGAGGTTCATCAAGCGCGGCGGCAACGAGAACTGGTGTTCTTGTCGGCGGCGAGATTCGATCAGCAGACCACGACGAAACTGCATCGGGACGGTGGGCCGGACGAATGCTTTCTGGTGCTCGGATACGAACCGTCGGAAGTCCGTTCGGAGGTCGTCTTGGCGGATTACTCGCGGTGTGCTCGCGACATGCGGCTCACGCCGAATGAGTTCCTCGAACAACACAATCCGATGTTCGGCCCTGGAGCAGAGTTGCTCAGGCCGTATGCGACTCGCGTGGAAGCGTTCTCGAACGAGGCCGCTCAGGTGCTGTTGATCAACAACAGTTCGGCGGCGTTGTCAAAGGACGGGACGACATGGCAAGGCGTGTTGCACACGGCGACGATCGTCAATCCGTGCGATGACAAACGCCGAGTCGTGAACTCGATGATGGTTGCCTCGGTGCCGCTCGGCACGGTTGAACCGGTGTCGCTGAGCGAGCAAGACGAATTCATCACGACGACGACCGTTCGCCGCCGAGGCTACGACCGACAACATCTGACCGACGATCAATGAATTGCATGACATGGCTGTCCTGTAAACAGCGGAACGGGGTTCGATTCCTCGGCAGGGCCCTGCGAGTGTGAGGGACGCATGACGGTCTTCGAAACTGTCGGACGAGGTTCGACTCCTCGGTGGGGCAATGCAGTCGAGAGCTGAGAGACGAGAGCTATGACAGATGCAGGCTGCATGACTCTCGACTCATGTGTCCTTGGGGTGTGGCGGATGCACGCGACTCTGCGAAGGTCGCGGACCAGGTTCGATTCCTGGCGAGGACGCCTTTGGAATTTTTGATTGATGATTTTCGATTTAGTGTGATTGAGCAATCAAAAATCGAAAATGCACCGACGCCGATGTCAAACGGTTTGGCGGCTGCCTGCAAAGCAGCACTGAGTGAGTTCGACTCTCACCGGCATCTTTTTTCGTGGCGGATGCTGCCAGCATCCGCAGCCGACGCAAGCTGCGTCGGCCACGAGTAGGCAGCGTGTTGATGACGCCCGGCCAGGGGCGCGTTGGCTCCGAGAGGTCGGTCAGCGTGACGTGTTCCTAACTGGATTAATAACGGAGCGGCATCGATGGGTAGCTCATTGGAGAGCATCAGGCCCTTAACCTGAAAGTTGCGGGTTCGAATCCCGTCCACACGGCCAAACGCCTGTAAAGCGTTTACCAGAAAACCCAAGGGAGGCGGCCGGACGGTTGTCGGCTGGTTTCGTCGGCGAGTCATTCCGTGACTCGCAATCTGAGGCGCGACGTGATCGCAGAGAAATCTGGGTCACGAAGTGCCATGACGATGAGACCAGCAGCAGCGATCGGGGCTTTGAGGGGACGATATTGATTTGGCGTGAGGCTCGGCGAACGGCCGTGTGTCGCGTCGCGAATCCGTGGGGCACGAATTGATCGTGTCTGAACGAGAGCACGAGGAACTCGTGCTCCACGAAAACACGAACGCGACGCCAGCATGGTCGGGGTCCGAGTCAGCGCGCCCTTTCAAAACGTCCTCCCGCCGAGATCGTCTGTGACAGTCGCGCGGTTCGCCGCCCGAGGGTGTTTGAAATTTCGAGTGCGGCGGGTCATCGCCGCTTGGGATTGTTTTTGGGTTGTTCGAGGTGGTTGAAAAGTTTGGAGAAATCCAAAGAAAGAAACGAGAAAGCGGTGCTGACACACCGCACTCCAAAGGAGAGGCATCATGTTCAAGAAGATCTTCATTCGCAGCTTTGAGGTCGGGCTGTTGTTCCGGCGAGGGGAGTTCGTCGGGCTGCTCGGCGAGGGGACGCATCGCTTCTTCGATCCGCTCGGTCGAGTGACCGTCGATGTTGTGTCGCAGCGGGCTCCGTGGCTGACGCATGAGAAGCTGGATGTGATCGTGAAGTCGGGGGCGCTCGACGGGCGAGCTGTTGTCGTTGACCTGAAGGACTACCAGCGCGGGCTGGTGTGGGTTGATGGGCGGTTCAGCCATGTGTTGCCGCCGGGGCAGTTCGCGTATTGGACGAAGTTCCGCGACGTGCGGGTCGAGGTGATCGACGCGCGGCGGGTGCGGTTCGAGCACGCGGACTTGCCGGTCATCTTGAAGTCCACGCTGGTGGGCCAGGCTCTCGACGTGCTGAGCGTTGAGGCGGGTCAGCAGGGTGTGTTGTTTCAGGATGGCGAGATCGTGGCGGTGTTGTCGCCGGGGCGTTATGCGTTCTGGAAGAACATCGCGACGATCAAGCTGGTCCCGGTGGACGTTCGCGAGACGATGCTGGATGTCAGCGGTCAGGAGATCATGACGGCGGACAAGGTGACGCTGCGTCTGAACGGCGTTGTGACGTTTCGCGTCACGGACGTGCGGCAGGCGCTGGGCGTGGCCGACGACTTCCGTCAGGCTCTGTACCGCGAGGCTCAGTTGGCGTTGCGAGCGATCCTCGGCACGCGCGAACTCGACCCGTTCCTGGCCGACAAGGAATCGGTCGTGCGCGAGCTGGAGCAGCTCGTCCGTCCGCGAGCCGCACAGTTGGGTCTGGAAGTTGTCTCGTTCGGAATCCGCGACGTGATTCTGCCGGGCGACATGAAAGATCTGATGAACAAGGTCACGGAAGCCAAGAAGGCGGCCGAGGCCAACCTCATCGTGCGTCGCGAAGAGACGGCCGCGATCCGCAGCCAGTCGAACACCGCGAAGTTGCTTCAGGACAACCCGACGCTCATGCGTCTGCGTGAGCTGGAAGTCCTGGAGAAGATCGCATCGACCGGCAAGCTCAACATCGTCCTCGGCGAGAAGGGGCTGGCGGAACGCGTCATCAACATGATTTAGGCGGACTCACCCAAGCGGTTTCAAGACCGTCGCCACGCTCGCCAGAGCATGGGCGATCCGTCGCGACACCCACGTTCTGGCGAACGTGGCTACCGACTCTCGACTTCGTGTTGCACGGGGTCGAGAGTTTTTTCTTGCGTTTTTCAGCGAGTGTTAAACTCGGTCGTTCTCGTTGCTTCACATGAATGCTGCACCAGAATACCTTTCTTCCGTCACTTCCTGGTTGCCACCGTTCGCAGGACGTAGAACCCGCAATGGCGAAGATCGTTACCAACATTCCGGCCGAATTCGAACAGATTGCCGCTGCCATCGGCCCGGAAGATGAATTGCTCACAGCCAAAGAACTGGGAGTCTTGTCGATCTTCGAGTCGCTCAAGAAAGCGCCGTCGTTCGAGAAGTTCCCCGGTTCAACGCTGCTGCGAAAGTGCCATCCCGGCCGTGTGCTCTGCGAACAGGGCGCCGCCGGCGCGACGGCGTTCACAATTCTGACGACGCGCGACGTGCTCAGACTGCGTGAAGTCCAGATCAAGGGCATCCGCAAGGAACTGGAGGATCGAGCGGCGGGACGCTCACGCGAGGAATTGCATCCGCAGTATGCTCGGATGACAGCGAACGATCTCTCGAAACTCGAAAACGAATATCTCCGCGAGGTTCAACAGTTGCGGCCCAAAGCCGAAGAGTTGGACCGCCCGGAGAGCAAGACGAATGTCTCGCTACGGCAGCGGGCGACCGCGCATCTGCTGGTCAATCTGGAAGGCAACGCGGCTCGCCGTTCGTTGTGGCAGCGAGCGGCACGCTGGCTGACCGGACGGAGATTGACTCGCAAGCTGCCCAAGTGGATTGCCATCGACGGGGCCGACGTCAATGCGGCGACCAAGATGGCTCCACTGCACGAGGGGGACCTATTCGGCGAGATGAGCTGCATCAACCGCGCGCCACGCTCGGCGACGGTCGCGGCCGACGAAGAGTGCTACATGCTGGAGATGCTCCGCAATGTCCTCGACATGCTGCACAGCGACCCAGCGTACAAGGAACAGATGGATGTGATCTACAGGCAGCGAGTCCTGGAAAACCACGTCCGCCGGCTGTCGATCTTCGAGAATCTGAGCGACTCGGAATTCGCCAAACTTCGCGAGGCGATCGAACTGATCGAAGTCCCGACCGGCGGGATCATCTTCGAGCAGTTCGATTCTTCGGATGCGTTCTACGTCATTCGCGGCGGCTTGGTGAAAGTCGTCGCCAACGCCTGGACGCAGGCTCGTGCGTCAGAGTTTTCCGCGGCACAGTGGACCGGTCTTGCGGCAGAAATCAGTGACACAAAAACATCGGCACTGGCATCAAAGGTCGCTACGGCTCTTTCATCACCCGTCCGAGAGGCGGCTGATCGGATCGTCGCCACGAAGTCCGCCAGTGAGGCGGATCAAGCGACGTTGATCGCCGGATTGAATGAGCTGATTTGCAACGGGGAGTTGCACACCCAGTTCGGCAAGACGACAACCGATGTGGCGATGGCGGTGGACAGTGTCGCCATCACCTTGGCAATGAACGATTTCCCAGACGATCCGAAAAAGTGGTCGGATTTGGAGTCACGCACGTTCCATCGGCTGCTGCTTGAACTAGTCTTTGCCAACATGCCGCGCCGCGCGGTGAGCGCCGGGCCTCGGCGGACACTCAGTTATCTGGGCCTTGGCGACTACTTCGGTGAGATAGGAGTCATCGCCAACGAACCGCGCAGTGCGACGGTCTACGCCTACGATCATCCCGATGGCGGAGCCAATCAGCGAGTCCCCGACTCGCGCACCGGAGCCGTTCCATCGCGCGTCGAATTGGTGAAGATCAGCAAATCCGCATTCCAAGACCTGGTCGCTGCGTCGCCGAAGCTGAAGGCGAAAGTCGAGGCCGTGATCGCTCAGCGCAAACAGCGATCGGTCGAGCAGACGAAGACCGATGCCTGGTTGTTTTTCTCAACGCAGTCGCCGGAGTTCGAACAGTTGGGATTGATCCAAGGTCAAAAGCTGATGCTGATCGACCTGAACCGCTGTACGCGCTGCAACCAGTGCGTCGAGGCGTGCGTGGCCGCTCACGACGATGGCCGCACACGGCTGTTCCTCGATGGACCGCGATTTGAAAATTATCTTGTGCCGATCTCATGTCGGTCGTGTCTTGACCCGGTCTGCATGATTGGTTGTCCGGTCGGCGCGATCCATCGAGGAGACAAGGGAGAAATCGTTATCGAGAATTGGTGCATCGGCTGCGGCATGTGCGCTGATCAATGCCCCTACGGCTCGATCCAGATGAATCCGCTGACCAAGCCGGTCGAACTGAGCGCACAGGCTCGCGAAGCACTCGGAACCGAATCGGAAATCAAGTCGATCACCGAGCAAGCAGTCGTCTGCGACTTGTGCAGTTCGTTACCCAGTCAGTCACCCTCGTGCGTTTATGCTTGCCCGCATGATGCCGCGATGCGTGTCCACGCCCAAGATTTCTTTCTGAGCGGGAGGCGAGAAGTTGCTGATTGACCGGACGCACAAGCCCTGGATTTTTGGAAGCACACTCGTGCTGTCGGTCGCGGCATCGGCTTATTGGGCGATCGACAAGCGGTCGATTCACGGCCCGACGGGCGGAAGTGTCCTTGGTTTGATTCTTGGCATCGCCGGTTCGCTGTTGATGATCTTCGCCGCGCTGCTGGCCGTACGCAAACGGCTACCAACTTGGCGAGTCGGTTCGGCTCAGTTTTGGTTGCGTGGGCATTTGTGGTTGGGGACGCTGGGCTTCGTGCTGATTCTGTTTCACGCCGGCTTTCACTGGGGAGGCGTGCTGGAGAATCTGCTGTGGGTCGCGTTCGGACTGGTGGTCGCGACCGGTTTCGCGGGAGTCGCGCTGCAACAAGTCATCCCGCGATTGCTGACGATGCGTGTGCCGTTGGAAACGATGGTTGCTCAGATTCCATTCTTGTCACAAACGATGCGATTCCGCGCGGATCAACTGGTCGCCAAGCAAGCCGGAGCGCTCGACATCGACTTCGAACCAATCAAGCCGTTCGCCAAGGAAGTCCTTAAACAGCAACGCGTGCTGAAACGTGAGTCCGACTTCCCGAAGGAGTTGGCAAAGGTTTACGCCAACGTCCCGCTCCCCGAAGCAGACGCCAAGAAACCAGCAGCCCATGCTCCTGCCGAAATCATCGCCACAAAACCCACTCTCCCGAACACCACCCCTCTTCCCTCGGCAGAGGGTGGCCAAAAACCGGCTGAGGGCTCGGAACCCGACACAGTCCCAGATTCGCCCGTTGCGACGAAGCCGAAAAGCCCACTCGAACTGATGCGTGAAAAAGCCGCTGCCAAAGCCGCAGGTGGTGAAGCTCCCGCGCCGACGACTGCGAATCCAACTTCTTCCGCTGCGGCCGAGCCGGAAAAGAAGCTTTCGCCCCTCGAACAAATGCGTGCGAAAGCCGCCGCGAAATCAGCCGCACAGCCGAATGCAGAGGCTTCAAGTCCGACTTCTTCTGTCGAAGCCCCTCCTGCCGCTCCTCTCGAAGAGAAGAAGTTGTCTCCGCTCGAACAGATGCGAGCCAAGATGGCTGCTAAGTCCGCTCCAACGCCCAGCGAGGCCGCACCGGCTGCCGAGGTTGCACCAGCGGCAACTCCCGAAATGAAGCTGTCTCCGTTGCAACAAATGCAGGCCAAACTCGCGGTTGCGAAGGGTTCAGGAGCGGACTCGGCGACCGACACGCACAAGCCACTCACAGCCGAAAAACCAACCACGGCAGCAGCGCCCGCCGCCGAAAAGCCAGCGGTCAAAAAGCCAGCGCCGATGGTGAAGCCCACCGCAGAGAAACCTGTCGCCGCCACTCCACCGAAGATCGCTGCGCCGACGCCTCCCGCGCTGTTGGCAAAGTTCCGTGACTTTCATATTCGCGTCGTGCGACCTTTCTTGAACAACGGCCGATCGCCGCAGCATCGGTTGGACGACAACATCTCCGCTCGGCGAATCTTCGCACAACTGCGATCTGATCTGCCGGCCGAACTGCACGACTCGCTGCAAGAACTCGAAGACCTCTGCGAGGAGCGACGGCAGTTCAACACCCAGTTGCGGTTACATCGCTGGCTGCACTGGTGGCTGATCCTGCACATTCCACCGTCGATTGCGTTGCTTGTTTTGTTTGTCGCGCACGTCATCGTGTCACTGCGCGTGGTTCCGTTTGGGAGATGAAGATGCTGCGTTCCAGCCGCGAGCTTTCCAGTCGCGTGGACATCAACGTGCATCGGCAGCCGAACCGCCAGCGTCGCGCGGCGTGGTGGCTGGCGTTGTGGTCAGGCGTCGGCTCGCTGATGTGGTTGATGCTCCAGCATTCGCAGGGGGAGAATCAGATCTATCAGGCCGGTGACGTGACCACGCCGCATCGGTTGATCGAGAACGAATGTTGGCGCTGTCATACGACGTGGACTCCGCTGCAACGACTGGTCGCGTTCTCTGACGACGCCCATTCGATCGACAACAAGAAATGCGAGACCTGCCACCGTGTCGCCGAGCATCACGCCAATCAGATTCCGGCTCACAAGGACATCTCGTGCGCGGCCTGCCATCAGGAGCACGAAGGGACCGACATGCTCACCAGGCCCAGCAGTCGCCACTGCATCGCCTGTCACACCGAATTGAAAACGACTCACGGCGTGAGCGAGGTCTTCGCAAAGCGTGTCATTCGATTCGATGAACGCGAAGGTCATCCCGAGTTTCGACTGAAGACGCTGCTGAAGGACGCGGCGTCGGAGCCTCCAAACGCCAAGCACGGAGTCAATCTCGCGATCGAGAACTTCAAACGTCCCGGTGACGCGGCTTCGCGGTGGCAGGACCGAGGCCGCATTCGCTTCAACCACGCCGCGCATCTCAAGGCGGAATACGACGCGAATGGAAAACTTATTCACGGGCTGATCGGCAAGGACCGCAAGTTAACAGACCTGTCTCGCAGCTGCGAAGTTTGCCACGAACCGGACCAGGAAGGGCGATTCCTCAAGCCGATCTCGTTCGAGCGACACTGTCGTGAATGCCATCCGCTGCTCTTCGACCACGAACGCTTCCCCGGCCAAGCCGTACCGCACCAGACGCCGGACATCGTCCGCGGATTCCTCACAGAGACCTACACGCTGAGGGAATTCGGAAGTCGGAAGTCGGAAGTCGGACTCCCGAGCGATGAGCCGTCGCGCCCGCTCCCCGGCCATCGCGACTTCCAGAGACTCTCCAAGGATCAAGCCAAGGCCGTTCTCGATGACGTTACCAAGGCCGAGCAGATTGCTCAGCAGCATCGACACAGCCAATTCGGCTACGAAGCCACCGGCGGCTGTCGTTACTGCCACGAAGTTGAACCAGTCGCCGACAAATCTCCGACTGCGATCGCAGATTGGAAGATTGTCCCGACGAACATCCCGTCGCGCTGGCTGCTGCACAGCAAATTCCATCACGAACCACATCGCCTGCTGAGTTGCACGGTCTGCCACGCCGATGTGGCTCAAAGCAAAAACACCGGCGACGTGCTGATCCCTTCGATCGACATTTGTCGAGCCTGTCACGCTCACCGCCCCGCCGAATGGCTCGACGGAATCAAAGCCGACAGCGTTCCTAAATCGGAATCGCCACAGGCACCGCCAAACGAATCGTTGAAAGACCTGCTCTCAAACGTAAACCGCGGCGCTCGGACGTTGTGCATTGAGTGCCACGTTTATCACGACCGCTCCAAGAACAAGTGGGACGGCCCGTTTGTGCGGTGAGAGGAAATGCAAAGTGCAGAGTGCAGAATGCAAAATGAACAATGTGAGAGTGATGGCCGCGCGTGCCACTCACTTTGCACTTTGCACTCTGCAATCGGCACTCTGCATTGTCGTCTGCCTCAGCGCCGATGACACCGTTGCCGAAGACGCGCCACCCAAACTCGTCGGGAGCGCCTCCTGTGCGACTGCCGCCTGTCACGGCGGACTCGCCGGCCACAAATTCGTTGGCTCTGAGTTCCCGATCTGGTCCGCGCGCGACCCACATTCCCGAGCCTACTCGGTCCTGGAAAACGATCTCTCGCGACAAATGGCCGCACTGCTCAACCTGCCGAAGCCGGCACATGAGTCTGCCGTCTGTTTGAACTGCCACTCGCCAGCAACCAGCGTTGAGTCCAAGCTGACTTCAATTTCCGGTCGCACTCCGCTCGCCGGTGTCGATTGCGAGCAATGCCACGGTCCCGCAGAGCGCTGGCTGACTGAGCATGTCCGCAGCGACTGGAAGCTGCGATCTGCGGCGGATAAACAGCGTCGAGGTTATCGCGACCTGACCGACGTACTGACGCGAGCCAATGCCTGTGCCGATTGCCATGTCGGCGGCCCCGGCCGAGACGTCAATCACGATTTGATCGCCGCCGGACACCCGCGTCTGTTTTTTGAACTCTCCACGTTCCACGCCAACTGGCCTAAGCATTGGCCTGCCGAAGTCGATGCGAAACGGCATCCGGCCGTCGAGAAAGGATCTGTCTTCGAGGCCAAGCTGTGGACTGTCGGCCAGACGGTCGCGGCACAGCGTTCTTTGGAATTGCTCAGCCAGCGTGCGGAGCTGGCGAAAGTGACTCCCGCCAGGTGGCCAGAACTTGCCGAATGGAACTGCTTCGCCTGCCATCACGATTTGCGATCCGCAAGCTGGTGGCAGTCGAAAGACGCGGCGAAACGCCCGCGAGGTTCGTTCGCCTGGAACGCATGGCCGTATGCGATGCTCGATCCGCTCGCTCGGCGAGTCGTCGGTTCAGAGAACTCAATCCCGCAATCCGAATTGACGAAGCTGCGGTCACGGTTTGAGTCTCCAGTCTTGCCAGCCGATGCGATCTCGCGCGAAGCCATCGCCATCGCGCAGGGACTTCGTTCGGCAGCTGAACGATTCAACCGCAACGATGCAGCCAAGGACGTGCTCTCCGCGAAATCGCTCGCGGCGATGCGACTCGCCTTCGTGACCGATGATGGCCTAAACCTTGTGAATCGCGATTGGGATTCGGCCACGCAACTCTTTCTGAGCTTGAACGCGCTGCAACACGCGATCGTCGCCAGCACGCAAACAGACCCAGAACAGGACCGCCAGATTCAGGCTGTGCTCGACTCGATGAATGAAACGTTGAACTTCCAGCCTGGGCTTCGTAGCCCGCGTGATTTTGCCGCTCAACCGATCGAGCGCTTGCAGGCCGATCTGCAGCGCTTGCGGAAGTTGCTGAGTCCGCCTTGACCTACCGTCCCATGATCCATGCCTGAACCTGACTCATCTCGCGGCGAACTGATCCTGCTTGGCACCGGTACCAGCGTCGGTGTGCCGATGATCGGCTGCGATTGCGCGGTCTGCACATCGACTAATCCGAAGAATCATCGCACGCGCACCGGTGTCGCGATCAACACTCCGCGCGGCGTGTTCGTCATCGACACTCCCCCCGAACTGCGGCTGCAATTGGTGCGTGAGCGAGTCCGTTTAATTGAAGCGGCCGTGTTCACGCACGCGCATGCCGATCACATTTTTGGGCTCGACGATCTGCGGACCAGCGGTTGGAAGTTGTCGCGGCCGATTCCGCTGTTTTGCGAAGAGCGGGTCGAGCGACAGCTTCGCGCGTCGTTCGGTTACGCCTTCGAGACTCCATCCCAAGTCCTGCATCCGGGGGCGATTCCGAAATTGGAGTTTGTGCGGATTGGCCTCGAGGCCTTCGACGTGCTCGGCCAGCGAGTGCAGCCGATCCGCTTGCTGCACGGGCAGTTGCCGATCCTCGGCTATCGAATCAATGACGTCGCTTTCTGCACCGACGTCAGCCACATCCCTGAGGAAAGTTGGCCGCTGCTGGAAGGGCTGGACGTGCTGATCCTCGACGCCCTGCAAGACAATCCGCATCCGACACACTTCAGCATCGCTCAAAGTTTGAAGGTCGTGGAACGGCTCCGTCCGCGCCAAGCGTTCTTCACGCATGTGTCCCACAAGCTCGACTACGACGCCACAAATGCTCGCTTGCCTGCTGGCGTCGAGTTGGCCTACGACGGACTCCGGCTTCCGCTGTGAGTGAGCGCGGAGCGCAGGTTTGTGCCAATGATGCGGCTCGCCTTTCGCTCGCAGACTGCGTGGGTTAGTTTGGTGTTACCATGCCTCAACCTGCCCAGCCAATTGCGTCGCATACTCTCAAACTGTCCGGTCGCACCGCTCTCGTTACCGGAGCCGCTCGCGGGATCGGACGAGGCTGTGCGTTGGAACTGGCCCGCGCCGGGGCCGACGTTGCAATCAATGATCGGCAGCCAAATGTCAACACTGCATCGCTGATCGCTGAAATCGAATCGCTCGGCCGCCGCGGCTTACTCGTCGACGGCGATGCGTTCGAGCGTTCCTCGTGCGAGAACATCGTGCAACGGACGCTCGCGGCATTCGGCCGGATCGACATCCTGGTCAGCAACCCCGCGTACTCGCGGCGCGGTGATTTTCTCGATTACGACCCGGAGGTCTTCGACAAGACGCTGCGAGGCACACTGACCGCCGGGTTCCACATGAGCCAGTTCGTCTCGCGTCACATGGTTGAACGCGGAGGCGGTGGGAAAATCCTGTTCATTTCAAGCGTCCATTCACGACGGCCCTACGCTCGTGCTGTCGCCTACAACGCGGCCAAGGCGGGTTTGAATCACATGGCCTTCACGATGGCCGCCGAACTGATCCGACACCGGATCAACGTCAACGTCATCGAACCCGGCTGGATCGACACCCCCGGCGAACACGAAACCTTCGGCGACGCGATGATCGCAGAAGAAGGAGCAAAACTCCCGTGGGGCCGCATCGGCACACCGTCCGACATCGGCCGAGCAGCAACGTTCTTGTGTTCCGACGACGCTGACTACATCACCGGCACCTCGCTAGTCGTGGACGGTGGCTTTTGTCTCCGCGATTCGATCAGCAGTCCGTCAATGACGCCCAAGTAACGTCCTTGGAACTGCGGTGTGTCAGCACCGCTTTGAATTTCCCGTGGGTTTTGCCGTGAAAATAAAACCATCCAAAGCGGCGCTGACACACCGCATTCCAAAAGGCCTGTCATGCACCGCGTCGAAAAATCCTACGAACTGTATCGTCGAGCCAACGAACTCATTCCTGGCGGGACGCAGTTGCTCAGCCGTCGGCCGACGAAGTATGCCTATGGCGTGTCGCCAGTGTATGCCGCGCGAGCGAAGGGCGCACGCTTTTGGGATGTCGATGGGAACGAGTACATCGACTGGGTCAGTGGCATTGGGGCGATCATTCTCGGTTACTGCGATCCAGTTGTAGACGACGCGGTGCGCGAACAGATCGGCAAGGGGGTCGCGACGTCGATCAGCAGCGAACTTGAAGTCGAACTGGCCGAGGAATTCTGTCGCACGATTCCGTGTGCCGAGATGGTTCGCTATGCCAAGTGTGGCGGCGAGGCGTGCGCGATCGCGGTTCGAATCGCTCGGGGAGCGACTGGTCGAGACAAGGTGCTTTTCTGCGGCTATCACGGCTGGCACGACTGGTATCTCGCGGCGAATCTTGTGGCCGAAGAGAGTTTGAATTCGCACTTGTTCCCCGGAATTGAACCGATCGGCGTGCCCAAGGCGTTGGCCGGAACGGCTCTTCCGTTTCCGTTTGGTGATCTCACGGCGTTGGGGCAGATGCTTGACGATCACAAAGGGGAAGTCGCGGCGGTCATCATGGAGCCGTTGCGGTCTGAAAAGCCGACGGACGGATACCTCGCGGGAGTCGCAAAGCTGGCGCGGGAACATGGGGCCGTGTTGATCTTTGATGAGGTCTCGTCGGGATTTCGCTTCGGGATGCAGGGGGCTCAAGGGTACGTCGGCGTGACGCCAGACATGGCGGTCTTCGCGAAATCGATATCGAACGGTTATCCGATGGGAGCGGTCGTCGGGCGGCGCAGCGTGATGGAGCCGGCGGCGAGGATGTTCATCTCCAGCACCTACTGGTCCGATCCGATCGGCATGGCCGCCTCGCTGACGACGATCCGTGAACTGCGACGTCGAAACATATCGGAGGGACTCTGGTCATTCGGTCATGAACTGCAATCGCGACTCGATGCCGTCGCGAGAGAGACTGGGCTTGAGGTGAAATGCTCCGGATTGGCCGTGCATCCGCATTTGGAGTTCGCCTCGGCGTCGCCCGATCTGAAACCGGTTCTGGCAACGTTATTCATTCAGGAGATGGCCAAGCGTGGCTGTCACGGCTACGCGAGCTTCTACCTCAACGCGGCTCAAGGAGCGGCGGAGTTGGAGCAGACGACGGCAGCGGCTCGCGAGGTCTTCGCGATCCTCCGCCAAGCGATCGAGAGCGGCAACGCCGAGTCGTTCCTCGAATGCCCCCGCCAGCAAGATGCGTTTCGGCGACTGGTGCGATAGGCTG
>VGZH01000011.1 GCA_016872645.1 Planctomycetota bacterium | reverse complement strand
TCCGACGCTGGTGTAGACTTGGTGTCGCGGACTGACGTTGAACTGCATCGTCGTGGTGGCTGGGGGGTCAGCTTCATTCTCGCCACCATCAAGGAGGTTGTTGGAGACATTGAAGCCCAGGTCGTCGTTGAAGATCGTGCCGATGCCGATGCTCTTACCGAACTCGAACGGCAGCGTGCTGCCGGTCAGATGCACGAAGAAGTTCTCGTTGGCTTCGGTGTTCAGATCGCTGTTGACCGTGACAGTGAAGCTTTGCGGAGCCGGGTTGGTCGCTCCGGCGGTGAAGTTGAACGTACCGCTCGTTCCGGTGAAGTCCCCCCCCATGCCCTCAGTCGCAGCGTTGGTGCGGACGAGCGTCACGGCGGCACCCAGTGCGTGCGTCGCGGCCACGCTGCCGTTGATGCCGCGTGTGACCGTCAGCACGCCGGTGCCGACATCCACATTGGTCACCTGCATGAACTCGTTGTCGATCTGGATGGCGAAACCACCCGCGCTGGGGAAGCTAGCAGCGTTCGCCACCGTGACGGTGGAATCACCCACGAGAACGTTGGCGGCGGCAGTACTAGATCCGACCAGCGTCACTGCGACACCCGCGTTATGAGACGCAGTGGCCGGTGCGGCGAGATTCAGGACGTTCCCCGTGACGCTGCTCACCGAGAGTGTTTCCGAATCAATCTGAATCGTGAACGCGCCGGAGGTTGGGAACGCATTGGGGTTATTGACGTTGACCGTCGTCGCACCCGTGCTCACCGCTGACGTCAGCGCGCCGCTGGCGGAGCTGACGATGTAGTTCACGCTGGCGTTCGTTGTCAGCAGTGCACCGACCACTTCCACAGTGAAGGTGTAGGTCTGCGTGCCGGAGTCTGACTCGACACTGTTGACGTCGTTGATGCGGAAGCCAGTGTCGTCCGTCAGGATTGTGCCGATGGCTCGCGTGACGTCCAGCGTCACGTTGACCGGGTTGATCAGGTTGACGAAGAACTGCTCGTTCTGTTCGACCGACGTGTCGCCGTTCACGTTGACGACGATCGTTTGAATCAGCGTGCCGGGAGCGAAGACCACCGTGCCGCTCTGATTGATAAAGTCTTCGCCAGCGAACGCGGTGTCTCCTTGCAGGGTGTAGCCGATGCGGACTTCCTCAACGCTGGCCTGACTCAAGATCAGCGTGAACATAAACGGCGTCGATCCTGCGTTTCCTTCCGGCAACATCACGTTGGGGGTGATCGAGACGAGGTGGATGTCCTGTCGCTCAACCGAGCCGATGTCGCTGTCATCGTTAGTCGGGCGAGGTGCTCCGCGTTGATCGACGGTGTCTTTGTCCACTGCACCGGTGTTGTTGCCCCCGTCGATGGCCGGGCTGCCGGTGCGGGGAGCTTGCGTCAGCGTCAGGCCGCCGTTGTCGGACAAGCCCTCGATCACCGGATCAAACGGGCTGGTCGAGGAACCAACCTGATCGCTGCGGACGTTGTTGACGAAGCCGGCGCTGTCGGCGTTGTTACCAACGAAGTTATTGCCGCCCGTCGTGAATGTTCCGCGAGCGTTCGGTGCCTTGATTCCGGCGATCGCCGTGGAAAGGTTGTTGGCCAGGATCGTGTTCTTGACGGTCACGGTGCCCAGCGTCGTATTCGCCAGTCCGCCGCCGCGGAAGGCAACGTTATCCACGACCGTGCTGTTGTTGATATCGACGCTGCCGGTCAGCGTGTTAGCGATCGCGGCGTTGGTGCCGGAATCGTTGCTGGAGATCGTGCTGTTGGTGATCAGCAGTGTGTCTTCGTTGTAGATCGCCGCACCGCGTGAGCTGGCGAAGTTGTCAGCGAACGTGGATTGCCGAATATCGACCGAATTGACCGCTGCCGAAACTCCGTTGTAGATCGCTCCGCCGCGCGAACCGGCCACGTTCCCCACGAAGAAGTTCTGCTGGACCAGTGCGTTGCCTAGGTTATACAGGCCGCCGCCGTGCGCGTTGGCGAAGTTCCCTTGTGAGACCAGAGCACTCTGGACATGCGCCGCCAGCACGCCGTTGACCGCGCGGACTACGGTGAATTGATTCCCGGAGATGGCCGTGACGCGCATCTCTTCGCTGTCGATGCGAATGACGAAGGGAGTCGCGGTGGGGAACTGGCTGACATCGGCCACCGTGACGGTGGTCGCGGCCGCGCTATTCGTCAGGCTGGCCGCCAACTGTGTTGCCACACCGATGTTGCTGCCGGTCAGTTCAAGCGAGCCGTTGTTAAAGAGGGCTCCACCTTGCAGATAGGCGGTGTTGCCTCGGAACAGGCTGTTGGTGACGGTCGCCGTTCCGGTGGCTTCGTTGAAGAGTCCGCCGCCGCGCGCCGCCGAGCTATCCAGCACCTGGACGTTTCGCAGCGACACCGTTCCTTGGTTGCGAATCGCGCCGCCGTTGTCGGTCGTCGAAGCGTTGCCGTTGAGCAGCGTCAGGTTCGAGAGATTCAGCGTCACGCCGGGCATGACTTGGAAGATGCGGTCGACCTGGCCTCCGTCGATGAAGGTCTGGTCGGTGCCTGAACCAATGATGTTCAACGTCGTCTCGGTGATGTCCAAGTCGCCGGTTGCGGCGGCGTCCTCTTCGCGGCCACTCAGTGTCAGGCTGTAGGTGCCGGGGCTGAGGATGATGGTGTCCTCGCCGACCCGGGCGTTGGCCTGCATGATGGTCGCACGCAGGGTGCTGACGCCGTTGCGATCCGCGTTGATGCCGTCGTTGATGTTTTCATCGACCGTGTCCGCGAAGCTGTTGATGATGAAACCGGACTCGAACGCCCCGATATCGACCGTGGCGATGCCGTTGCCGTCGCCGTCGAAGATGCGTGTGAAGCCTCGTTGATCGCCGACTGTCGTGCCAGCGTTGTCACCCGCGTCGCGGGCCGCGCTGCCGAACAACAGGGCATGCGCGAATGTCGGACCGCCGTTGTCTTGCAGTTCATCAAGTTGTGGGTTGCGGCCGAGCAGATTGCCATTCAGCGGAGTCAGGACGCTGCCATAGGTCGTGATCGCACCGATGTCCTCGATCAAGTTGTGACCGCCGTCCGTGAAGTTCGCGTTGAAGCCACCCAGATCGGCGGAGGCCGTACCGCCGGAGACGATCGTGTTCTTCAAAGTGACTTGCGCCAACGGCGTCGAGTCGTCGCTGTTGCTGGCGATACCGGCTCCCGACGTCGCGTCGTTGAGATGCACTGTATTGTTCAGCAACGTGGCGGAGCCGAAGTTCGCCAGTCCGCCACCCGTCAGGGTCGCGGTGTTTGTCGAGAGCGTGCTGTTCTGAATGCTCAGGCTGCCGAAGCCTCGGTTGAAGATCGCACCGCCGTTGTTCGCGCGGTTCTGCGAGAACGTGCTGCTGGTGATGACGGCTGCCGCCGCCGGATGATCGACCAGCGCGACCGGATCGGTGTTGTTGTGCGCGGCCGCATTGGTGCCGTTGACTCCGCGCACCACTTGGAGGCTATTCCCCGTCACTCGCGTGACCAGCAGGATTTCGGTGCCGATCTGAATCAGGAAGCCCCCTTGCGACGGGAACTGGCTGGCATCCAACAGCGTGAGCGACAGTACGCCCGCGCTGATGTTGCCGACAAGCTGGCTGCTGGCCGGTGACTGCGGGCTGCTGTTGAGTTCCGAGTTGTTGTAGAAGGCACCGCCGTCCGCCGAGGAGACGTTGCTGGAGAAGGTGCTGCGGTCGATGAGCACTTGTCCGACGTTGTCGTTGTAGACCGCTCCGGCATGTCCCACGGCCGTGTTGCCGGTGAACGTCGAGAGCACGACCGAAACGAAGCCCGCATCCTGATTAAACACCGCGCCCGCCTGACCCAACGACTGGTTCTGATTGAACTCGACGCTGGTCAGGATCACCGAGCCATCATCGTTGAAGATCGCGCCGCCACGACCATCGTCCGTGTCGCCGGAGCGTGTATCCGTGCCGGCGGCGTTGTTCAGGAACTCGGTCCCCGTGATTCCCAAGGTGCCGAAGTTTTGAATCGCACCGCCGTCGTCGCTGGCCGAGTTCGTCGTGAACAGGCCACCGGTCAGAATCAGCGTGCCACCCACCGAGTTGAAGATCGCACCACCCACACCGCTGCCGATACCCAACGCGCCGGGCAAACCGCCGCGTGCGATGTTCAGTTCGAAGAGGTTGCTGTCGAGCGTCAGGCTCGCGTCGTCGTTGTACATCGCACCGCCAGCACGCGCGCTGTTCGATCGCAGAATGCTGGAGTTCAAAGTCAGCGTGGCTGAGGCTTCGGTGAAGAGAGCGCCACCTTCGCCGTCGCCGTCGTTATTGGAATCCGCCCGGTTGCTGGCCAGCGTCGTGCTGCTGATCGTCAGCACCGAAGTATCGCCGTTGTAGAGCGCGCCGCCGTCTCGGCCGGCCGAGTTGCTCGACAGCGTCGAACTGGTGATTGCGGCCGTCGTGTTGCTGTCGTTGTAGATCACGCCGCCGTCGGCGAAGGCCGCGTTCGACGAGAGCAAGCTGTCGGTGATTGTCACCGAACCGCTCTGGTTGAAGATCGCTCCACCGAGCCCGAACTGCGAGCCGCTGGCGACCGATCCGGCCGAGTTCGATTGCAGGGCCGAGCCGTTCAGAATCAGCGTGCCGACGTTCAAGCTGTCGCCGTTGCTGATGCCGCCGCCGTTGCCATCCGCGAAGCTGCTCAACAAATCGGAGTTGTTGATTGTCAGCGTGCCGAGATTGCGGAGTCCGCCGCCGTTTCGTTCGAAGACAACCCGGCCGTTCCGCATTTCGACGCCAGAGATCGTGGTGTTGGAAGCCGCCGCCAAGTCGAACAAGCGATCGTTCGACCCGCCGTCGATGACCGACGGATTAACGGTGACGCCCAGTGAATTCGCGGTGACATCTTTGCTGACACCGATGATTTGGATGCTGCCCGCCGCGCCGCCGAAGATATCCAAGTCGCCGAACAGACCGGCGTCTTCACCGACTTCGAATGGCAGCACTGCCGTGGTCGGCGTGAAGGCCGCGCCCGTCGCGGTGACCAGCACATTGCCGTTGGTCAGCCCGTCGAAGTTGAGCTGATACAGCCCGTCGCGAGCCGCCTCATTGTTGGTGAACGTGAAGGTCCACTGCGTCGCGGCGTTGCCGTTCGCGGGAGTCGCGACAACCGCACCCAGAGTGGCCAGGGTCGGATTCGTGATCGTCACCGGCTGGAAGCCCAAGCCAGTGCCGTCGTCGTAGGTCAACGTGAAGTCTTCTGGTCGCACACCAGCGACCGGTTCGCTGAATTGCAACGTGACCGCGGTGACTGCCGCCGTGCTCGGAGTCGTGAGGGGCGCGAATTGCGCGAAGGCAACTTTCGACCAGGCTTGCGAGGCTCCGACCGCCAGATTGTTGTTGGCCGTGTCTCGGATCGTCACGGTCGTTCCGGGGGTCGGGATGGGGTTGACGGTCAACACATAGTTACCGATCGGCTGCGAGACGGTCGTCAGGTTCAGAGTCACGACCGTGCGGCCGTTGAAGTTGGCATCCTGCGTGTTCGTCAGAGTCGCACCCGCCAGCGATACTGCGACGCCGTTGCGTGTCAGCGAGAAGTTATTGATCGAGACACCGTTGACTCGCTCGCTGAAGATCACCGTGGCAACACCCGCGTTGATCACCGGTTGGCTGACGATCGGGTTGATCGAGACGGTTGGAGCGAACGTGTCCGTGCCGCGCACCCAGTTGACCGTCGCGGGATTCGCCAGCAGGTTGTTGTCTTTGTCCCGGATGTTGGACGCCACCGAATTGACCGTCAGGTTGTAGCGTCCGTTGACTCCGGTAACGCTCGTCAGATTGATCGTGTAGACCGAGCGGCTGACCTGCGTCAGCGTGAAGGTCGGGGCGGTCAGCGGGATGTTGGTCACCACGGCACCGACCGTGCGTGTCAGTTGCAAATCGGTCAGATCGAAACCGGCGACGTCCTCCGAGAAGGTGATCGTGACCACTCCAACCGTTCCCGTGATCGGGGCGGTGGGAACACCAGTGATGCTGGTCACGACGGGGGCCGTCGTATCAGGAGCCAGCCGATTGAGCTGATAGACCTGACCATCCAAGAGGACCGCGCTTTCGCCGGCCAACGCGTTGGATTCCATGATCGCCGCACGCAGCGAGGTCAGCCCCAAACCGTCTTCCGCCAAACCATTACCCGGATTGACGTCGCGCGTATCCGTGGTCGTGTTGACGAAGAAGTTACCGAACTCGATGGCACCGACGTCGACGGCATTGAAGACGGCCGTAGGACCGTCAAGAAGTCGCGGCGCGCCGCGTTGATCGGTCGTCACGCCGGCGGTGACGTTGGCAGTCAGTCCGCGATCAATCGCCGCGCTGCCAATCAACACCGCGTGAGTCTGCGTGGGACCGCCATTGTTGGACAACGCTTGCAACACCGGATTGACGTTGAGTTGATCCTGCGCTCCAAAACCCACGGCGGCACCCGGCGTGCGGATGAGGTTGCCCCCCAGTGACACGAAGGTTCCGGCCGACAGGTCGTTGAGCGCACCGCTGGTAAACAGGTTGTCGGAGACGATCGTGTTACCAATAGTGATGACCCCGTTGCGCGAAATCCCTGCGCCCCCTCGTGCGGCCAGCGAGCGGTTGTTGGCGATCGTATCGTTGATCAGTCGCAGCGTGCCGTCATTGCGAATACCGCCGCCGGCACCGGAGTTGGACCGGTTGCCGGAGATCGTCACCCCTTCCAGCGTTGCGTTGGCACCCGCGACGTTGATCAATCCGCCGCCGTTGCCGGTTGAAGTGTTGCCAGACAGCGTGCTGTTGGTGAGATTCAACGTGCCCGTGTTGCGAATCGCGCCGCCGGTCGCTGTCGCGGTGTTGCCGGCGATTGTGGTGCGCGTGATCGTTGCGGTGCCGGCGTTCGCAATCGCGCCGCCGTCATCCAACGACCGGTTTCCCTTGGTCGCGACGAGCGTGGCATCCGTCGTGCCGATCACAGCATCGGACAGAATCAGCGTGCCGGAGTTCAGAATCGCTCCGCCGTCTTGGCTGCTGGGAGTGCTGCCGCCTAGCAGGGTCACCCCCTGCAACGTCAGTGTCGCTCCGGCCATGACTTGGAAGATGCGGTCGCGCTGGGCGGCTGGCAAACCGCTGGCGTCGATGATGGTCTGACCGACTCCCTTTCCGCGGATCGTCAGGTTTCCAAGGACGTCCAGGTCGCCCGACACCGCGGAATCTTCTGGGACTCCGCCGAGCGTCAGAACGTAAGTGCCGACTCCCAATTCGATCGAGTCATCACCCGCCAGAGCATTCGCCTCTTGGATGGCCGCTCGCAGAGTCACCTTGCCGGCCGAAGTGCGGACGACTTCGTTCCCCAGCGATGTGGCGTCCGTGCCGTCGGTGAGGACCGCATTGGCGTTCTTGCTGGGATTCGTCGCGTTGTTCGCATCGTCCGGGACGACGTGAATGGTGCCATCCTTGGTCCAGGAAATCGTTCGCGAGTTCAACAGCGGTAAGCTAGCAGACGTGGACTGAATCAAGTTGCCCGCCAACACCGTCAAGGCGTATCGGCCATCGGCACCGGTCAGCGTGCTGACGTTAATGCGGTACGACGACGTCGTGATCTGCGTGATTGGCAGACCGTCCAGCGAGACCGGCAAAACCGGGCCGGTACCCGTACCTGCTTGCCGCGTCAGCCGGAAGTATTGCGAGGCGTCTCCGAGTCCGTTGACGAAGGTCACGGGGGTCGAAAAGTTGATCGTCAGCGTCTGTACGGCGCGCAGTTTCGTTTGTGTCGGTGGATCCGTATCGAAGCTAACCGAGTCCGCCGAGCCTTGGAAGATCCCCTTGATGCTGGTCACGGAGGGGTCGGTGGTGATCTTCGTCCAAGTGATTTGGCTGGCGATTCCCGTAGAGACCGACGCGACCAGCAAGTTGCCCGTCGTGTCGCGAATCGGCGTCGCGAGGTCTGTCGTCACCAACCGGAAATCGTAACTGCCGTTGGCATTCGTCACCGACGACAGGTCCACCAGGAAGGTCGTCGCACTGGTTTGAGTGATGGTGACACCCGTCAGCGACACCGGGCTGCCGTTCAATCGCAACTCGAAGTCCGCCACATTGACCGGCGATGCTCCGCTGATTTGCTGCAACGGCTCGCTGAACCGGACCTCGACCATGCCGGCGTTCGTGCCGATTGTGGGCGCGCTGAACGGCGTAATGGCCCCCGTCGGAGCCACGTCCGGCCCGTAGGTCCAGATGTCTTGGCCAGCCACGTTGAATTGCGCCGGAGCGGCGGTCATCACGTTGCCCAGCGAGTCCCGCAGTTGCTGCGGGATGTCCGCCAGCACCGAGGTCGCCGGCTGCAACGCATTGCCCGCTGCGTCGACCGCACCCGCGTTCGCCAGCAGCGACACAATGTAAGTGCCCGGATTGTTCGTGACCGTCGCGAGGTTGGCGACGAACCGTGTCGCGGTCTCTGCGGTCAGCGTCGAACCGCCGAGGCTGATGTTGCGCGCCCAGCGTCCGCCGCTGGTGTAGATGCCGTTGCCCGGTACAGGATTCACTCCTGTGGCGTCAAACAGCTCAAACGTATTGAGAGTCACGTTGCGTGCTGTGAAGACACCGTTGGCGTTCGTGTTGCCCTGCACTCCGTAGAGTGTGATCTGCGTGCCGTTGTTCAAGCCATGAGCATTCGAGGTGATGACGATCGTGGGCGCGTTCGTCGCGTTGCTGACCGTGCCTCCCGTCGCACTCGTGCCGTCATCGAACGCCAGCACATATTGGCCGATCGTCAAGCCGCTGACCGCTTCCGTGAAGACCGTGTTGAGCGCATCAACCGGAGCCTGCCGCGGATCCGGTGCCACATCGACCACATCACCGACTGGAGCGGTGAGATCTAAGACGAACGTCCTGGAGAAGCTTGTTTCAAACGCATTTCCCGCCAGATCGAAGATCCCGGAATTCACCGCGTTGACCGTCAACGTGTAGGTTCCCGCGACTCCGGTGACGGTCGTCAGGTCCAGCTCGTATTGGCTGGGAGTGTTCTGGAACAACGTGAGGCCGGTCAGGGCAATGTTGTTCACGGTGCCGTCGGCATCCGTGCGTGTCAGCTTCAGGTCGTCGATACTCACGCCCGTGACGGCCTCACTGAAGTTGATCTGTACCGCTCCAACTTGCACGTGGCTTGGCGACGTGACCGCTCCCGTATCAATCGCCAGCACCGGGGCCCCCACCGGCAGCGTCGTATCGACGGTCCAGGTGTCTTGCGAGGCGATTCCGGCGGCGTTCGTCACCAGATTTCCAGCGGTATCCAAGATCGGCGAAACCAAGTCCGTGGAAACCAGCGTCAAGGTGTAGTTACCCGGCGCACCGGTGACCTGATTGAGATTCAGCGTGTATTCCGACGAGCTGACTTGTGTGACGGCGATGCTGCCTAGGTTCACTGGAGTGCCGTCGCGCGTCAGCGTGAAGTCGGCGATATCAACACCGCTGACCGCCTCGCTGAAGTTGACCGTCACGATCCCCGCCGCCGAGTTTCGCAGACCAGGCGTGATCGGCGAGATGGTGGCCAGAGGCTGCACATTGTCCACATCGAACCGCAGGCTCGCCGAGTAATTCTGCAAGACACCGTCGTTATCGACGACCGGGGTCAACCGATTCCCCAGGCCGTTGACCTGAGGAAGCACGTCGCGCACCACTGTGACCGCATCGGTCGTCAGTACGCGCAGTTCGTAGTTGCCGGCCGTGGCGGTTGGGAAGCTGAGGTCAATGGTGTAGCTCTTGAACGCCAGCGGATTGTTCGGATCTTGAGTGCTCGCATCCGGCACTACCGAGAGCGGCGCATTCAAGGCGTCCACCAACGGTACGACAAACGTCACTTCCAGCGGACGAGTCGCCGATCCGTTGTGAACCGCAGTCGTGGGAGTCAACAGCGTCAACGTGTTCCCCGTGACATTAGTGACTGTCAGTGTCTCGCCCTCCAAGCGAATATCGAAAGACGGCATCATGGCTGTAATCGCTGGAAACACGCTGGCGTCCGTCACCACGAAGGAACCTGAGCCAACGGGAATGGAATTGGTCAGCGTCGTGGCGATCGAGTGGTTGAGCAATTGGAAGTCGGCGATATCGACTCCCGTGACGAATTCGGTAAACGAGGTTCGAATCGAGCTGACTGGCATCGGAGACGGATCGGCGGTGACCGTGATCTCCGCCGTCAGCAAGCTGGGTGAAGCGACAGTGGGAAACGTGAAGGCTCCCGCGCCCACGATGCGCCATAAACCCGAGTCATCAAAATTGTTCTGGCTCGCGCCAGAGGCACCTGGGTTGAAGAAGGGGAACGTGTTGTTGTTCCCCGACCTGTCAAAGCCCACTTCGACTTGCCAAGTTGTGGGGCCTAACGCCTCGTAGGAAAATCGAAAACCCGGGTCGGGCAAGAACGGAGGTTCTGTGTCGATGCCGGTCGCGAGATCGAATCCACCACGCAAATTCGTGACACTTCGACCGCGCGACGTGTTCCCAAACGGTCCCGGCGGATTCGCGACGTTAGGATCGCTGCTACGCGATTTCCATTGCGGTTCATTGTTTGAGAAACCCGCGAAATTTTGCACATTGATGCCGTTGCCGGTGTTTCCCTCGAAGACCATGTTCAAACGGGACAACGGATCGCGCTGCAGTCCTGCGGGATCAAACCCGTTGGTATCCCATTGGCCGCCCGTACTACCCGGACCGGACGATAAGAAGGGTTCCACGTGGAAGTCGTTTCCGAAGTTGCCCTCAAATGTGTTGTTTTCGACGCGCGCATTCACTCGGCCCTCGGCAAAAGGGTTAAGGCCTGGCGTGGCATCTCCGGTACTGCGACCCACTGAGCCGACGTTACTGACTACGTTGCCGTCGCTGCCAACAGCACCCACGCGTAAGACGAAACCGGAGGCTGAGAACCCGCTGTTGATACCATTGTTCTGGATCGTATTCTGGTCCACATTCAACATCATGTTCGATCTGGAACCAGGGCTTCCGTTCGCACTCATGGTGACACTTGCCGCGACGTTCTGGCTCTGGCCGGCATCCGCGCTATTCACGACGTACAGCCCTTCCAGGCTGTTGCTGAAGATCGAGTTGCTCCCCTCGGCTGTTCCATCGCCAATTTGCAACTGCAACGCCGAACCGGCATTGAGCACATCAATACCACGCCCGGCGTTGCGACTGACGTCGTTATTGGTCATCAACAGACTCATCACGCCGCCGACCGAAGTGATTTGCACTCCGTCACCGACAACGCCACCTGCGCTGTTCGTCTGCGACGTGATCAAGTTGTCGCGAATCGTGGAGTCCATGGTCCCGGTGCTGGTGACATGCAAGCCGATCCCTTGATTGTCGGTGATCGTGTTCGCCTTGATGGCGAGTTGCTCCTGGTTCCCCGTAATCTGCAAGCCGCCCCCTCGGTTTCCGCGAACCAGGTTGTTCGCGATTCCCAGGATGCTGTCCCCCGTGACATTCACGCGCACTCCGATTTGGGCGTTGTTCTCGATGACGTTTCCGCGCGACAGCCCGTCCGCAGGGTCGTTTCCCTCCTGGCCGATGTAGATCGGCGAAAGAGTTCCCGTCGCCTCGTCAAACAAGCCGTGCCGGCCGACAATGTTGATCCCGTTGCCAGTGTTGTTCGAAATCGTGTTCTTGTTCCAAGTCCCGCCAATTTGCCGCTTGTCCGAGCTCGCATTTTGGATGGTACTCAGATTAATTCCGTCCGAACCATTGAATTGGATGTCGTTGTCGATGATGTCCACCAGCAGGCGTGCGTCCGCTTGCGCGATCAGTTGCACTCCGTTCTGCTGATTGTTGCGGATGACGTTGCCGCGGACTTCAAAGTCCAGCAAATCCGTGCTGCCGTTCCGGGCGTCGATCCGAATGCCATTATTGGAACTAACATTCACCTGATTGTCCGCGATCGTCACCGATCGGTTCTGATCGGCTTCCGGATCGACGGTGGTAAATCGTGCCTCGCCTTCGCGCAAGATCGAAATCGAGTTGGCACCACTGTTATTAATCGTGTTGCGTCGGATTTGTAAGTCCTGAATCTCCGACTGCTCCTGAGCGTTGATAAAGATGCCGTTGCCCAGATTCTGGCCGGCGACACCCGCAGCCGTGACGCCGATGAAGTTGTCCTCGATGAAGGACTTTCGCAACACGTTGGTCGCCTGCTGAGGCAGGTTCGCGCCGATCAGGCTGATGGAGAGCGCGTCAGGGGTCGCCAGCACATCTTCCGTGCCCGTGATGACGTTATTGCGAATCTGCATGGCTCCCACGGCCGTGATGACCAGCGAGAGGTCCACGCCTCCGCGACGGCTGCCGTTCACCGTGTTGGAATCGAACAGCAAGTCGAACGAATCAAATCCAGCGTTCGTCGGTCGGTCGGTAAACGACATCACAACACCTTCCCGACGATTGCCCGCGCTGCCACCGTTAAAAGTGTTGCCCGTGACGTCTCCCAGGAATGTCGTGTTGGCCATCGTGCTGACAACCAATTGACGACCGTTGTTGTCCGTCAGGTTATTGGAGCGAATGCCGTTCAAATCTCCGGTCGCCGTGCTGCGCACTCCGGTCGCGTTGTCGCCGTTGAAGAAGTCCAGCAGCAGCGGCAAATCATTGCCGACCCCAGCGACATCGTTCGCGGCCACGAAGGCCGCCGACGCGCTCGCGGTAAGTTGCAGTCCGACCGCCGTCCCGGTGGTGCTGGACAAGTTCTGGATCGTATTGCCGGTGATCGTGGCTCCGGCGTTGTCGTTGGTGTAGCTCCCCAGGTTGCTGTTGGTCAGAGTCAATGCGATGCCGTTCACCGTATTGGCATTCGCGGCGACACCGTTGATCGTGTTGTTGCGAATTTCCAGGTTCGTGACGTCGGACTGCGACGCCGTGCCGAACGCGGTGTTGGTCGTCGTGGCACTCAGGCTGATACCCGTCGTCGCTCCGGCAGCACCGACATTGATGTTGGTGTTGTCGGCAATCGTCACCGCCTGCAACGGCGAGTCGGTGGTCGTAACGGTCAACCCGCGGAGCAACGGGTTTTCCTCGACCCGTAAGTCTCCCACGGTCGTTCGCGTCAGGTTGTAAGTAATGTTTCGCGCGACCGGGACAGCGGACCCATCTTGCACGCGGGTGTTCCTCACCGATGTCTGATCAAGGAGCGTTTGGAAAGCCGCGCCGGCCGTGCTGGTGACACTGACCCCTTCCAGTGTCGAATCGGCGATGGTCAAAGCCGCCAGATGCGTGTTTTGCGTGGTGCTTCCCAAGGTCACTTGCAAGCCGGTGGAATTAGTCGAACGCACGATCGAGTCTTTGACCGTCACATCGGCACCATCGACAGTTCCGATGTTCTGGAGATTCAAATCGATCCCGTTGGCGTTCGTCGTGTTGACGGTGGCTTGATCCACGGTTAACGACTGGATGGCGACATTGTTAAGGATGACGCTGATTCCCTGAGATCCCGCGCCGCCCGTGATGTTCACGTTTTCAATCGTGATGTGGTTCAACCCGGTCAGGTTGCTCAGGTTGATCCGGATGCCGATGCCGGTACCCGACACGTTGATGGGGAGATCGGACGAAGCGATCACGAGGTTGTCGAAGTCCGAGATACCATCGTTGTTGGCATCGAGCGTACTGTTGGTGATGTTCACGCCCGGCGTGGCGGCCGTGCTGGTGAAGGTCGTGCTGTCGAACACCAACGCGGAGAGCAGCGACCGCTCTTCCAGGATTTCGGCCACGCAAAGTTTGCGGGGCGCGACGGGGCTGGTGGCTCCAACGTGGCGGCGAACTCGGCTGAGGGCTCGTCGGCGACTAAAGGACTGACGCAACGCGCGAATCCAGGACGTCAACAACATGTGCAATTTCTCCCGATCACAGGGGCTGGGGGCTTAGCGTGGCGCGCGGGACTCTGTCCTGCGTCACGGCTTGGCCCAGGGGCTGCGTTAAAGTTGGCTCAACTGAACTTCATCCCCCGGCAGAATCGTCACGATCACTCGCGACGACCAAGTTCTGCCTGGGGTGGCGTTGGCCCGCACCCACTGACTGGCTTGGCAATGACGAAACAGACCTCCCGCGCTCACCGCGCAGAATGGCGTTTACTGTTTCGTCAAATAAAAAATTGCACTTTTTGACGACTGGTGATTTCACCGCCGAGGAGCAATCTCCGCAGGGCCTCACCCTCCGCAACGCATCCTGTCGTTGGTTTCGCTTTTGAGCGTCGTCTCGCTCAATTGCGAATTACCGGTTCAATGGTCGAATCCCGCGTTGCAAGTTCAACCGGAAGAATCGGAGTATTCGGTGTGAGTTTCAAATTTATATTGGCCCGCGTGCGCTTCCACTCGGGAATGCGGTGTCAAAGTGACGAGTCGTCCGGGCTTGGTCAATGCCGCACTTTCTGAGTTTTCGATTTCGCGGGAGGTTTCATGCGGCTTGGTCATGCTCGCGCTCCAACCGCCCCGCTCGCCAAGTCGCCTTACGGGTTCAGCAATTTGTCGAAGATCGTGAGGTAATCGAATGAGAACGTCGCATCGATCTCGCTTGCCAGATTCGACGTATTGCTCAGGTTGTCCACGCCCGCTTCGCCGATCACGGTGTCGATTCCGGTGCCGCTGATCAGTGTGTCGGCCTCGCCATCGCTGACGTTGCCGCTGAGGAAGTCGCCGGAATACAGCAAGTCATTGCTCGTGCTGCTCTCTGATGAGTTGCCACCCGTGAGCGAGTCGCGGCCGATACCGCCGATCAATGTGTCGTCGCCGTTGTCACCACTGATGGTGTCGTTGCCCGCTTGACCGTCGATGGCATCATGACCGTCACCACCGTTAATGTTGTCATTTCCCGCACCCCCGAAGATCGTGTCATTGCCTTTGCCGCCGACGATCGTGTCACCCTTGAGCTTGCCGGCGACCAGAACGGTCTCGTCGCCACCGTCAATCAGGTCATTCCCCGTTCCGCCCGTCAGCCGGTCCTGTCCCGCCAGACCTCGGATGATCATGGCTCCGGTGAAGGTCGAGCCGTTGATTGTGTCGTTACCGGCAGTGCCGGTCAGGCTGGCCTCTTCAATGGTGCCGCTGATGAGCTTGTCGTTGCCTCGGCCCGACATGGTGGTGGGAGTCAGCGTCAAGTTGCTCACACCCAGCTCCACGATGGTGTCGGTGTTGGCCCCGCCGTTGAACGTGTCGTCTCCCAATCCACCGGTGAGTTGGTCGTTGCCGGCTCCGCCGTCGAGTGAATCTTTCCCGGTTCCACCGGTCAGCGTGTCGTTTCCGTTTCCGCCAAACAGGAAGGTCGGCCCCGTATAGCCACTGACGGTCAGACTGTTGTCACCCTCTCCGCCAACCAGCTTGACTGATTCGATCTGCGTGAAGGTGCTGGTGCTGCCATCGCTGCCGCTGACTTGGGTCGCGGTCACGGTGAAGTTGAAGTCGCCGGTCTCGAAAACCTGGTCTCCGAGCGACGTGGTCGTGGCGGAGTGTCCGCCGCCACTGAGCGTATTGTTGCCGCCGCCGCCGGTCAGCGTGTCATTGCCATCCTCGCCCATTAGCGAGTCACTGCCCGCCCCGCCGATC
The DNA here is from genome assembly GCA_016872645.1 of Planctomycetota bacterium. Lineage (GTDB taxonomy): Bacteria > Planctomycetota > Planctomycetia > Planctomycetales > Planctomycetaceae > SXKJ01. The sequence goes on along the minus strand of VGZH01000011.1, from coordinate 66,224 downwards.
AACACGTCGTCGCCAGCTCCACCTTGCAACGTGGCTGAACCAGAGAAGCCACCCGCATTCAACGTATTAGCGGACGTGCCACCGATGAGTCTCGCGAAGCCGAAGTTGCTGAGGACATCCGTTCCCAATCCGGTCAGGCTCGTGTCCGTCAGCACGAAGTTGACGTTGCCGGATTCCACCAGCGTGTCCAAGCCGCCGCCGGTGATCCCATCGTCGCCGAGTCCACCGGTCAGCAAGTCTCCATTTCCGCTGCCGGTGATCGTGTCGTTGCCAGCGGCTCCGTCGATCGTGGCACGGCCACTGAATCCGGCCGTGCTGATCATGTTGCCGCTCGCGCCGCCGGTCAGCTTCGCGAACTGAATGTTCGAGACCGAATCGTTACCCAGACCGCCGATCATGTTCGAGCCGTCCAGGAACATGTCCAAATTGGCCGTCTCGACGAGCGTATTCGATTCCGTGGCACCGGAACCGCCATCGATGCTGTCATTGCCGAGCAAGCCGGTCAGCACATCGTTGCCCTCTTCCCCTTGCAGGGTATCGGCATTGATACCGCCGATGAGCGTGTCGTTGCCGGCGCCACCCAGCAACAACAGCGAACGAGCAAAGGAAGTCCCCGCCGTGAACTCATCGTTGCCGCTGCCACCCTGAACCGTGATTGCCGGCCCAGAGTCCGGATCCTCAATCGAGGTGAACGTGACGCGGTTGTTGCCGTGACCGACATCCAGCGAGAGCTTCGCCAGCGTCGGGAAGATGACTGTCGGTGCACTGCTTGACGTGAATTTGCTGAGATCATTCGTCGCCAGCCCGTCCTCGGCGAAGGCGACAACGTTTGCCGTCTCATTGAAGACGAAGCGCAAAGACGAGGTCGCACTGACGCTCGCCTCGAATTTCAGAACCTCCACGTTGACCACCTGAATCGGTCCCGTCGGAGAACCGCTATCGCTGATCGACGCGGAGTTCGCCGAGCTGAAGACCGTTTCGAGTTGGTTGAACGTGGCATTCACAAACCGCAGCGTGTCGCTGGTGTTGGAATCCGCGTTGAACACCAATCCGCCAGCGGGCACGGGGTCTCCGCCTGTGTAATCCAGCGTCAACGTATCCAGGACGTTGGCACGGCCGAAGACGACGACGTTGGTCACTTTGGCGAATGCCTGAGCCGGAATGGCGGCGATGTTCTGATTATTGCCGGAATTGCGAATACGTAGTGTTTCGCCAAGGTCGCCCGTCCGCACCAAGGTCAGACCGGATGTGCCAGCCCAATTACCAACATTGATCAACAACGTTTCGGCGGTATCCGTCAGGTTGACGGTGATGTCCTGAGTGAGCGACGAGAGACCCGTTGGGGCCACAGCGCTGTTGTCGTTCACTTTGACCTTCAACGTGAAGGACGGAGTCGCCTCGAAGTTCAACGCCGTGCTGTTGGCGACGCGCAAGACTCCGTTGCCGTCGATGGAGAACGCACCGCCGGTGTTCCCCGTCACAATGCTGAAGCCAAGCTGGTTATTCGGCGTATCAATGTCCTGGAAGTCGAGGGTCAGAACGGCTGTCCCATTGGCTGAGTTCTCCGCGATCGAACCCGTGCTGGCGTTAAGCGTCGGCGCGTCGTTGACGGGAGTCAGAGTGACTTTGAAGGTCTTGGAAAAACTCTTCGGAGTTGAATCAGTCGCAATCGAACTATCGTCGGTCACGGTGACAGTGATGTTCACATCACCGAAGGCGTTCGCCACGGGCAACAGATCAAACGCAGCGGTCGGCGAGCCTTGCGTGTACGCGATCGCTCCCAGACTCGGAATCTTCGTCGGCTGATCGCTGGTGACGGTGATCGTCAGGTTCTGCGATTCGTTCGGTCCGGCCGAAATGCCGGCCAAAGTAATCGGAATCGAAGTGGTGTCTTCGGATCGGGAGACATCCACAATCGCATTGAGCGTCGGCGGGTCGTTGGCGGCAATGCTCGCGACCTGAAGGTTAAACGTCTTGGTGGTCGTTCCATTGGCATCCGTCACATTCACCGTGATGACCGCCGTCCCCGACGCCGCTGGCTGCAAAACCGACGTGAGATCGAGTGTTGCGTTCTGCAACGTGGCATCGGGATTGATCAGGCTCTGCGTGAACAGCACCGGGATGTTGTTGCTGTTGAACAACGGCGAGTTACCGTTCGTCGCGGTGATCGTCAGCGATTGAGTATTCAAGTCCCCATCGCTGATGCCACTGAGGGGAATCAGGTTGCTCGAGACTCCTTCGACGAAGACCAAGTTAGCGGGCTGATTCAAAGTCGGCAGGTCGGCAATGTTGTTGACCGTGATCGTAATATCGCGGAAGAACGTCGCGTTATCCGTAGTCCCAGAATCCACCAGCGTGCCGTTAAGTCCCGCGTCCTCGACCGTGACACGGATCGTCGCGGTGCCGAACAGATTTGGTGCCGGAGTAAACCTGAGCGTGCCGGCCGTATTCGGCGACGCATAATCGACCGCGAGATTTGAAATCAGTCCGGGAATCGAACTGGCAACGATCGACGGAGTGACCTTTAGAATTTGCGTTTCCGTCCCACCGGCGGTTCCCAGCGCACCGGCCGTGATGCCCGGCAACGCGATCTGGGTTTCGTTGGTATCTTCCATCACGATCTGACTGACGGCGTCCGTCACGGGATGCGATGCGGGCGTCGTTCCAAAGAAAGTTCCGCGTTGAACAGTAAACGTTTTCCCAGAAACACCGACCACGCGCATTCGTTCGTTACCAACTTGAATCGCAAATGGATTCGCGACCGACGCCGTGGCTGGGAATTTGGACGCATCAACCAGCGTGATCGTCGTGACGGTCGGCGAGACCACGGCGGCCGACAAAGCTCCCGTCGGCAACGCGACGGGATTCAACGTCGGAGGATTATTGAACGGCTTGACTTTGACACTGATGACTTTGTTGAAAACGAGATTGTCGAACGTTCGATTGATGTCTCCGTCCGCTCCTTCGTCCACAATCTGAACCGTCAAATTGGCGATCCCGGATTGGTTCTGATTGGGCGTAAAGGTCACTTGGGCGACACTGCTTCCGGGCGTGTAACTCACCGTTGGATTTGAGATCAGCGTGCCATTGTTACTGCTGACCGTCACTCGCAATTGTTGCGTGGATTCAAACGGGCCGGGGTCGATCCCCGTCAAGTCGATCGTGTGTGACACGAGCGGCAGCGTCAGATTGGCATTCACTTCAAGCGGGCCAGTCGTGGGAACTCCACTATCCAACGAGACTGCCGCGTCCACTCGCGGCCGATCGTTGACCGGCGTGACCGTCACCGTGAAGAACCGAGTGATGGTCTGGTCATCCGTCGTTCCGAAATTCAGGTCGGGACCCGCATCGGTCACCACCATCGTGATGGTCGCCACGCCGCTGCGTTGTGCCGCCGGCGTATATCTGAGAATGCCGGCATTCGGAGCCGGCTTAGCCAATTGGACAAACGGAGTCGCCGCGAGATCGGCACCGCCAAAGTTGAAGAGCAAACTGGCATCCGGGATCAAAGTTTGATTGCTGCTCGTGGCGCTGATTCGCAAGCTCTGAGTATTCGCGTCTCCATCCGTGAGGTTTCCAAACTCCACCGACCGCTGTGTCGCTGTCAGACTTTCGGCGATGGTCGGCGACGCGGGGGTATTCAAGGTTGGCGCGTCGGCGGAGGGGCCGACTTGCACCGAGATCGTTTTCGTCGTGAATTGATTATCGCCAGGTGTCGCCAGATTGCGGTCGAATCCGCCATCTTCAACCTTGACGGAAATCGTGGCGGTCCCCGAAGCGTTGGGAGCTGTCTTAAAGAACGCCGTCGCGGTGGTCAGGTTCGACGAGTAGGCGACGAGCAAATTTTGGATCAGGGTGGAATCCGATGTGGTCGCCGTGACGTTCAGCGGCTGCGTATTACCGTCCGCATCCGTAATGCCTCGCAACGCCAAGGCGTGTTGCCCCGCATCCTCGATCGTCAGGAAGTCTGAGCCAGTCATTGCGAGGAGATCGTCGAGCGTCGGAATGTTGCGTCCCGACACGACGTTCACCGTAAACGAGACGCTGCCGCGCGCGTCCAAGCCATCCACGGCGGACAACTTGATCGTCGTCGTCCCCACCTGATTGGCGGCGGGAGTGACAGTCACCGTGCGGCTCGCGCCGCTGCCGTTCAACACGACTCCCGACAGTGGCACCAATGTCCGGTTGGACGAATCGAACTCCACGTTCAATTGCGAGATCGGTGTCTGCGTATCGCTGAAGGTGAAATTCAGAGGACCGGTGCTGGTGTTGAGATAAATGGTTCGATCCGAGATGAAACTGAATGACGGAGGGGTGTTGTTTGCGTCGAACTCCAACGTCGCGGTCGTGGGAATGCTGGTAACGCGTGCCGCCGTCACCTTCCCAAAGAATTGCCGGCCCACGGAGAACGGAAACGCGGCATCGCCCGAGGCGTCGATCGTCATGAAATAGGCTTGCGTGCCGTTGGGAAATTCCGGCGTGACCGTGAAGCGCGAGTTGTACTGATCCAGGTCACCCAGTCCTGGAACGTACTCGAAGTCTTCCACAAAGTAACCCAGCGGAAACGCCCCGCTCACGTCCGGGCCGAATCGGTTCGGCAACAACGGAAACTCACCGCCAATGAGCGTCACGTTGTCGCCAAATCGCGCCTGTGCCGCGAATCCGGGGAGCGCTGTGCGGGTCGTGATGCTCCGCAATTGAAAGCTGGAATCTATCCGCTCGATCGAACTGCTGTCATCCAGCGGATCGGAATAGCCATACGGTCCATAGATCGGATAGCCGTCCAAAGCCCAGCCGATAATCGGCGAGTGCCGCAGAAGGTTCGGATCGGTTTCCTCGTCGTAATTGTCGCTGTCAAAGTCGGGCCGAATTTCGACGGTGGACCAAGTCCCACCGCTTGTATACGTCCCATTGCCGTCGGAGTCGACCAGTTCGAAGGTATTCGCCGTGACGTTGTCCACCTTGAAGTTGCCATTGGCGGCCGTGTTGCCGTTGACGCCGGAGATCGTGATCTGCCAGCCGTTCGCCAGATGATGTCCAGCCGAAGTGATCACAATCGGGCTGGTATTCGAGGCACCGGTGACGACTCCACGATCGAACGGAAAGAGCCCCGTTGCAGTCGAACCGGAGTAATAAATGTTGTCGTACAGTTCCGCTCGCAGAGCGACAGGATTGATGTGGTTGTGGTACTCGCCGGAAATCGAGGTGGAAGGATGTCCGTTGGCATGATCCAACGTCGCTGGGTCCTTCTCTGCCGTGTTGCGATTCCAAAATCCATCACCTTTGGGCATCCCGAATCCGCTGCCGCTTGTCTTATAAACACCCGGGTTAAACGGAGGGGAAGGGTTGTTATTCCACGAGAATCCGTCCCGCTGGTCATGGATCGCAACACCATTTACGAGCAATCCAACCGCTTTGAGTTCATCCGTCTGGGTATGGCTGCCCATCACCGCCGGGGTTGGACCCTGATTGAATCGAAAGATCGTCTGCTGATCCTTGGGCAAGGTCGTGGACGGGTTTAGGCCGTTCCAAGGCCCCATCACGTAGTCCGCGAGTTCAGGCGCCGAAATGTAGACGCTGTTGGCGGTGGAATTGATCTGCGTGACGTTTGAAAGGTCCGGGCTGGATTGTCCGGGCCAGGTTGTGACAGGTCCGGTTGCCGTATCGCTCTGATCAATGACCTGAGCAAACTCGCCCGGTGCCCCGCCGCGCCAGTTCGAGATCAAGACAGTGGGGTCATAGACCGAAATCGTCACTGAGAAAATCGACGGAGCATCGACACCATCATCGAGCTTCAAGTTCACAACATTCGTGCCCGAGAGTCCCAACGCATCAATTTCATAGCGCAGCCTCGCCGTCGTCTGATTTCCGGGAAAGACCACGCTCAAATTGCGCAGCAATAGGTCATTGGTGAAGGCGGTCGGAGTCACCGAGTCGACAGTGATCTGTCCGGCCGTCAAAAAGCCGCCGTCTCCGTTCGTGATGCCGCTGAGGTTGATCGTCAGGACATACGCTACTTCCAGCGGAGCAGTCGCCGATCCGTTGTGAGCCGCAGTCGTGGGAGTCAACAGCGTCAACGCGTTCCCCGTCACATTAGTGACTGTCAGTGTCTCGCTTTCCAAGCGAATGTCGAACGGGGCCGCTGGAAATACACTGGCGTCCGTCACCACGAAGGAACCTGAGCCAACTGGAACGGAATTGGTCAGCTGCGTCGACACCAAGTTGTTGGCAATCGGTGACGGTGTGGGGATCGCATTCATAGCCGGAGAAAACGTCAGCACCAAACGCTCTTCCAGGCGTTCCACCAAATGTGACTGAGAAGGGCGATGCCCCTGGTGTTTGCGGTGCGACCTAGCGCGGGGAGATGACAAGCGAACCGTTTCTTCAAACGACTTCAGCCAGGACAACAAGAACATGAAAGCACTCCCTGACTCTGTGGCGAACGGATTTTCAGCTCAATAAAAGCGATTGTGCCAATCACGCCGCACTTCGATTTGGCCCGCGAAGCAACAATAAGCTTCCCAACCTGACTAAAGTACCCGACCATTAAGGAGGGGCAAAGCTGATAATCAGAATTTTCTGGTCATACCCAACCGGCTGGCCATAACACAGCGGGTAGTCCGATCTCGACATTTTGCGAAGTTGTGACAGTCCTGCGTGTCGTAACGTTCAACCCGATTGTCCGTGGGAGTTTTCTGGAATTACGACAGACTCGACTCAAGCCGCGACCCCTCGTTGCCGCTGCCGGAGAGCACCAGTAGAGTCATTTTCATGCCACGCCGTTCGATCCAACTCCTGCAACTGCCGATTCCTCAGCCGGGCCTGGAGCCAGCCAAGGGGAACGTTCCACTTGCGGCCGGCTACCTCAAGATGTATGCCCAACGGCGCGGATTGCACGAGTTCTACGACATCGAAATCTTTCCGCCGAGCCTCTCCAACACGCTCAGCGACTGCGGTTTAGTCGAAGAAATCCTGTCACGCGAACCGTGGATTGTCGGTTTTACTTGCTACCTCTGGAACATCGACCGAACCCTCTGGATCGCTAGCCGATTGAAGGAGCGTCAGCCCGACCTGCGGATCATCATCGGTGGCCCCGAAGTCACCGCCGACAACGCCTGGGTGTTGCAACACCCGGCCATCGACTTCGCCGCTATCGGCGAGGGAGAGCAGACCTTTTCCGAGCTGCTGACGGCTTTGCGGTTCAACAATCACCCGCGCGACCCGATCGCCGGGCTGTACGTTTCGATGGGTACGGTGCTCGGTCCGCTGCCCGGGTTTCGGCAGCCGTTGGCGAGCTTAGACGAAATCAGTTCGCCGTACCTCGAAGGCATTCTCGATGCAGCCGACGAGGAGCTGCTGCTGCTGGAGACAATTCGCGGCTGCATCTTCAAGTGCAAGTTCTGCTACTACCCCAAGAGCTACGACGACCTGTATTTCGTCTCGCGCGACAAGATCATCGCCAATCTGCAATACGCTCGGGAACGAGGGGTCAAAGAGGTCGTGCTGCTCGACCCGACGCTGAATCAAGCCCGCAATTTCGCCGAGTTCGTGCGGCTGCTGTCCGATCAGAATCCCGAGCACCAGTGGCAATACTTCGGCGAACTCCGAGCCGAGGGGCTCACGGCCGACATCGCGAAACTGCTCCGCGAGGCCAATTTCACGGAAGTCGAAATCGGCCTGCAATCCATCGACCCGCTGGCGATGGAGTTGATGGACCGCAAGAACAACATGAAGTCCTTCGAGCGTGGCGTGAAAGCGATGCTCGATGTCGGCATCAAGGTCAAAGTCGATCTGATCATCGGCCTTCCCGGCGACACACCCGACTCCGTTCGCCGAGGCATGCACTACTTGCGAGACACCGGACTGTACTCCAGCGTACAGGTCTTCAATCTCGCGATTTTGCCGGGCACTGCTTTCCGTCAGGAAGCAACAATGCACGGCCTGCAGTACCAGACACGTTCGCCGTATTACGTCCTCAAGACGCCGACCATCGACTTGCCGACGATGTACGAGCTGATGGAAGAAGCCGAGGACATCTTCGAGACCGAATTCGACGCTCTGCCTTCGCCGACTGAACGCCAAATACCGCTGGCCGAGTGCCGTGATACCATTTTCTTCACCCATTCGGTGAACTTCGATAAATCTAGTCGCCAGTCGCTCCCCTTGGCGGCGCAGCGCAGCGGGGCGTTTGAGTTGCTTTTGCAGGCGGCCGACTTTCGTCAACACCGTGACGAAGCCTGTCAGATCATTCGTCAGCTGCTAGAGGACAACCCGCACTCGACATTGCGAATCGTTCTCGAACCTACCAGCGATCACGCGTCTTTGACGATGTCGTTCCTGCAAGCAATTCGCACCGCCTGCCTACAAGACCCCTCGTATCTCGATCGGTTTTATTCCATGCAGCTCGGCCGGCCAAAGGGAGCGAAGCACATCGTCATTCGGCTGCCGTGGTCGAGCCGCGAGTCTGTTGGTCTGGATTGGATCGACGACGTCGGGCAGTTCGCATCGATCGTCTGGACCGGCGAGAACATCCCGTCGGAAGATAACCTGAGAGAGGAACTCGAAGCCCACGAGTTTGTGCTGGCGTAGTACCGGACCTCTTGGAGCTATGGGCGCGTTGAGGCGTGATCGGTCAAATTCGCCCAGACGGGCGGCGAGACGACGCAGGTGAGAACGGGCCATGTCCTCAGAGACCTCAACGAGTTTGTTGGATCGCGTGCGTAATCGCGGCGATGCAGCGTCGTGGCAGACACTTCCAACAATGATTCGAAAGGATCGGCCGGACATCGCGGTCGAATGAGACCTTGTTGGCAGGCCCCTTTTCGGCGCCGTCATGAGGCTCCGCGAAAGTCGTGGAACCAAACCCGCTCAGCAAACACAGACCGATCGCCATCAGCGCCCGGTCGAGAGGACTGTGTGTTGAGTTGAAGAGTCGCATGAGCCTCTCCAATACCAATCAATTCAGTTGAGCCTCAGCCGTTCATCCTTTACTCCCATGCGCGTGTGATATGAGTCGGATCGCGTTGATAGTTTCCCGCTTGGAGTGTGACGATGTTGGCGTTGCGAACCCTGCTGAGTGTTCCTCGAGTTACTAGCGCAACGATCATCTTACTGCTGAGCCTCAGCGACGGTCAGGGTGCCGACCTGAAATATCAATTCAAGCAGGATCAGAAATTTGCATTTGATGTTGAAATCATCGGGGAAGTTCCAGGCAGCGTTGAAACACACAAGGGGGTCGCAGTTTTCCGAGTTGTCCGCATCGCGGATGGTTCGGTGCAGCTTCATTACAAAGGTGGCCTGAAAAAATCCGTTAAGTCGGATTCTGACGGGTCAAGTCGAAGACGCGGATTCGGTCCGGGCGGCCCCTTTGGTCCCGGTGGTATGTCGTCGTTTCGACCGGACGGTCCCTTTGGAGGCAATCAACTGCGTGGACTGCTTCAGGCGGAAAACCAAGTGACGCTGACCTCGAATGGAGATGTGGTGTCGCTGCAGAGCAATTCTCAACTGCCCTACTTGCTGGGGAATCTTTCGCTTCTGTTCTTTGAGCCCTTGCCTGATGCCGGACAACAGTCGTGGGTTGCTGAAAACGGGGTCACTGTTCGCCAAGGTGGCCGTGATTCTGACTTTCCGTTTCCGAGGACTCCGTTTGATAAGCCTGAACGCCAGACGTCCGCTAAAGAACGATCCGAATACAAAGTGGGTGCCGTTAACAGGGATGTCGCGACCATTAGCAGGAAGTACTCATTTTCAATGCCCTCTTCCGGTCCGGATGATCCTGCAATTGAAGTCAACGGCGAAGGGAACTGGGGATTTGATACGAAGATCGGGCTTCCGGCTTCAATGAACTTCAGTCAGAGAATGGTCTTGAAAACGAAGAACTCAACTCTGGAAATTCCCGTCAAAGTCAATTACCAGCGAATATCGGAAGACAAGCTGGAGTCATTCCTCGCGGAGCGCGAGAAAAGAGCTGCCGAAGAGCAGCAGGCTCTTCAGGATCGGATCGCCGGAAAACCAAAACCGATTTCGGCCGATGAAAAGAAAAAGATTCTGGAAGATCTGAGCTCTACAGAATTCAGTCGGCTGACGGGACAGTTGGTCAAACTGAAGATCATGAATCCCCATCCGGATGACAAAGACATCGCTCTTGCCATTCAGCCACATCTGAAGGCTGCAAATCGGCCGACTCGAGTGATGGCCGAGGCTGCCTGGTCCCGTTGGAAGGTTCTGGTGGAAGGGCCTGATTCGAAATCGGACGAGAAAAAGGGGGAGATGAAGTCGACTGTTGCGTCTGAGAATGAGAATCCCTTCGAACTTCGGTCCGACCTGAATGTCATACGAACCTGGACTGACAGCACTGGCAAGTTCGCGATCGAGGCCGAATTCGTTTCTCTCAAGAACGGTGAGGTGACTCTGAAGCGAAAAGACGGCAAAGAAGTCAAGATGTCCCTCAATCGTCTCAGCAAAGATGATCAGGCCCTCGCACGGAAGATTGCCGAAGCGAAGTAGCAGCTCTCTCCTACTTGTCGGAGCACCCTTCCCAGACTCCGCCATGCGCGACTCACAGGCCGAAGGCGTTCGGCTTTTTCGTGCCGACATCGTGGTAGAACAGCTTTCCTTTGAATCCCGGCGGCCAATCCAGTTAATCGTCACGTGGAGTCAGGCTGGCACCTTGCCGCTCACTTCGATCCCGCTTTCCCGCGTACTCGGCCGGATAAAAACAAGTCGCCATCCAATGCTTCGACCTGCACGTCTTCCAGCAGTCGAGCTTGTGACAGCGGACCGCAGCCGATGCCGCTCAAGGGGCCCGGGGCCGCTTGCCCGCCGATCAGCTTGGAGCCGATGAAGACCTGCACTTCATCAATCAAATCCAAATCGGCGAACGCTCCCAACACGGCCGCGCCTCCTTCGATCAACACATTGGTCATTCCGCGGCGTCCGAGTTCGGCCAACACCGCGTGCGGCTCGACCGGCCTGATCTTCTTGGGATCCTTGGCGGTTGCGGGTGCAGCAGTTTGATTAGTTTCGACACCCAGCGCACAAACCTCGGCACCGGCTGCTCGCAAGCGAGCAACGTTGTCAGTCGGTGCGTCCGGGCTGGTGAGAATTAGCAGCGGAACGTCATTCGCCGTCTGTACCAACTGCAACTCCGTCCGCAGCGAGGCCATCGAATCGAGCACCACGCGCGTTGCAACTCGCGGCCCGGCGGGCCGAGCGGTCAGCATCGGATCGTCGCGTCGCGCGGTTTCCGCTCCGACGATGATCGCATCCATGCGTCCGCGAAGTCGATGTACGACAGCGCGTGAGGCTTCATTGCTGATCCATTTTGAGTCGCCCGAGCTGGTCGCGATCTTGCCGTCCCAGCTCATCGCCCACTTGGCGATCACCCACGGCATTCCAATGATCAGCCGTTTGGCAAACGGCGCTGTAAGCCGCTTCGCCTCATCTTCGAGCAGTCCGACTTCGACCTCGACACCAGCTGCTCGCAGTTCGGCGATGCCCCCGCCAGCGACTTGCGGGTTCGGGTCCGTGCGCCCGATGACGACTTTACGAATACCCGCTGCGAGAATCGCTTGCGAACAGGGTGGCGTCTTGCCGAAGTGGCAGCACGGCTCCAGCGACACGAACAGCGTCGCGTCTTTCAGCCTGTTCTTGCGACGACGCATCGTCGCATCGGCAATCGCCTCGATCTCCGCGTGCGGCCCGCCGAACTGCCGATGAAAGCCCTCACCCAGCAGCCGCAACTCGTCATCGACGAGCACCGCCCCGACCATCGGATTGGGTTCAACAAATCCCTGTCCGCGAGCTGCCAGCTCGAAGACGTGTCGCATCACGGAGTCTCGATCGTGGAATCGCATTTCTGTAGCACACGCAGCTCGCGTGTGTCCGTCGCCCGCGAGCCGCGTGCGCTACGTACCTGGCAACCACAGCTTGCTTTCGCCGGCCGGTTTCTCGGCGGCGGTGTCGGGGGTCCAGACTCCGCCGCTGGTGATGGCTCCGCCAGCGCCGCCGTCGAGCATCCACGGGGCCGAGACCTTGTAGTGACTGACGATGCCGCTGACGTAGTTGCGTAGCTCCGGCACTTTGGCTCCGTAGTGTTCCCACATCCGGCGGAGCAAGTTGTTGCAGGTCGGGTCGTGCGGATCGTCCAAGCGGTATTGCAGCTCGCGCATGTCACAGTCGAGTTCGTGTTCGAATCGCTCTGACGCCGAGACGGTGCGAGTCCGCTCCTTGTCGAGCCAACGAATCGCCTCGCTCGATTCCATCAGCAGGGCACCGAGGTCCGAGAGGAAGCGGTAGACGCGCGACATGTCGAGCTGGCCATGACAACCGGTCCGCTCGACGATCGTCAGCAGCAGTGGACGAAGGCTGCCCTTGTGCTGGATCAGAGCCGCTCGCTTGAACGCCGCGACGAGCTGCGCATCACTGAGTTTGTCGAACGACACTCGACCGAATTGCAGCACCGACAACGTCCCGACGTTCGTCTGTTCGTTCACGTCCAGCGAGGACGCGGCCGGCAACTTGTACTTCGCTCGCTCGGTCGCAACATCGAACGGCAGGCCGAAGCGATCGGCGTACATGTCGATCTGTTGCAACCACGCGGCCAGCGTGACGCGAGCCGACTCGTCGCCCGCCGCCTGATTTGGCGTCTTGCCACCCAGCGAGGCCAGCGGCGTTTCCGGCCAATCGCTCGTCAGGAACTTCGACCAGTTGCTGCGGTTGATCCGACGAATGATTCCCAGCGGAGTCGCCGACTCAAAGTGCCGCTTGAATTGCAGCGGCAGGAATTCCTTCTCGAAGAAGGTGTTCGTCGTGATGGACTCGTCCGAGTTGGGAGCCTTCAGCTTCTCGATTTCTTCGCCACCGGCCGCTTCGAGTTTTGCGACGGCGTCGGTGAAGGTGTTCCCTTCGATACCGATGATTGCCAGTGCGGCTTCCATTGGACCTTGAGTACCGCTGGCGAAAACGACGATCTCGGCCGCCACACGCGGCACGCTGTCGAGCGTGTAACTGGCGGAATCCGTGCCGGTCACGACCGCTTTGTCGAGCACTCGATACGTCGCCACTGGCTGACGCGGGTCGGGAGCCTGTCCTTCCGGCTGCGGCACACGCACAACCAGCGGAGTTGCATCGAGCAGCGTCAGCAACTTCGACACGGTTTTGACTTTGAAGGTCGCTTGCACGACTCGATGAGCGTTCTCGCGATCGCCTCGCCGTCCGAGAGTTTGAGCCAACGTCTCCGCTTCAACCGCCGCTTCGAAGTCAGCGGAATGCTCAGCCGAACGATGCAGAGCTTCGGCGGCGGACTTCTCGTCCCCATCCCAAGCTCGGCACAGCCCCGCGTTCCACCAGAGGTTCGCAACGGCAACACGCTTCTTGGCTGCGTCGTCACCCGACAAACCAGCCAGTTCGGATTCAGCGGTCTCCGCCAATTTGGCGAACAAGCCCGCCGCCGCCTCGTTGCAGCCCAGAAATGCCAGCTTCGCCGACTTGCGGAGTTCTTTCTCGAACGCCTCGTCCCCCGCGACCGGCACGAGATCATGACTGCCGCGCAGGATGTATGGAATCTTGGTGTCCCCATCGAACTCGATCAGTTCCATGAAGACGTTCTCGCGGTTTTCCTCGCTGGCCAACCGCATCGCGAGTCCAAGGTACTGTCGATGAGCCAATGGGCTTCCAGACGAACCCATGAATTCGGCGATTGACCGCGCCAGGAAGTATATGATGTGCGGATACGCGTTCGAGCAGCGCTGGAACGCTCGTTGGATCGCGGTCTTGCCCGCCTTCCAGCCGCTGCTCAAAAACGACGCCAGCCCGAAAAGCGAGATCGAATACAGATTGTCCGGCTGGACTTGCAGCACTTTCGTCAGCGGCTCGATCGCCTCTGGCCCGCGCTTGTCCATCATCAGCGTAAAAGCTTGCAGGTTCTTGATCCACGCATTTTGCGGATGCTTCTTGTCCAGCGCGTCGAGCAACTGCAATGCCTGCTTGTACTGCTTGGCCGATTGGTGCCGCACGACCTGCTCGATTGAGCCTTCCAGACCGTGACAGCAAAACTTCAATTTCTTGTTACTGCCGCAAGGACAGGGAGCGTAAACATCCAAAGCCATGAGCGGGATCCATTCGTGTCAGGTCAGTGTTTTGGTTACGGCCAACCGATGACTTCTGCGTCGCGGCGAAACAGTGCAAAGTGAAGACTGCAAACTGCAAAGTGTCCTTGGAGGATTTTTTGCACTTTGCAATTGCGCTCTTCATTTTGCACTGCGTCAACGAAGCCGCGGCAAAGCCAGCATCGCGTCAAATTGGATGTTACTGGCTGTTTCCGTCGATTCACAGACAACGCAGCCACGTTGCCAGCGTCGTCGAAAGGCTGCTAACGTCTCTGCGGAGAACTCCCAAAATCGTCGAGAAAAACCATGACCACAATCCTCGTCACCGGCGGTGCCGGATTCCTCGGAAGTCACTTGTGCGACCGACTGATCGCTCGCGGAGACGACGTCATCTGTGTCGACAACTTTTTCACTGGCCGCAAGGCGAACATCAAACACTTGATCGGCCATCCGCATTTTGAACTGATTCGGCACGACATCGTGCATCCGCTCGTCGTCGAGTGCGACCAGATTTACAACCTCGCCTGCCCCGCGTCGCCGGTCGCGTACCAGTTCAACCCGATCAAGACGATCAAGACTTCGACTGTTGGCATGGTCAACATGCTCGGCCTGGCAAAGCGCTGCCGAGCGCGCTTTCTGCAAGCCAGCACGTCGGAAGTCTATGGCGACCCTCAAGTGCATCCGCAGACCGAGGACTATTGGGGCTACGTCAACCCGCTCGGACCTCGGAGCTGCTACGACGAAGGGAAGCGAATCGCCGAGTCGCTCTGCATGAACTACCACACCTCAAACGGCGTCGAGGTGCGGATCATCCGCATCTTCAACACCTACGGCCCGCGCATGGACCCCAACGACGGCCGAGTCATCTCCAACTTTATCTGTCAGGCACTGCGAGGGGAGCCGATCACGATCTACGGCGATGGCCAACAGACCCGCTCGTTCTGTTTCTGCGACGACCTCATCGAAGGGATGATCCGCTTGATGGACAACAACGATCACACCGGCCCGGTCAACATCGGCAACCCCGACGAAAAGTCGATGCTCGAACTTGCCCAAACAGTCATCGCTGCAACCGGCTCCAACAGCGAACTGAAATTCGAACCGCTCCCCAAAGATGACCCCAAGCAACGCTGCCCTGACATCACCCGCGCCCGCACCTGGCTCGGCTGGGAACCCCGCGTACCGTTGAACGTCGGTTTGACCAAGACGGTGGAGTACTACCGGCAGTTGCTGGCCGGTTCGTAGAACCGAAATCGTTTGTTATGGGGTGGGATCAGCGGCGCTTTGCCGCGTCGGCCTGCCACCCGAGGAGCATTTCCATCGTTGACGGCGAAGGATGATGGGCTGGCACTCGAAGCGAGCTTGTTTCCCCCGACGAATCTCTCAGTGCTTAAAGTGCCGCCGCCCGGTAAAGATCATGGTCATGCCGTGTTCGTTGGCGGCGGCGATGACTTCGGGGTCGTTGCGGCTGCCTCCGGGTTGAATGGCGGCGAGGATCCCGGCCTTTGCGGCTTGGTCGATGCCGTCGCGGAATGGAAAGAACGCATCGCTGGCGACAACTCCCCCGTGGCAGCGGTCGGCCGATTTCTTCGCGGCGATCTCGGAGGAATCGAGCCGGCTCATTTGGCCGGCTCCGGTGCCGGTGATGGCTCCGTCTTTGGCGAAGACGATGGCGTTCGATTTGACGTGCTTGCAGAGTCGCCAGGCGAATCGCAGGTCGCGCAGTTCAACATCGGTTGGTTGGCGATTCGTGACGACCTTCCATTCGGATTCGGGATCGGCGATGTCGTCTCGCGTTTGCGCCAACAGGCCGCCGGAGACTCGGCGGTAGTCCATGCTGCCGGTCGTTGCGGAGGTCGATGACAGCCAGCCAGAAACTCGCAGCAGGCGGACGTTGTTCTTCCACTTCGGCTTCGTCGTCAGCAATTGAAATGCTTCGTCGGTGAAACCGGGAGCGATGATCGCTTCAACAAAACGATCGGGGATGCAGAACTGCTCGGCGGTTGCGAGATCGACGACGCGGTTCAGGCCGAAGATGCCACCGAACGCGCTGACCGGGTCGCCGGCGTAGGCCTTCTCGAACGCGGACGACAGCGATTCGCTGATCGCACAACCGCAGGGGTTGTTGTGCTTGATGACGACGGCAGCGGGTTGCTCGAACTCGCGAACGATCGCCAATGCCGAATCGAGATCGAGCAGGTTGTTGTACGACAGCTCTTTGCCATGCAGTTTTTCAAACGCGGCCAGAGTGGCGGCTTCGGCATGCTTCTCGACAAAGAACGCGGCGGCTTGATGCGGGTTCTCGCCGTAACGCAGCGGCATGCGTCGCTCGAAGTCGAGATGCAGCACGCGCGGGAATCTGGCCGCATCGACGGTGACACCTTCGGGGACTTCTTCTTGCACAAGCTTGCCGACCATTCCAGCCATGTAGTCGGCGATCGCTCGGTCGTATCGAGCAGTGCAGGCAAACGCGGCGGCGGCCAGTTCGCGTTTGAACTCATGGCTCAGCTTGCCGCCCCGCAACTCGGTCAGTACTCGTTCGTACTGCGACGGGCAAGTGACGATGCCGACGTGCTCATGGTTCTTCGCGGCCGAGCGGACCATGCTTGGCCCGCCGATGTCGATGTTTTCGATCGCGTGCTCGGTTGTGCAGTCGGGCTTCGCGATGGTCGCTTCGAATGGGTACAGGTTCACGACGACCAGTTCGAACGGAATAATCCCATGAGCCGCAATCGCCTCGGCATGATGCGGCACATCGGGTCGGCCGAGGATCGCTCCGTGAACCTTCGGATGCAGCGTCTTTACGCGGCCGTCCATGATTTCCGGAAAGCCGGTGTACTCGGCGATGTCGATGACCTTGGCCCCCTGCTGCTGCAAGAAGGCTCGCGTGCCGCCGGTCGATACGATCTCGAATTCGAGTTCATTCAACCCCTTGGCCAACTCGGCCAGACCGGTCTTATCGCTGACACTGATCAACGCTCGCCGTGGAAAACTCCCCACCATGATCCTCTCCGTAGGATGGGCACCCCCGCCCGTCCGTTCGTTTCACCAAGTCATAAGGACGGGCAGGAGTGCCCATCCTACGAAACACGGCCGATGCTAGTTGGCGGCGCGAACACTTCAAAGCGTCAGCCGTTGAGTCGTTGCATGATTGCGTCGTGCAGCGCGGGGACGGTCCCCTTGTGGTCCCCTTGGACGTAGAAGCTCTGCCCGCCGTCGGCAACGGTGCGAACCAGGATCGTCTTGAACGGGCGGAAGTAGTAGCGCGGGTCGTTCTTCGGAGCCTCGTGCGAGAGGTCGTCGCCGAGGCTTGGCAAATCGAAGACCGCAGTTGTGAAGTGGCAGATCTTCTCGCCCCGCTGATGCGCGACGTTGCGAGCCATCGCCAGAGCCTTGAGATAGACCTCCGGCCCCATGACTGCCGAGCCGATGTTGAGAAACACCCCCCCTTCAAGGTTTGTCACCGACTGCGTGAAGATCAGAAAGTCGGTGTACGAGGTCGCACCGGCAGCGGCTCCGTCGAAGTTCGGGTGTTCGTGGACGATGTCCTGACCGATGCAGACGTGGACCGTCGTTGGGACTCGCAGCCGATAACCGGCCGCGAAGATGCTCGTCTCGCGGAACGGGAACTTTTCGTTCTCGATCGTGCGACCAACGGCCTCGCCAAAGCCAAGTCCATCGCGATAGCCCGCCGTCACGGCATCGTTCAACCGCGACGTTTCTTGCCACAAACCGAACTGACCTTCTTTGACGTACTTCGCCACGCTCTCACACGTCTGCCCAATCATGGCGAGTTCAAAGTCGTGGATCGCTCCCGCACCGTTGAAGCCGATGTGCGTCAGCAGTCCACGCTGCATCAGGTCGATCAACAGCGGAGCATTGCCGGCTCGCAAGACGTGAGCACCGCAGAGCAGGATGATCGCTCGGCCGTTTCGTTTGGCGTCGACGATCCGCTCGGCAAGGATCGGAATCGCGGAATGCTCGAACGGCACGCGCGAGCCACCTGGAACGTTGAGAATTGCCTCGCGGTGCAGGTCATGGACTCGCTCGCCCAGCGGCAGGATTTTGAGTTGGCTGCGATCAAATTGCGGAAATGGCATGAGGAACTCCAAGGACACTCAACAGATCTGAGTTGCGAAGCAGTGTGGCGATCTAAGCGACGCAGCGGGAGGCACAGTCCCTTTCTCGTTTGCAGTCCGGCGCGAGTCAGGGTATCCCTCTGAATCTTACTGCGGACATTATGTCGACAGATGAATGAGGCCAAACTAATGAGACTCTCTATGCGTGCTCGACGGATTCGAGCGGAATTGATTTTGTTGATCGCGGCGATGTTGCCATCGCCGCTGCACGCCGAGGAATTCACCGTCAGTTCCCCACCCGCAGAATTGAAGGTCGATCCGTTTCACAAGAAGTACGTCAGCGCGAATGGTTATTCGATTGTCGCATCGGGAACGGTCAACGACTTCGCGCTGAAGGAGGCGGCGTACCTCGTCAACCTCATGCTGGCGAAACGGCCCGACGTGCGCGAGGCGATGATCAAGAGCGGCTCGCGGCTGTGCATCATCGCCCACAACGAGTTCACAACCGATGTGCCGGAATTTGCTTGGCTCAAACCGAAGGACTATTGGGACGCACGGGCGCGCGGGACGGGCGGGTCGCAAACCGATCCGTATTGCTCGTGTGGCGAGGAAAATTTGCTCTGTTATCCCGGCGATCCGTACTCGACCGAGAACATTCTGATTCACGAGTTCGCGCACAACATTCATCTGCGCGGCATGGTCAACGTCGATCCGACGTTCGATCGCCGGCTGAAGGAGACCTACGACCGCGCGATGACCGCCGGACTCTGGAAGGGGAAGTACGCGGCGACGAATCACCATGAGTACTTCGCCGAAGGAGTGCAGTCCTGGTTCGACAACAACCGCGAGAACGATCACGACCACAACCACGTCAACACGCGGGCCGAGCTGCTCGAATACGACCGCGGCCTCGCGGAGATGTGCCGCGAAGTCTTCGGCGAGACGAAACTCGTTTACACGAAGCCCGCGACTCGGTTGAAGGATCACCTCGCGGGCTACGATCCGACGACCGCTCCCAAATTCGTCTGGCCGGAACGCTTCAACGAGTCACGCCGCCAAATTCGCGAAAAGGCGGTCGCTCGCTCGAACGCCGCTGAGGACAAGAAGTCCGACGGTGATGCGAAAGAAAAGAAAGAGGACGCGAAGCCAAATCCGCTCCTGAGCATCGATCGCCTGTTCGCCTCAAACGAATTCGACGAAGAGGGACTCGGTGCATTCGTCTGGAAAAAGCGTGGCGCCGGTTACTACACGCTCGAAAAGCCGAAAGAAGACCCAGGCAACAAGAACGGGGCCGCGAAGTCTGGTCGGGATTTGGTGTGGCATGATTCCGCGACCGAAGAATCAAAGATCATCGTTCCCGCCGCAGCGTTTATCCCGCCCGATGCCGACCCCACTGTGGACCGCAAGCCGCTCAACATCGAGTCGTTTCAGTTCTCGGATGACGAATCGAAGCTCTTGATCTTCACGAACAGCCGGCGCGTCTGGAGGCGCAACACGCGAGGCGACTATTGGGTGCTGGATATCGTGAAGCGCGAACTGAAGAAGCTCGGCGGCGACGCGAAGCCGTCAATGATGTTCGCCAAGTTCTCGCCGGACGGTTATCGCGTCGCCTTCGTGCGGGACAACAATCTCTACGTGCAGAACGTCACGAACCTGGAGATTACCGCGCTGACCACCGACGGCTCGGCAACGCTCATTAACGGAACGGCCGATTGGGTCTATGAAGAGGAACTCGACTTGCGTGACGGCTATCGTTGGTCCCCCGATGGCCAGTCGATTGCGTTCTGGCAGATCGATTCGTCCGGCGTGCGCGAGTTCTTCCTCATCAACAACACCGATGACTCGTACTCGAAACCGATCGGCATTCGGTATCCGAAAGTCGGCGAGCAGAATTCGTCTGGGCGGATCGGCATCATTCCAACTCGTGGCGGTAAACCGAAGTGGCTCGACGTGCCCGGCGATCCGCGCAATCACTACATCGCCCAAATGGAATGGACGCCGGACGGCTCGCAAATCGCGCTGCAACAGTTCAATCGTTTGCAGAACACGAACCGTGTCATGTTCGCCGACCCAAAGACCGGAGCGACACGCACGATACTAACCGAGACCGATCCGGCGTGGCTCGAAAACGAGAACCCATTTCGGTGGCTCGGAAACAGTGATCAGTTTCTCTGGATCAGCGAGCGCGATGGCTGGCGACGACCGTACTTGACCGCGTCGGCGGCGGGTGACTTCTTTGGTTCCGCCGAACCACCGAGGGACCCGAATCAGCCGGTCATTCCCAAGGTCGAGCCTCCCAAGCCAGAAAAGAATCCCCGTGCTCTGCACAGGATCACTCAAGACCAGCACGACATGATCGCCTTCGAGAGCTACGGATACCCGAACGCGATTTACTATTCCGCGTCTCCGGACAATGCGACGCAACGATACCTCTACCGTGCGCAGCTCGACGGCGAAAAAGGAGAGCGGCTGACTCCCGACAATCAACCGGGCTGGCACACCTACAACATCTCGCCCGATGGCAAATTCGCGGTGCATCACTATTCGACCTTCATGCACCGGCCGATCGTGCAATTGATATCGCTGCCCGATCACAAAGTCTTGCGGGTGCTCGCTGCGAACACAAAACTGTGCGCGAAACTCGATGCGCTCAAACAGCCGACCGTCGAGTTCTCTCGCGTGGACATCGGCAACGGAGTCCAGCTTGATGCGTGGTGCCTGAAGCCTCCCGACTTCGACGAGAAGGCCGACAAGAAATATCCATTGGTGATCCACGTCTATGGCGAGCCTCACGGCCAGACGGTGCGGGACGGCTGGGCCGGCAAACGCGGGATGTGGCATTGGCTGCTGGCTCAACAAGGCTACGTCGTCGCGAGCATCGATAATCGTGGCACGATGTCGCCACGCGGCCGCGAGTTCCGCAAGATAGTCCATCGCCAAGTCGGCATCCTGCATCCGACCGAACAAGCCGCCGCCGTGCGCGAGTTGCTCAAGCGAATGCCGCAACTCGATCCCGCGCGTATCGGAGTCTGGGGCTGGAGCGGCGGAGGCTCGTCAACGCTGCACGCGATGTTTCAACATCCTGACCTCTATCGCACCGGCATCTCGGTCGCGCCGGTGCCGAATCAAAAGCTCTACGACACGATCTACCAAGAGCGCTACATGGGCCTGCCCTCCGACAACGGTGACAACTTCACCAAAGGTTCGCCGATCACGCACGCCAAGAACCTCAAGGGTGACCTGCTGATCATCCACGGCACTGGCGACGACAACTGTCATTACCAAGGTGTCGAGATGCTGATGAACGAACTGATCGCTCACAACAAACAGTTCTCGCAAATGGCCTATCCCAACCGCAGCCATTCCATCTCCGAGGGCCAGAACACGACGCGGCATCTCTATCAACTGATGACTGATTACCTGCATCGGCATCTGCCGGTGAGTGCTCCGTAGGCCTCCCCTTAGCTTCGGACTGCGGCAGCCTGCTGCCCCTTGCCCTCCAACAGCCTGCTGTTGGAAGAGTTTGATGGGTTTGAAGGAGTTTGATGTGGGCAAAGCGGCAGTGGGCGGTCAACTTCACTCCTGACGGCCTCATCTTGGCAACCAGCCCTGATCCCGTGGAATTGTTTGGTCTCGGAACCCTGCATCGCTGGCGTGAAATCCCTTCACATGCGATCTGGGTCCGAGGCATCAACTTCAACTTCTCCAGCAATTCACAAGACGTCATCTTTGGACACAACGGAAGTCGAATCACCATCGGTCTCAACTTCGGAGAGAGCTGGACGCACCTGGGAGTCGACGATCTCGACGTGGCTGCGACGCGGTTTTGAAAAACCAACGTCCTTGGTGTGAGTCTCGTGCGCGGCTACGTTCGCCAGAGGTAATCCAACAGCGTTTTGGCGTGGCGGTAGTCGGGGACGACGACGTCCGCACCAACGCCGATCAAGCGATCGCGCTTCCACGGATCGGGCTTGCCGCTTTTGTCCTTCTCGTCGCTGGCGACGGCAATGGCGGTGCCGCCAGCGGTTTTGATGTTGTCGATCTCGACGTAGCCGTCACCGAAGCCGAGCAGCCGTGAGCCAGCCGCGTTGTTCTCGCGCAGGATGCGTTCGATAACCATCTGCTTCGAGAAGTTTTGGAAGTCGTCGCGAGCACCGTAAATGTGCCGGCCGAAGAACGGCGTCAGGCCGAGCAAGTCACACTCTTCGCGGACGTAGACTTCGTCCGTGCCACTTGCGAGGTACAAAGCGACGCCGCGCGCTTGCAGATCGCGCAGCAAATCGACGGAGCCGGGGACGAGACATTCCTCGGCGGCGACGCGGCCGCTTCGGAGTCCTTCGCGGCGGTGATTGATCCGTTCGAGCAGCCGATCGTGATAGCGCTGTTTGTAAACCAGCGGGTCTGCAGGAGTGCCGCCTCGTTGCCGGACTTCCTCGGCCAAGCGGATCATCTGATAGATCGTCTGCTTGCCGTTGAGTTGCATAATGAAGTCGAGCGAGAGCTTCCCCAGTTCGGCATCCGATTCGGAAGTGCCGGTCGCACGGAGCACTTCGATCATCAGCGGGACCATCACTTCCGGCCAGCCTTCGCGGACGAGGCTGAGAGTGCCATCGAAATCGAAGACGGCGTGACACGGTGGCTCAGGGAGCGTGACTTCGCGGACGATTTCAATCGAGGTGCTGGGTAAAAATCGTGTCGGGCCGATCTCGGTGACGCGGCGTTGGTAGTCGGTTTCGTGTGACATTGCCGCAGAATAACGGCCGGCTGCTCAAGATTTCGACCGTTCGGCCGAATCAGCCTGACCGTTGCTCGATGGCGAGTGGCCTGGAAAATCGATTCAATACAAAACGTTCGTGGCTGGTGGTCTCGACGGCGTGTCGCGGTCGAGTCCGTGCGGCCAAGTCTTTCTGTGAGGATGCACGTCATGTTGTCGCACATCGTTCGAGGTTTTCGATTGGGAAGTCTGTTGTCGCTCTCTCTGCTGGCAGCAGGCTGGGCCGCACCGGCAATGGCTCAAGTGAAGCTGGAACACAAGTTCGCCGACGGCGTGAAGACCGTCACTCACACGAACATGAAGATCAAACAAACGTTGACACTGGCAGGCATGGGGCTCGACTCCGAACAAGATCGGTTCGTGATTTCGACGTCCCAAAATGGAAAACGGGATGCGGATGGCAAGATTCGGATTGAGCAAAAAACGGACAAACTCACCTCGACTGCGAAACTCCCCGGTGGTCTCAATTTGACATTCGATTCGGACGATCCGAATAAGAAGGCCGAGAACCCGGCTCTGGAACCATTCATGCAAGCCATGCGCGCGGCGGTGAAGTCGAAACCAGTTTTTGTGCGAGATCAATCGGGCAAGGTGATCGCGGTCGAAGGGCTCGAAAAGGCCGCCGAAGAACTGCCGGAAGAACTGCGTGGAGACTTCAATCCAGAGAATGCCAAAAAGACCGCCAATCAAGAATTGGAAAATCTGCCGGGTAAGCCCGTCAAAGCAGGCGATACTTGGACGAGGAATGTCGACCTCCCGCTGGGCAGCGGCCAAGTCATGGCCATGACAGTCGAATACAAGTACCTCGGCGAAGTGAAAGAAGGAGGCAAGACGTTCGACAAGATCCAAGCGAAAACGACAACGGTCTCGTTCTCGATCGCTGAGAACTCGGCGTTGCCGTTGAAGGTTACCAAGAGTGATCTGAAGCCAACCGAGTCTGCTGAGACGATCCTTTTCGATCGTGCGGCCGGACAGGTTCATTCCACGAAAGGCAAGCTTCGCGTCCAAGGCGACCTGAATTTCACGATTAACGGTCAGGCGTTGCCTGGAAAGCTGGATTTGACCATCGAGAGCGAAGCCGTTCGGCAACCCTGATTTTGTGACGCGATGAAACTCTTCCAGAGGAGCGGCTACTTGGCCGCTCTTCGTTTTCGGGAAAAGCCGCGATGCGATTGTTGTTAATTCGACATGCGCGTGCCGAAGCCTGTCACCACCTGCCGGATGCCGAACGACCACTCACCGATGAAGGCCGATCAGAATTTGCGCGCCTGGCTCGAGATGTCGTCGAAAGGGGAGTCACTCCCGGTTTCATTTTTCATAGCCCGGCGCGACGCACCAGCGAAACCGCGAGCATCCTGGCCGCGGCGTGCGGTTTACCGCCTCACACTTTGGAAATCGCGCCGTGGTTGGCGCTGGGGAGCGGTTGCCAGGACGTCCTACCCAAACTGGCACAACTCCCAGCCGATTTGACCGCGCTGGTCGGACACGAGCCGATCATGAGTTCGTTGACGTCGCTGCTGATGAGGAGCGGGCGAGTGTCGTTTTCGCCCGGAACCAGTGCCTGTCTGGAGTTTGACAAAGTCATTGAAGTCGGACAGGGCCGGCTACTTTGGATGCTGGAACCCCGTTGAGCGATGACGGCTACGTTTGCGATGCCGTCAGAGAATCCAACAAGCTAGGGCGGCGATACCGTTCGGGAATCTCGCCGAGATTCCGGTGCGCGATCAGTTCCGCCACGATGCTGACGGCGATCTCCGGCACGGTTTGCGAACCGATGTCGAGACCTAGCGGAGCGTACACGCGCGACAACGCCTCGCGCGAGATTCCATCTCGCAGCAAGTCCTCGAAGATCATTTTGATCTTTCGCTGGCTGCCAATCAGGCCGACGTAGCGAGCTGGTGTTTCGGCGAGGTGATACAACGCCTCTTCGTCGTGCTGATGTCCGCGAGTCACGATCAGGCAGTAAGTGTTGTGGTCGATGTCGAGTCCGCTGAGCGCCGCATCAATCTCGCCGACGATCAACCGTTTGGCCTGTGGGAAGCGTTCGGCGTTGCAGTATTGCTCGCGATCATCGACGGCCCAGACGTCGAAGTCGCAGGCGGCGGCCAGTTCGCCGACCTTCTGGCCGACGTGACCAGCTCCGACGATAACCAATCGGCAGCGACGCAGATGCGGCAAGAACGACACGCCCCCCGCGACATACGGCCGAGGACGCTGCGACAACGGTCGCAACTGCTGCGCGATCGAATTTGGTAGCGGATTCGTCGTGCCGTCCTGGCTGGCGGTCGCGATCACCTCTCCAGAATCGTTGAGCAGAAAACGGTCGGCGACTTGTCCGTCCGCCTTCTCCGGATCGAGTATCACGGCCTCGGTGCAACCTTGGTCTGTCGCAAGGTGCTCCAGCAGGTGACGGTAGTAGCTGAACTCCGCTTCGCCACGCACCGGATCGACCAGCATTTTCATCCGGCCGCCACAGATCAGTCCGTCATCCCAACCGTAATCGCTGTCGAGATTGAACGTCAGCAGCTCGGTCTGACCTGCATCGAGCAGTCGCAACGCGCGACGCTTGACCTCCGCCTCGACACAGCCACCGCCGAGCGTGCCGACTTGCGAGCCGTCCGGGAAGACGAGCATCGTCGCTCCCGCTTTTTGCGGCGTCGATCCGCGAGTCTCGACGAGTGCGGTGTACGCGACGGCTTGATGACGCGAAACCGCTTCGCTGAGTTGTTGAAGTACATGGTGCATGACGAATCAGAAGCTCCGGTCAAATGACGTCGCCTCGGAACGAGGCGATTGGTGACATTCCAAACAAAAAGGTCTCCTCACGCGAGCGAGAAGACCTTTTTGGTTCTTGCGGTGGCTAATCCGTGGTCACAGATTTCCAGCGGATTTCTGTGTTTCGAGTTCCGAATTCAGCGGCAAGTCCGCCGCGAGCAGCGGCTGGCAATCAACTTCAGCCATGTCGAACTCCTGGCCCAGCGAGACCAACCCCAAATCAGTCAATCGAATCGGTGCACGATCCTTCGCGGTTGGCTCTTCCGTCGAAAAGAGGACAGACATTTTGAAACCCTCAACAAGAGTCAAAAAAACGAATAACGAACAAAACTGGCCGGGAAAATACCATGCGAACCTAAAGACAGAATGAAGCTCGGCCTCCGAGCGAAGAAACAGGACCAAAAAAAGCGCGGAGGCCGAGCGAAAAAATGGGGTGTTCACTATCGGGCCAGCAAGTCGCGGGTGGCGGACAGTTCGCGGGCCAAGCCGGTGACCAGATCTGGCTTGTCACCGCCGGGGAGGACGTTCCAGGTGTAAGTCTCGACTTCCAAATGGGGGGCATAGGCCAACTTTGTGACTGCGTCCAACGCGATTTTGAGATCGGCTCGCGTCGTCTCCAGCGGCCCGACCCGCTCGGCATCGACCGGAACGTGAAAGTGAATCCGCCAGCAGTCGGCGTTGGCGAACTCCGAAGGGGGAGTCCGAGCCAACTGGGTAGTCAGATCCAACACTCGCCGTACCTCGCCAGACGGTGACCGCGCGAACGTCTGATGCAGATAACGCGGCTCGACGAAATGAGCCAGTGCCTCGCGTACCGCCGGGTTCGAGCCAGGACTTGTCACTTGCAGAGCACAGGTGATGTGAACTTTGTTGATCCGAATCTCTTCGCGAGCCAGCGAGGCGATCGACTCGGCGACATCCTCGAACTCAACTGACTGATGGCAGACGTCGTAGCAGACACCCAGATGCCTTTGGACGGCATCGAGTCCTCCGACGACTGCCGCGCGATCACGCAATCGACGGAAGAAGGCGATCGTTTCGGCCGTTGTTTCGAGCACACAGCACGGTTCTGGTTCGATGGCCAGTCGAATCGTCTGTCCGGACTCAGACTCCAATCGAGCCAGCCGCTGCGCGAATTCGATCAAGTTGTGAATGCACTTCGTCTCGAAGTCCGCCGCCGTCGCGAGCGTCTTGAAGCCGAGCGGCACGGTCGAGAGGCTGCCGTCCGCACCGGCCGGCAGTGTCGCGCGAATCAAATCCGCCAGCACGCGAGCACAATCCCACGAGTACTCCAACCGGCTGGGCTGCGTCCAATCGGGCAGGTAGACATTCTCTTTGACCCGCTCGCTGTGAAAGTCGCCAAACGGAAATGCATTGAGCGTGTAAGTATACAGCCCCAATTTCGCGACGCGCGCCGCGAAGCGTTTTGACCCGTCCACTTCCGCCAGCAACTCACGGATCACTGGCTGAGCCAACCACAACCCTGCCGCCAGCGACGAACCAAATCGCTGTCCGGCGGGAACCGTGAAATCGGTCAGTCCACGCTCGACTTGAGCCACCGTCAGGCCCGGATGCACGTTGGTGCAATAACTCAAAGGCAACGAACTCAACGACATGATATCCCCTCGATTATCCGCGCCGGATCGCTTCCATCGGCGATAATCGCATTGCCCAGACGGCGGGGTACAATCCCCCCAACAAGCCGACGATCGTGCTGAAGACGACGCTGAATGCCAGCAGGCCCGGACTCGCGAACAAGTTCACTCGGTCGGGCCAGCGAGCGTTGATGATCTGCGTTGCCGTCCAGCCAATCGCCACACCCAACGCTCCGCCACCCAGGCCGAGCGACGCACTCTCGACCGTAATCAGCTTCAGCACGTCCCACGGGGACCAGCCGTTGGCTTTGAGGATTCCGAATTCGATCACCCGTTCGGTGACGCTCATCAGCATTGTGTTGACGATGCTCAGGACGGCGATCGTCATGCCGATGCCGGTCAGCAGTGTGAGGATTAAATTTAGATCCTCACTTAGTTCCTTGAATCGATCGGAGAAATCGGAAGCGTTGCGAACTTCAACCGGCGACGGCGCTTTGGGAGACGCGGATGTTGGTTCAGCGTCTGTCGAAGCGGATTCGGAGTTGGCCCCGGCGAATGTGTTGGCCAGCCAACCGACGACGCTCTTCGATTCTGGTTTGCCCGACCCGCTTGGCTGCCCCAATCCGGCCAGCGCAAGCAGTGATATCGGCGACCCGGTTGTCAGCGGCCGATCCTGCAACAGTTCTTTGACGCGCTGTCCCACTTCCTCGTTCGAGACGCTCCCGTCCGGCTCGACGTAGTACCCGCTGACTGCCTGCGGATCGAACCAGCCGAGGTTTCGCAAGGTGTCCCCATCAACCAGAATGGCGATGTCCAACAACAGCGAACCGACGTGATATAAGCCGACGATCTCGAAGTCGATGCCGTTGACGCTGAGCGTGTCGCCAATTTTCTTGTGATGCTCCTCGGCGATCTGGCGGCTGACGACCACCTTTCGCTCACCGAGATCGTCTGGCTTTAAGAACCGTCCCTCGATCATTGACTCGGTGTAGACCCCTTTCCGTAGCTTGATCAGCGCGGGGATATCCACGCCAAACAGAAAACGTGGCGGAGCCATCACCGGTTTCTCTTCGATGATGTTGGCTCGCATCCAAACTTCGGAAGCCACGACATGCACGCCGGAGATACGCTCGATGTCCGGCTTCCAGTCCTTCGGCAGTCGCGAGAACAACGGGATCGGCGCACCCGCCTGCATCACGATCAAACCGGGGATGCTCTTGAAGCTCCGGTCAAACGTCTGCTCCAACCCGCGCGCGACCGAAAACAATCCGACCATCCCGGCGATTGCGACGGTCAGACCCAGCAACGACAGCGTTGATCGTGCAGGCCGGCTGAGCAAGTTGCGAAGGGCGAATTTCCACATGTTTTTCTTCCCGCGACCGAAGTGGCAACGTCATTGTGAGTCTCGTGCCGCGAGGCAGAAAATCCAACTTCGACGGCGAGCGGATTAGCTCGCCGCAAAGTGATTCAGGTACGGCAACTTCGCCGCCGTCGCCGCGATGCCAGCTTTGTTGTCGAGCAATTGGCCGAGGAAGTCCCACTGACCGGTGGTCAGCGACTGGCGAGCGCTTTCAAGCATCGTCACTTTGGCCACGATGAAACCGGCACGAACTTCACGGGCCACGAGGTCGACCGTCACAACCAAGTTCGGATCGGCTTGGACAGCAGCTCCCAGCGTTTCGAGGTCCGCGCGCAAAGCACAGACGCACGGAATCCCCAGCGACGTGCAGTTGCCGAAAAAGATCTCCGCGAACGATTCCGCCACAATCGCTTTGATCCCCCACCGCAACAGCGATTGCGGAGCGTGCTCGCGAGACGACCCGCACCCAAAGTTGCGGCCGGCGATGAGCACGCTCGCCCCAGCAAATCGTGGGTCATCGAAGGGATGCCGTGAGTCCTGCTTGCGGTCATCCTCAAAGGTATGCTCGCCTAATCCGTCGAATGTCACGCAGCGGAGGTAACGAGCGGGGATGATCCGATCGGTATCAATGTCATTCAACAACAACGGCACGGAGGTCCCAGAAACAGTTTCAATCGTTTGCATGATTCTCGTCGCGAGTTAGAAGTTCTCGAAAACGGAGCCCATACTAACCCGAAGCACCAGCAAGGGCGAGCGCTTCACCCGCTTTGCCCGGCCTCTCTGCGAACAAACACTCGCCCTCGCTGGCGCTTCGGGTTAGTCTGGTTCCGACTCTGCCACCCATCACCGTGAGCTACGTATGCCCGCGTCCTGGCTCGATCGCCAACCACTCCTTGCCCTCCCACCGCGAGTCTCGCGGCGCGAGTGGCTGCGCATCGGCGGCCTGAGCTGGCTGGGGCTGAACGAATTCATGCTTCACAGTCTGCGTCGTGAAGCGGCCGCGTTTGGCGACGCGCCGCGCAAGTCACCGAGCAAAGCCAAGCGGTGCGTGTTCATTTTTTTGTTCGGTGGTCCAAGCCATATCGACCTGTGGGATTTGAAAACACAGGCGCCGGACAACGTTCGCGGCATCTTCCAGCCAATCGCGACTTCAGCGGCGGGGATTCAACTTTCCGAGCTGCTGCCAAATCTCGCGCAGCAGACAGACAAGCTTTGCCTGCTGCGGTCGATGACTCACGGCGATCCGGTTCACGGGACCGCGTGCAGCCAAGTCATCACCGGCCGCCCGCATCGCCGCCCGGGCACGACCGACACGCTCGCGCCGGACGATTGGCCGTCTCTTTCGGCGACGGTAATGCGTTACGGAAAAGCGGTCGGCGGGATGCCCTCGTCCGTCGTGCTGCCGTGGTACTTGATGTTTCCCAGCCAGGGAGCACGCATCGCCGGTCAGTCGGGGGGCTTGATGGGAGAGATGCACAATGCCTTTCTCATCGACGGCGATCCGAGCCGTCCCGACTTCTCAGTTCCCGGCATTCGTTTGCCGAGCGACGTTCCCGCCGCGCGACTGCTGCGCCGAGAAGGCCTGCTCCGCGAAGTAGACGACGTGCGGCGAGTCCTCAACGAAGGCCTGCGTAGTCAACTGATCGGCGATCAATACCGCCAAGCCTTCTCGATGATTTCCGGCGAGCAAACCGCCGCCGCGTTCGATCTGGATCGCGAGCCGCCCGCGACTCGCGAACGTTATGGCCCGCACAAATTTGGACAGAGCCTGCTGCTCGCCCGACGCCTCGTCGAACGGGACGTGTCGCTGGTCACTGTCAACTGGGACGACGAAACTCGCGACGAAAAGCAATCTCCGTTCTGGGACACGCATCACGACAATTTCAACCGGTTGAAGAAACTCGCTCCCGTTTTTGACCGAGCATTCGCGGCGTTTCTGTTCGATCTGCAGGAGCGCGGCTTGCTCGACGACACGCTGGTCGTCGCGCTCGGTGAGTTCGGACGCTCACCGAAGATCGGTCAGTTCACACAGAACGCCGCGACGGAAAAGACCGGCCGCGATCACTGGCCGCACGTTTTCACCGCGCTCGTCGCCGGCGGCGGCACTCCGCGCGGGCACGTTTTCGGGGCGTCCGACCGACTTGGAGCCTACGTTGCCGACAAACCCGTTTCACCAGCCGATCTCGCCGCCACGCTGCTGACGCATCTGGGTGTCGATCCGAGCCAACGGTATCACGCTCCGTTGCTTGGCGAGTCGTTCCCGATCTGCACCGGACACCCCATCCGCGATTGGAGTTGACCGTGATCCGACTGCAAGAGGTCATCTCGTTTCTGCGCGAGTTCGCTCCGCCAGAACTTGCCGAAGATTGGGACAACGTCGGCTTGCTGATCGGCGACCCTGCGGACGAAATTCGATCGGTGCTCACCTGCCTGACGCTGACTGCAAACGTCGCCGACGAAGCGATCGCGCGCGGAGTGCAGTTGATCGTTACGCATCATCCAGTCCTCTTCCGCCCCGTTCAGCGACTGACCGCCGAGACCTCCGAAGGCCGAATGCTGCTATCGCTGATCCGATCCGGTATTTCCGTCTACAGTCCGCACACCAGCTACGACAGCGCGGCCGACGGCATCAACGCCCAACTCGCGCGACTGCTGGAACTGCAAGACGTTCAACCGCTGCGGCCCAACGTCAGAAGCGACCGCAACTCATCGCCGATCGGTTCCGGACGCTTCGGTACGCTGCCGCACGCGACGTCACTGCGCGAATTTATCGAGCGGATCAAACCGGCTCTGCGAGTCTCGACCGTGCAATTCGTCGGCGACCTGGACCGTCCCATCACAAAGTTGGGTATCGCCTGCGGAGCGGCCGCCGAGTTTCTACGCGACGCGGCCCAACACGGCTGCGAGGCGCTACTGACCGGCGAGGCTCGATTCCACTCGTGTCTCGAAGCCGAGTCGTCAAACATCGCGCTCATCCTGCCTGGCCACTTCGCGACCGAACGCCCTGCGATGGAACAACTCGCGAACGTGCTGCACGCTCGATTCGCCGAACTGGTCGTCCAAGCCAGCCAAAGCGAGTACGATCCGGTGAAGTTTCTGTAGGTCAGTCTTACCAGGCTGACCCAATGGCACGATCGACACTCATAAATCACCTGCCTCACGCCTCATGCCCGAACGCACTCCCGCCACACTCTGGACACGAGCCATGCGTCTTCGCTGTCCGCGCTGCGGCGAAGGGAAGCTCTTTTCGGGCTGGTTCCACATGCACGAGCGTTGCTCCGCGTGCAACCTGAAGTACGAACGAGCCCCCGGCTATTTTCTCGGTTCAACGTACTTCAACTACGGCCAGACGACCGTAACGATGGCCGTCGCGTACATGATTTTGCACTTCGGCTACGACCTTCCCAAGGATTGGGTCGTCCCGCCGCTGGCCGCCTATTGCGTACTCTGGCCGCTGTTCTGGTTCCGCTACGCCCGCGGTCTGTGGCTGGCTTTCGACTGCTACTTCGACTCGACAGATTTCGAGTCCGATGATGGCGGCGGCGATGAGTACGACGACCGAATGCCGTCGCAAGAATGAGGCGCCGTGATTTGAGAATCAGCACGACGCGCAAGCGAGTGGTCACAGTCTCGCAGGATACGATGACTCGCCGGCGTGTCGTGCTGATTTTGAATCCATCGGACTTCAGGCAGTTGCCGGCGATGCACCGTCGGGCAACAGATTCAGTGAGTTCGCGTCGGCCGTGAATCCACCGTACTGCCCCAAGGCTTCGAGAGCCGCATTTTCTCGGCGGCTTAGCGAATACACGCAGAACGCGACGCCCCCCGCCAGACTGAAGATCATCCCCATCATAAAGAGGATCGAATACATGTAAGCCTTCGGTAGCAACGAGTCCTGCTCGTTGGCGATCTTGCACATCGGACAGGCCTGAGCCGGCTGGACCACCGGGCCAAACATTCCGATCCCCAACACTAACGCGGTTAGCAACAATATTGTGCGAGTCATCTTCAATCCCCCTGTTCAACCGGAACGGTACAGATTTTATGAACTCGGCCAGTGATACGCCAAGAAGTAAATCACCACTCCTGTCACCGAAACATACACCCAAATCGGAAATGTCACCTTCGCGATCTTCCGATGTCCCGACCAATCCGCGGTCTGACCGAGCCGCTCGACCTTGTCCGCCGCCAGTCCTTTCCAAATCGTCAGCGGAGCAAGCACCGCCACGAAGAACGCCAAAAACACATGACTGATCAGAATCGAGTAGTAAACCGGCCGGATCAGTCCAATTCCCGTGAAGGCTTTCGAGCCGCTCCCCGTGTAGCTTTTGAGCATCCCATGATACACGAGATAACAGGCTAGAAACACTGCCGACACAGCGAACGCACCCAGCATCGTCCGTTTGTGAGCGTCACGCTTCCCGCGATGGATCATCCACCAGCCGAGCAGCAACAAGACCGTCGCCAACCCGTTTAGCGACGCATTCAGCGGCGGCAACCACAGCACCCAATCCGGAACGTCAGGCTTCGTCATTCGGGCTTCGACTTTCTTTCGTCAGTGGGTGTTTCGTCCTTCGTGATTTTCTTCAGCCGCTTCTTCAACTCACGCCGCAACTGCGAAAACTCCGCCTCGTCCGTTGAGAGCCACTTTCCTTGCACGACTCCGCGCTCGTCGACCAACAGCACGTTGTTCGTGTGGATGAATTCGTATCCCGGCTCTCGCATCGCTCCCGTCGCCTCTTCGACGCGCATCAGGAAGCTCCCGTTAATCATCGGATAGATTTTGTCTTTCTTGCCTGTTGGATCGGTCAGAAACAACCAGCGATCGGGATCGGCCTCGTATCCATCGGCGTACTTGGAAAGCTGCTCCGGCTGATCTCGCTCCGGATCGACCGTGATCGTCACCAGTCGCAGATCGGTCTCCGCGAAGAACTCCTTCTGCAACCGCTGCATCGCCGACGAGACCTTCGCGCAGGGCCCCGCGCAGTTCGTGAAGATGAAGCTCACGACCCACGGATGCCCTTCGAGGTCCGACTTGTGAACGACTCGCCCATCGCGCTCGGTGAGTTCAAAATCGGCGATGCCATTCTCGCTCCACTTCATCTCGATCTTCACGACCTTTGGTCGGCCGTTGTTGTCGTCCTCTTCTTCGATCGTGTCCTTTCCGCGAGCAAACGGATTCAAGCCAGCGTTGTCCGAATCTCCGCGACCGCGCATCCCGAACGCGACCCAAGCTCCGATCAACACGAAGCAGAACAGACCATTGATCACGAAGAACCAACGCAGCACGCTCGGCGAGCCATTCGTCGGTGCCGGAGTGCTGTTTGCTCGCGCCGAAGTCTCGGACGAAAAACTATCGGACATTGATCACGCTCCTGCGGTGAGTCAGCCAGCAGGCCAGCGTCACCGTCAACAGGCAGAATCCACACGTCGCTGCGACACAGATCCACAGGTTCGGCAGCGAACTGCTCGCCGCAACCTCGGCCAATGTCGGCGACATCAACCTCCGCAGGCCAGCAACTCCGTAAGTCAACGGGTTCAACCGCATCACCCACGACAACCAGCCCGACTCCGGCACCGGAAAGAACGACCCGGACAGCAACCACATCGGCATGAGAAAAACGCTCATCAACGCGTGAAACCCCTGCGTTGAATCGAGCGACCAGGCCATCGAGTATCCCAACGCCGTCAGTGCGAACGCGACCAAACCAAGGAAGCCTACCATCGCCAGCCAGCCGACTGGCGACAGATGCCAACCCAGACTCGGCCCCAGTCCGACAAAATACAACAGCGGCCCGATTACTAAAAACAACGCCGCCTGGATCAGTGCCAACAAGGTTCCCCCCGACAGCTTCCCCAACACCAACGCCAAACGTGACACCGGCGCCACGAGCACTCCTTGCAAGAATCCTTCGCGACGATCCTCGATAATCGAGATCGTCGAGAAGATCGCCGTGAACAACACGATCATCACCGTCACGCCGGGGAAGAAGTATTCCTGATAACTCATCCCGCTGGGTGCCCACTCCGGGGCGTGAAACGATCCACGTAATCCCGCTCCGAACAGTACCCAAAAGATCAACGGCTGCCCCAGCGCCCCGACGACGCGCGTCCGCTGCCGAAAAAAGCGCAGCAGCTCACGCCACGTCAGCGTCCAGATCGGCAGCCAGAAGGCCGGCAGTTGTTGTCGGAGTGTTTGGTTAACTGATGCCACGATGATTCTCGATTACCCGGTTTCCCGGTTGTTGTCTTCTGCTTCATTCCAAAACCGATGCCCTGTCTTGGCAATGAACACATCTTCCAGTGACGGCTTGCCGAGCGACACCGATGTGATCTCTTCCGGAAACGCTTCCACAAGTTCTCGCAACAATTCGTGTCCCCGAGCACGCTCAATCCGCAACGTCCCGCCGAGCAACTTCGATTCGATCCCATATCGCTCGGCGATCCGCGCCGACAATTTCGCTGGCTCCTCTGCCGCGATTGTCAGGCAATCGCCGCCGATCTCCGCACGCAACTCAGCGGGAGTACCCAGCGCGACTAACTGACCACGATCCAGCAGGCCCAGACTGTCGCACTTCTCGGCCTCTTCCATCAAGTGCGTCGTCACCACGATCGTCACGCCGTTCTCGCTCCGAAGCTGCTGCAAGTACCGCCACAAATCATGCCGCGCACCGGGGTCGAGTCCCGTGCTTGGTTCATCGAGCAACAACAACTCCGGATCGTGCAGCATTCCCTTCGCGATTTCGGCTCGGCGTTGCAGGCCGCCAGACAATGAATTGACCGAGGCGTGCATTCGATCGGTCAGCCCCAACCGAGCCAGCCGATCGTCAATCCGCGCTCCCAGATCCCGCCCACGCAGTCCGTAAAGATGCCCCTGATGGACGAGGTTCTCCCGCACCGTCAGTCGCCGATCCAAACTTGGCGCTTGAAACGTGACTCCGATCCGCTGTCGAATCACCGCCGAGTTTGTCGCGACGTCGTGATCGAGCACTTTCACCCGCCCGGACTGAACCGCAAGCAGTGTCGAGAGAACTCGAAACAACGTCGTCTTGCCGCCGCCATTCGGGCCGAGCAATCCAAAGATCTCTCCCCGCCGAATCTCAAACGTCACACGATTGAGCGCCGGCCGATCGCCATAGGCATGAGACAGATCATCAACGCGGATGGCGATCATGATGCGGGACAGCGACCGATCTTAGTGCTCAGTGGCAGCCGATCCGTGATGCGCCGCCGCGCGGGCTTCGTGCTCCGCAAAATCCGCCGCCTGCGGCACATCCTGATGGTAATAGTGCTCGCCGATGTCGGGAGTCAGAGCCAGCGGCAGTCCCAACGCGAGAATCGTCGTTGGTGCCAGCAGCACATATTTCCAACCCCGCTCGAACTTCAAATGCATGAACCACGCCATGACGCACAGCGCCTTGCACGTTGCCACCGACAGCACGGCCACCACTTTGACTGCCCAGGGCAAATGCACCACGTCCGCCAGGATCGAGATCAGCGTGAAGACACACAGTGCCCCGAAGATAACCGCGTACTTGGGATGCTCGTGCTGAGAATGGTCGTCGTGCATGAATGATGTCCTTCAGATCCCCGCTGGGTTTGTCCCGGCAGGGCAAGTATTTGGCAGCTTCAAACGATGTAGAGCAACGGGAACAGGAAGATCCACACCAAATCAACGAAGTGCCAATACAAGCCGCTGTTCTCTACAAAGTCATGCCAGCCTTGCAGGTTGGTCTGCTTTAGAACGATCCAAAACAAGAGCATGCCGATGATCACATGCAGCGCGTGGAAACCAGTCATCAGGAAGTAGCACGATGCGAAAATGTTGCCGTACAGAATCGGATGCGGCTCGTGGACCGACTTGAAAACATAGCCCCATTGCTCATTGGCCTTCAGTGCTGTCAGCTGCGATTCGACGTCGTCCAACGACAAGTCTTCTCGCAGGATGCCTTGCTTCATCAAATCAAACTTTTTGAACATCTCGCCGAAGCCACGAAACTCCTCGCCCGCTTTGCCTTCTGCTTTGCTGCCAGCCTCAGCCAGCAACGCCTTTAGCTTCGTTGCATCGTCCTTCGGCTCCGGCAGTTTTTCGGCTACTTTGGAACTGATCGCTTCTGCGGCCAGATATTCCAGTCGCTTCGCAACCGCTGCTTCCGATTCTCGGAGCACTTTCGCTTTTGCCTGTTGATCGTTTTCAGCGATGTGGCCAGGCAGAATGTCATGGTCGATCTTGCCGTAATACTCGTACCCCTTAATGCCGAGAAACACCAAAGCCAACGCAAACGTCCACTGCAAGAATTTTCGAGCTCTGCCGTAATCGTGCGCCCCCATCGCTTCGTGCGCCACCACGACGAAGTAACTTGAGAGAATCAGCACAAACGTGTTGATGCCACCAGCCGCGACACGGATGTGTGTCACATCGGGATCGGTCGGCCAGCCTTTGGACCCCATCCGCAGCACGATGTACGTGCCGATGAACGCCGTAAAGAACATGATCTCGGTGCCGAGGAACAGCCACATGCACAGCTTGGAGTTGGAAATCGCCAACCCCATCTTGATGGGCGGAACCGCGTGACCGGCAGTAGGTGTTTGCGACATATCTCTTTCCGAATTCTTCGTGCCACGACTGTGCGAGTCGTGGGCCTCGTGTCGAACTAACTCAACAATCTCCAATGATCCCAAGTCAGAGCCAGCAACAGTGCCGGCAGATACACCAACGAAAACCACAACAACTGGCGAGCCGTCTGCACCGACTCGGCCAGCAGAAAGCGAACGGAAAACGCGACGTAGCCCAAACCGAGGCCGATTGCGAACAACGCAAACAGATCCCCTGCCAGGGCCGCCTCCCTAAGCAGCAAGCTGACGGGAATCACCGCCAAGGCATAGCCGACGCACATCCAACCGACAATTCGCGGAACCGGTCGCGTTTGCGGCAACATCCGCAACCCAGCCGCCGCATATTGCTCGCGATACAGCCAAGCGATCGCCAGGAAGTGCGGGAATTGCCAGACAAACAAAGTGGCGAAGAGCGCGAACGCACCAGCGTCCAACTCACCTCCGGCAGCAACCCATCCGAGGACTGGTGGCATGGCGCCGGGGATCGCTCCGATGGCCGTGCATAACGAAGTGCGACGCTTAAGCGGCGTGTAAATCACGACGTACAACAACAAAGTTACCGAAGCCAACACCGCGGTCCGTTCATTTACGAAGCAAATCAGCTCGATTGCACCGAGCAGCCAAAGTCCGAGACCAAATGCCAGAACTTCGTGGGGCGACATCCGGCCGCTCGGCAACGGGCGATTCGCCGTGCGAGCCATCAAACGATCTGAGTCCCGCTCCAGCCACTGATTGAGCGCACTGCAACTGGCTGCAATCAAACCGATCCCCAACAGCGAGTGCCCCAACGTGATCCTCGACCACTCACCGGTGGTCGCCAGCAGGAAGCCCAATGCGACTGTGACCAAACCCATCACAGCGATGCGTGGCTTGGTGAGCGCGAGGTACTCGCGCCAACGCGGAATGACATGCACCGGTGCCGACAACGGCGAAGGGAGTTCCAGTGTAACTTGTGGTTCCACGAGGGTACTCATTACGCGGGCCCTCCCGCGAACTTCGATCGCGATTCCAACACGTGTGTGCCAACAAGCGTGGGGTTGGAATCTTGACAACGTAATCCATGGTCGAGCCAGTTCAATCGCAAGACGCGCGCCGTGATTTGGAGCGACATCATCAACACGAACATCGCCGCCACAGCGTGTGCCGTTCGAAATAGAATTTGCTCCGGAGCCTGTTGCACAGCCACGTAACCCGCTGGTGGAAATCCAAACCGAGTGACCCACGCTCCGGCTCCGAGCGCCAACTGAACAAGGAAGACGATCAGCAATCCGACGCCCGCCGAACGCAGCCATCTTTGGCCTGATCGCCAACTGATGACAACCAGCGACACCGCCAACAACGTCGCCAGAATGGCTCCGGCCAAGTGTTCGTCCAAAGCCAGCCCCAAGTGCCGGACCAATCCGCCAACCAACGACTGCCCAAATAAGACGATCGGAGTTGCGACAGCGAGAATTTTCAACTGGTTCGAGATGACCGCCGTCGAATTCACCGTACGTCCGCCGTTTTTCCATTTCGATCCGGTCACCAACGCGAAGAGAGTGATCGCCGAAAAGATCAGCGAGGCAAACGAACCGTGAACCAGCGCGGCCACACGCGCGTCGGCGATCACTCGAAAACCACCGAGCAATCCCTGCAACACCACTGCCGTCAGGATGCCCACCGAGAAGGCACGCACCCAACGACGTAATTCGGTTCGTAGCGTCAGGGCCACCAAACCGATCGAAAACATCCCGATCAAGCTTCCCGCCAAACGATGTCCGTGTTCGACGAACTTCTCGCGGTTCGCGTGAAAGTCTTGCAGCCACGGATACAGAAACATGTTCTGTCCGTCAGAGGTGGGCCAATCCAAGAACGCCATTCCCGCATCGAGTGTCGTCACGAGCGCACCCATGCCAATTGGCAACAACGCGATCACCGCCGTAAAAACGGCGTAACGCGAGAGCCAACGTGGTGAGGATGCGGTCGTCATGGCAGAGCTGCGGTGAATCAGGTATGTCCGTGGGCAACCACTTCTGCAGGTTTCTTCGGACCTCGATTTGGATCGGTCTGCATCCAGAAATCCTGGTCAGCACGGTTCGGATTTGAGTACTCGTACGGGCCTCGGTAGCAGACGGGGGGAATATCGAAGTTTCCGTGGCCAGGCGGCGACGGGGCGAACCATTCCAAGCCGTTCGCATTCCAGGGATTTCGTCCCGCCTTCTGGCCGTTGAAGATGCTGATCACAAAATTGCCCAACAGCAAAAATTGGGCGAACCCCATGACCATGGCAGAAATGGTGATGAATTGATTCAGCGGCAGCAGGTGTTCCAGATACGGATGGATGTACGGGTCCGCGTAGCGCCGCGGAAAGCCGGCAATGCCCAACATGTGCATCGGGAAGAAGGCCCCATTGAAGCCAATATAAGTCAGCAGGAAATGCCACTTGCCGACGGACTCGTTCATCTTTCGTCCGAACATCTTTGGGAACCAAAACTGGATCGCCCCAAAGACGCCGAACATCGTGGTTCCGAACACGACGTAGTGGAAGTGAGCCACAATGATGTAGGTGTCGTGAATGTAAATGTCGACCGGTACGGCGGCCATGAAGATGCCGCTCAAGCCGCCAACAATGAACATCGACACGAACGCGATGCAGTGCAGTGTCACCGTGTTGAACTGCAAGCGGCCACCCCAGATCGTGCCGATCCAGTTGAAAACTTTTACGGCGGACGGCAGAGCGATCATCACAGTCGAGACCATGAAGGTCATGCCCAGCGCCGGATTCATGCCGCTGGTAAACATGTGGTGGCCCCACACGATGAAGCCCAGCCCGGCGATTGCCGACATCGAATAGACCATCGGCTTGTAGCCGAAGATTGGCTTGCGACACATGCAGGCCAGCATGTCCGAGGTCATTCCCATCGCTGGCAGCAACATGATGTAAACGGCCGGGTGCGAGTAGAACCAAAACAAGTGCTGCCACAACAACGGCTGTCCGCCACCGACGGTTGGCGCGGCGTTGTTCACCACAATACCAGCCGGAGTGAAGAACACCGTATGAATTCCCTCCAACCAGCCGCCGAACGCGAACCGATCAAACAGCAACATGAATCCCGCCGCAGTTAAAACTGGCAGGGCGAACGCTTGCAGAATCGCCGTGATGAACATGCCCCAGATCGTCAGCGGCATGCGGAACAACGTCATTCCCGGAGCACGCATGTT
The DNA here is from genome assembly GCA_016872645.1 of Planctomycetota bacterium. GTDB lineage: Bacteria > Planctomycetota > Planctomycetia > Planctomycetales > Planctomycetaceae > SXKJ01. The sequence goes on along the minus strand of VGZH01000011.1, from coordinate 25,716 downwards.
GATGATCGTGGTCATGTAGTTGACCGATCCCATCATCGACGACACGCCGACAAACGTGACTCCCAACAGCCAATAGGTTTGAGCGGGCCCTGAAGACGGCGCGGCAACACGCAATTCCGAAAGCAGCGGGTACGAGGTCCAACCGGCTGCGGCCCCGCCATAGACAAAACTCATTCCAAAGCAGGCTATGGCCGGAATCATGAACCAGTAGCTCAGCATGTTGAGCACCGGGAAGGCCATGTCGTCAGCCCCGATCATCAGTGGGATCAGGAAGTTTCCGAAGGCACCAGCGAGCACCGGGATGACGACCAGAAAGATCATCACGGTTGCGTGCATCGTGAAGAGCATCGTGTAGAACTCTGGTGAGATCTGTCCTCCGGCATTCGCGAACAACGGACCGAAGATCGGCATATTGGTCCACGGAAACGCCAACTGCCAACGGACCCCCAAGGCCAACGCGCCACCGACCATCAGCATCAGCAGTGTTGTGAACAAGAACTGCATGCCGATCATCTTGTGGTCGGTCGAGAACACATACTTTTGCATGAACGACTGCTGATGATGCCCGTGAGCACCATGAGCGTGTTCCTGTTCGTGCCCATGTTCGTGGGCGACTCCAACGGCACTCATGTTATTCGTCCTTCTTCGCGACGGCGCTGGGGGTCGCATGTCCGTCGTAGTTCTGGTCGGCTTGCAGCTTCTTCAAATACGCTTCGTATTCGGCCTCGCGTTCGGCGGTCAGTTGTGCTCGCATCTTGTAGTGTCCCCAGCCGCACAGTTCGGCGCAGGTCAGGTCGAAGATCCCCTGCCTCTCGGCCTTGAACCAAATCGGAATGATCTGGCCGGGGACGGCGTCCTGTTTGACCCGCAGATGCGGCAGGAAGAACGAGTGCTGTACGTCTTCGCTGCGAAGCTGAATCATCACCGGTCGATTGATAGGAACGTGCAGGTCGTTGACATCGTACAAGTCATCCGACTGGGGTTTGAGTTGCAACTTTTTGCCGGGAGCCGGATATCGAATCCGCCACTCGAATTGACGCGCCGTCACTTCCGCGACCGGAGCCTCGCGAGCCTCCTTCGGGAAGTACGCCTGCACTCGAAATAGCGCCCAGACATCCATTTGATACAAAGCAAGGAACAGCAAAATTACCGAGGGGACAACTGACCAAATCACCTCCAGACTGTGACTGCCGTGACTGAACCAGGACCTTTCGTCCTTGCTGCGTGAAGCGCGCCACAGGACGTATCCCATGGCAACCTGCGTGCCAATGAAGACCGCCGTAATAATGTACAGAATCAGATAGAACAAGTTGTCGATTCGCTGACCCAGTTCGGTGACGGAGGCACCGGGAAACCACCAGCCCAACGAGGGGACCATCGAGGAGATGATCGAATAGATGATCGCCACGATTGGCGAGAAGACAAAAAACGCACACCAAAACTTACGCACGGTGAAACTCCCGTTAGACCGATCTCTCAAACCGGCCGGTCGGACGGCTGTGAAAATCGGTCGACATTCCGGCTAATTCGCATTTCCCTGTTCGCTTGGCTGTCCTGCCACGCTGTTCGACTTCGCCGGTTTGGGGGACGCCGAATCAAACGGCACCGACAACACATAGTTGACCAAGTCCCAGATTTGTTCCGGAGTGACAGTCGCAGCCACTGGCGGCATCGGGGTTCCTTTGATCCCTTGCGAGATGCGGCGATAGATGTCGATTGGCCGACGCCCACCGCGGTAGATGCCGCGCGTCAAATCGCGCGGCTTGATCGGCTCGCCCCAAGAATCATGCAGGCCGCGTTTCGCGTAGAAGCCACCTGTGGCATCGTTCTTTTGAAAATCTTCCGTTTGGAAACCATTGCCACGTCCCGTCGGCCCGTGACAGTTGATGCACTTGCCGCCATCGGTTTTCACGAACAGCGACTTGCCACGCTCACGAGATTCCGGCGTGTCCGGGACTCGCGGAACTGGCGGCATGATGACCGTATCGGTCATTTCCGCACTTTCCCAGGCGGAAACCATATCGCCGGTTACATTCTCAACGAACGCCGACAATCCCTCCGTCGGGTTCGCGACGTACTCCTCAAGCTGCTTGGCGATTTGCTTTTCGATGTCGCTGGTGCTGGCCTTGGTTTCCTGAGCTTCTTTCTTCGCACGATCGGCGGCGTAGTCATTTTTCAAGTCCTTGAGCAACTGCACTTCCAACTCACCGCGCATTGCCAACCAACGGACGTATTCGATCACCATGGTCAGTTCGTTGTCTTTGAGCATCGGCACGAACGCCGGCATGTAGGTACCAGGAATGCCTTGACTGAGGATTCTCTTCAGGTCATCACGGGACACTTTCGTGTCTTTGTTGGTCGACGTGAACTTGAAGATTCCCAACCGATAGTCACGCGGGCGCGGGTTCAAGTATTTTGCCGTCGGCCCGTCTCCATCGCCGTTGATCCCGTGACAATGTTGGCAATGCCGAGCATACAACTTGCGACCGTGCCGCAGGTTCTGTCCCGCGACGACGAATTGATCCCCCTCGGCAGGCGTCGATTCAAGAGTCGTCAACAGTTCGAAAGACTTGTCGCTGGCATCGTAACCAGCCAGCAGAAACGATTTTCCTTGATTGGCTCCCGAAGTGAATAACAAACCGGCGTGGTTGAGTTCCGGAGAGTTCAAGCTCTGCAGATCGCTTGTCTCCTGAGTGAAATCCACGGTCAGCGACCGTCCATCGACGGACTTCACTTTGCCCTCGGCCTTGCCGTAATTCACCGGCAGCTTCAGCCAAGCGACGCTGTCGAGCGGTGTGCCGAAGTGCTCTTCCAAAGTCTTTTCAACAACCGCCCGCGCCTTGCGATGAACTGGCTTTGCGATGTTGGCATTCTGAGCGAACCGCATCTGCGATGCGTCCTCACTACACCCGGCCAGAGCACTTGCCAGCACCATGACCAATAATCGCCACACTCTCGCGCTCACGAAACGATCCTCCAGTAGCCGAAGTCGCCAGACTTCGGGACACCCGCACTCTGGCGAATGCGGCTACAAATCACAGTCCGAACTTCTTCGCGTCCGTCTTGATCTCGACGGCCGGATTGTCGCCACTCGTGATGACGACGTTGTATTTCGATTCCAACAGTCCCGGCTTGCCGACGTCACCTCGTTCGTGCCAGACTTTGAACTGATATTTCCCCGCCGGCAGACCTTCGATTTTGAAATTCCCCTCCGCGTCCGACACGGCCGCGAATGGATGATCCAAGACCAAGTGATAGGCGCTCATCCAAGCGTGCAAGTCGCACTTGACGGAGAACGGCTCGCGTTCCGGTCGTTTGTAAACCAGCTTGATTCCCGCTCGATCGTTGGCCGAGATGGCGTTATTTACGTTGCCATTGCGATTGCCAACACAGCGAGTGTTATGCAGCACACCATCATCGTTCAATAGCCGAATCGTCTGTCCAACCTGACAGAACAGCGCGTGCGTCGTGAAACGGCAGTTCTTTTGATCGAACTGAATGTCCTGAGCCGGAGGCGGGGCTTTGAAACCTGCCGGAGCTTTGTCGAGAAACACGAACACATTTGCCACGCCCTTGCTCTCGCTAACAACCAGGTCCTCTTTGGGAATATCGCCGTCTTTCGAGCAGACGCTGGGGTCTTTGTCGGCGGTCCCCATTTTGTAGATCACTCCCGGCGTCGGCCGCGTCCCGTCGAAAACGATTCGGCCAACCAACGTTCCGATGCCGCCAGCACCAGCCGCACCGTCCGTCGCCGCTGGCTTGTCGCCATCAACTTTCGCGACTGCAGATTCAGCAGGCTTCACCCGCACCGAAGGTTCAGCGTGAGCACCCGTACCGAGATTGCCGCAACCGACCGCATGCGTCAGCAGTCCAGCACACGCGGCCATTGTCCAACAAAGTTTCGAGTCAACCGTTTTCATCAGTTGCCTCCTTCCTTCTCGCCGCCTTTGGCCGGAGCCGCATCGGTGGGAGCGGGTGCTGCCGCAAGCGGCAGCTTCCCTTCTCTTTCTAACAGTCGCACATAATTCATGAGCGCGTCACGCACTCCAACCACTTGGTCGAGCGGATCGGCGTCCATCAGCGGCGGGAATTGCTTTTGATCTTTGCGGAATACCGGCGGCATTGACGTGTACGGCGTGATCCACGCCGGCTTGTGGAGCCACAGCATCAGCCAATCCGGCCGCAAGCGCTCGGCGACATGTTCCAGGTTCGGCCCACGAATGTCCTTCTTCGGATCCGCGCCTTTGTATTCCTGGCCGGCCACCGAGTGACACTTGATGCAGATCGGTGCGTTGAGCACTCGCCACGATTCCTGCAAGTAATCCCCTGGCCGGTTGGGGTGTCGTTCGTGATACCGTTCATTTGCCGCCGACAAATACTCCGGGGTGCGCTGAGGCACGATCTGGTACGGATAAGGCGCACCGTCATATGCCGCAAAGTAATTTGCCAGTGCCTGCGCCTCTGCATCTGACATGTTGAACTTGGGCATTCGCAAGACCGTCACATACCGCAGTTGCCCTGGGTTCTTCAAAAACGAATACAACCAAGGCGTCTGTACCTTGATCCCTTCCTGATACAGCGGCGGAGGCGACATCTGCCAGGCATTGGCCTCGGCGTCGCCCTTCTTGATGTCCGCGACCAGCCATTCCGAAAAAGATCCGCCCCGCGCCGGCTTCTCCGAAACGAGTTGCGCTTCGGGAACCGTGATGCGCTGTGGAGGCCACTGCACCTTGCCGCCAACGTCAATCGTTTCCCAGAGATCATAGCCGTATTCGCGTTCTTCCGGTTCATCATCCGGGTTCGGCCGCGATGACGGGAGCCCCTTAAACATCACCACCGGTAATGTCTCGGCGCCGTCTGCCTTTTTGACGACATGCGTCTTGCCGGTCAGTGCTTTACGCGGGGGCTTGAGCTTCATCAACAGATCAAAGCCTTCTGTGTGATCTTCGACACCCAGTTCCGAGGCGGCGACTTCTTCCAGCTTGTTCGCGTAGGAGATTTCCGGCAGGTCGATGATATGGCAACCGGTGCAATTGAATTTTTGCAGCAGCTTTTCCCCTTCGACCTTGGCCAGCTCGGGACCTTTAGGCCGGTACTGATATTTTTCGGCCGGCGGTCGCGCAACGAGTCCCAGTACGAACGTCGAGATCGCTTCAATCTCCTTTTCATTGAGCGGAAACTTCGGCATTCGCAGTCGTTCGTCGTAGAACTTGGTCTCGGTTTTTTCGTAGTCGTAGCTGCGCGGGTCGCGGAGCTTTTGCCAGATGAAGCCGGGGCGGCCGTGATGTAACAAGCTCTCGTAGAAAAAGGCCGCGCTGAGTTCCTTCTCTTCTTGTTCGTGATTATCGAAGGCGTCGGCCGCAGCGCTTCTGATCGCATTTTCCACACGAGTCTTTGTGGAACTGCCATCCGGTTCGCCGTGATGATGCAGGTACTCTTCGATGTGCTCCGGCGCAAGGCGGGACGGATCTTTCAAGCCCCAGTCCTGAAGCGCGGTGCCGATCGGGCGAGCGGTGTCAAATTCAGGAATGTCGTGGCAACCGTAGCAGCCGTAGCGTGAAATCGTCACTCGGCCCAGATAGTTCATCTTCCGTTTGCGCCACTCTTCATCCGAAAACGCCCCGTCGACATTCTCGGCCACGAGTTCAATCTCGTCCCCCTTCACCGTTTCGCGAGCGTAGGGGTACTTGCGATCCTTCATCACGCTGGTCGCCTGCGCCGGCGTGACCGTCTTGCGTCGCCAGAGCAGCATTTCGACCAGCTTGTCCAAGTCAGCGTCGCTGACCTCGATCGCCTCGTACTTCACTTTTTCGCCGGACAACAGATAGGCCGCGATGTCGGCGGCCGGATCAATCAACTCATTGCCTTGTTTGACGGGATCGAGAAACAAGTTCGGCATTTTCGTGCGCGGGTGATGTCGTTCCGGTTCACGAAGCCAGGTGTAAAGCCAGTTGAAACCGGCTTCTCCCGGCTTGAGCTTGGCCGCAATCTTCGAGAGGTTGGGCCCGAACGCGGCTTGCGTATTTTTGAACCGCTCGGCGTCGTGGCTATGACACGCGAGGCAACCCTTCTGAGCGAAGAATGTTTCGCCACGTTTGAGCCGAGCGGCATAATCCTGTTCGGGCTCATCAATCTTTCCCGACGCGTCGAACTTCAGTCCCGACGAGTCCAGCTTCAATCTCTTTTCTTCGTGTTGATCAATCTGTGCCGATTTGTCGAACAAATAATGCGTGATCGCGGCGAGTTCCACCTTGGTGAACGCCTTGCCGTGCTCATCGCTGTTGTTCGTCAAATTGAAGAACTGCGGCATGTTGGTAGTGGGACGGAAACGCCTTGGCTCTTCAGTCCAGTACGTCAACCATTCAGGAGTCGTTTTGCTGGCGATGTGCCTCAGGCTTGGACCAACTTTTCGTTGGACGCCGGCGACCGCTTTCGGATCTTCGGCAATTTTCTTGGCTTCCTCGGGAGTTTGCGGCTCAAGTCTCAGGTCGGGGCCAACCGGTTTGCCGGCATCATAGCCGTTGATCTCGTGACAACCGAAGCAGCCGTATTTCTTGATGAGCTGCCAGCCTTCGTAAGCCTTCGGAGCGGTTGCTCCGAACTTGTTGTTCTGACCAAGCTCGACGACCGAATGGTGACACTTCAAACAGGCAGATTCGCGCAACCGAGCCGGTTGCATCGGGTACTCCCAAAAGTGGTTGTTGAACCACTTGAAGTCGTGCTCCCATTCATGAGCCTGATGCGGATCATTCGGCGTGTGTGACGCATTCTGGAAACTGGTCCCTGAACCTTGTCCGTCATGGCAGGAGGTACAACCAAAATCATTGAGTGGATGCGGACTGGAGGCCGTCAAATAAACATCCGGCCGCGGATGCGTCGAAAACGGATGGTCGTATGTTCCGTTCGCGCCATCCCCATGAGGAAAGTCGGGCACGTTCCCTTCTCCAACGCGGTCAATCGCCAGATGGCATGTGCGGCAGCGGTCGAACCGCGCCGTCTTGGCCATCCCGAGCGTGATTTTCATGTCCGGCAGCCAGTCCTGCTGGATTCTGATATGCGAGTTAAAGCCATCGACAATCGGCTGCTCCATCAGCCAGCGCTTGAACGTCCTGACCGCCCCGGCGACGGAATTCGGCTCTGGTTCAATGCGATCCTTCGCTGTTTCCAACCGCAGAATGTCCGCTTCGAACGCCTTAACTGCAGCGGCGGCGTCATCGCGATCCTTGGTCTTTTCTTTCAGCTCCGCAGTGGCTTTGTTGCGAGTGTCATCGCGGCGATCGAGTTCCGCTTCCAGTTCGGCGACGTATTGTTGCTTGAGGTCGAACTCTTCACGCTTCGCGGCAGCTTGTTCCTTGGACACCTGATCGCGAATCGCCAAGTCGAAGTTCGCACGAGCCACATCACGATAGGCCCGGTGTTCTCGAACCTGCCGCATCTGCATGGAATACTCGTTGTCGAGCTTCTTGATGTTCGCTTCCCGATCAGCAAGATCTTGGACCGCCACGTTAAGTTGTGTCTTCTGATCGGCGAGTGCCCTGGTCAATTCCTCTCGTTTGGCTTCGTAGGATTTCTCTAACCTCGCCACCGCCTTAGCTCCCGTGCCAAGCGTCGCGCCGGTCAATTCCGCTTTCTTGGCGTTTTCTTCGGCGACAAGCTTGTCCGCTTCGAGCTGGAAAAACTGATGCTGATACGCTCGCCACTCGTCGTGGTGGTCGAAGTACATCATCAGCAGCGTCGCTACGAACAGCACGATCATGCTGACGGCGAACCACCGGTGCATCTTGGGAAGCGGACGCAAATAATCTTCGGTCGCTGGCATGTTTGTGGCGCACGCGGTTCGCGTGCGTTCCATTCTCAAAAACCGACGCACGCAAGCCGCGTGCACCACGGATCACACGTTAAAAAACCACTCCGGAATCGCGATGAAGTACTTCAGATTGACGGCCCAGCGAAGCACCATCTTGATTGGCAACGCCGCCATCATCAGCACCAAGTTCGAGAAGACCATGTATCGTAGAAAACCCATGCGGAGGAAAAACGTCTTGAAGACCGACATCGCCAAAACCATCGGCATCGCTCCGAGATAGGCTCCGATCGCGATGAAGCCCGGAGCTTCACGCAACAAGATGTAGCCGGACTTCACCACGAAACTCGAGTCCGCTGGGGCTATCGGCAGCGGTTGACCCAAGCCGTACAACCAGAAGTACTCAGACAAGTTGACGTTGTTGAGCGCTTCGAGTTTGTGAACGTCCCAAAACTCATAAATGCCGAAGATGTTCCAATTGGGTCCGCGCAAGAAAGTGCCAAGAATAATCATCCCGACCCACAACGGCAGGAACCCGAACATAAACGTCGTGATGGCAAACTTCCGCTCGTTGAACGTGTAGTAGCCGTTGCCCAGCTTGTTGAAGTCGATGTACGGGATGGCCATCATCCCGCCGATGATTACGCTGGGGAACACAACGCCCGCCAGCCACGGATCGTAATAGACCAGCATTTCCTGCAAGCCCAGAAAGTACCACGGAGCCTTCGAGGGATTCGGCGTCTTCACGGCCGAAGCGGGCTCTTCCAGCGGAGCCTGCAACGCGATGCCCCACAGGATGAGCAGTGCGGTGATCGCGATCATGCAGATCATTTCGGTGTAAACGAGGTCCGGCCAAGTCAGCACTTTCTCGTTGTTCTCCGCCTCGGCGGGAACCTTTCCCTCGGCGGCGCGACGGTCGTTTTGGTTGGCTCGATAAAAATACAACCATGTGAAATACCCGACGATGAACAGCATGGCTACGATCGGGACGTTGTCCGGCTTGCCGACGATCTGGCGGAAGTCCCAGTCCGTCAAACTGACGCACAGGAAAAGCAGCGACAGATTGAGAATTCCCCAGCCGACATTCGGTTTCGCCAGCCAATCTCGCAACGCGAGCATCGCAATGAAGGCACCGGTCGTTACCGCGAAATAAATGCGTGCGTCGGCGACGACGCTATCCACAGCGGCCTTAGCGAAGTCGGGCATCACGAACCATCGCAACGCTTCCGGGACGCTCGCGCAGGTCAAGTGGGTCACAGACACCAACAACAATGCGATTGAATAAATCGACCACAACGCAGCGTTCGGGATATCCATGCCACCCATGAATTCAGGCAGACGAAAATGCCGAGCTTTGTGGAACGATCGCCACGTCCAGACAACATTCATGGCAAACAGAATCAAATACAGCCACCCCAGGCCGAACAAGACGCTCGGCGTGACGTTGGGATGCGGGTCCGTCGATCCCAAAATCAAGCAGGAAGTGATCTGCGACAGAGAGTTCATCGAAATTCCCGTGCTCCGAATTCCTACAGTGGCTGACTAATCCCACCGTCTTTGCGAACTCGCCAGAAGTGAATGGCAATCAAGCCAGCCGACGCCAGCGGGATAGCAACACAGTGCAAGATGTAGAAACGATTCAAAGTTTCTTCGCCGACGAACCGACTGCCCAACAACAAAAAGCGGGCATCACTGGCGTTGGTGATCAAGTCGTAACCGCCAAGATTCAGAAACTGGAAGCCTGGGCCTTCGTGCCCGAGCACCGGCGTCGCGCGAGCCATGTTTGATCCGACGGTAATGGCCCAAATCGCCAGCTGATCCCAAGGCAGCAAATAGCCGGTGAACGACAGCAACAACGTCAGCTTCAGCAAGATCACACCGACAACCCAATTGAATTCTCGTGGCGGTTTGTAACTGCCAGTGAGAAAGACGCGGTACATATGCAGCCAGACCGTGATAACCATCGCGTGAGCCCCCCAACGATGAATCTCACGCATGATCCCCAGCGTCGTCACGTCGCGCAGAGCCAGGATGTCATTGAAGGCCCATTCCAGCGTCGGCCGGTAGTAAAACATCAGCAGCACGCCGGTAATGGTTTCAACCAGAAACAAGAAGAACGTGATTCCGCCCATACACCAAGTGTACGACAGCGCGATGCCGTGCTGTTTGATCGACACCGGATGCAGGTGCAGAAAGAAATTGGTCAGCATCACGACCACGCGGTTGCGGCGGTCATACGGAGCCGGATGCCGGAAGATGCTCTTCCAGATTTGGGAATCACGAATGTAATCACCGACCGACATGACTTCAGACTTTCCGTGAGTTCAATCGTCTAGGCCAGGGTTCCTTCGACAAAGGAGTTTGAATCCTCCCACTGTCCCATCTCTTCCTGAAACTTGACGCTCTTGTCGACTTCCAACTGCCCGTCCGACGCCAGCTTGATGCCGACTCGTTCGAGCGGGCGCGGTGCAGGACCTTCAAAGTTCACGCCATTGATGTAAAAACCAGAACCGTGGCACGGGCACTTGTATTTCTGCTCCCCTTCGAGCCAGTTGGGCGTGCAGCCGAGATGTGTGCAGACCGAGGCCAGCGCGTAAATCAAATTTCGCCCCTTGTACTGATCGGTATGCACAATCCACACGCCGCGAGCTGCCAGCCACTTTGTGCTGACACCGCCCAATGGATAATCGCTCGGCGGCCCGATCTTGAACTTCGTCGGCGGCTCAACCAGCACATTTGGAAACATGAACCGCGCGAGATCGAGCAGCCAGATCAGCGATGTCGCGGCCATCGATCCGAATCCAATCGCCATTGGCGAGAGACAGGCTGCGACAAAACTGCGACGGTCGGTGCCAGCACTCTTTTTGTCCTTTGCCGCCACGGGCTTCACTGGAATTGGGGGCAGAGTTGGCTTCACGGGAACTACCGGAGCTGCGATCGCAACTGCGGCGCTCGCTGTGTCCCCGCGTACCGCTTTGAGCATTTCTTCCACGGAAGGTTTAACGCCACCGCTTGCCTTGGCGGCGGCCGGCCCCACATCAGATTTCACGGCCGGAGACTCGGCGCTTGCGGTCGGAGCGGCGGCGCCACCTTTGCCTGCTCGAATTGCCGCCAGAATGTCCGACGTCGATCCGGGCTTGGCGGCGGGGGCCGCCTTCGGTGTCGCAGCAGGTTTTGCAGTTGCAGTTTCGGGGGGCGCGCCTGACGCTCCGCCCTTCGCGCCTTGAGCTCGAATTGCGGCGAGAATATCGCTTGTTGACCCGGGCTTTGCCGCCGGAGCCGCTTTCGGTTTCGGAGACACGGGTGCTGCCTCAGCTGCCGCTGTTTCTGGAGCGGAGGACTCAACAACGGGAGCCGGAGGCGCCTGTGCGGCAGAAGCATCACTGCTCGCGCTGGGTTTCGCCGCTCGAATTTTGGCCAGAATTTCGGCCGTCGAAAGTTTTGGTTCAGACATGTCTCTTCGCACGCTCAAAACGAACCGCGCATGCTGCCGCAGTCAAAGGGGGCGAGATTAAGAGCGTCGGATTCTTGCAATCGCGCTGCGGGCCAGCAACCTTTCGCAATCACAGTCACGCGAGATTTCCCAAACTCAGGACAACCCTCAAAATCACGTTCTCAGGGCTGGGAAGATGCACAATGGCGAGCGATCCGCAATGAGCGACGAGCGAAAACCAGCGGCTTCGATCTCGGCCGAGCGAGCGGCGTCGCTCGACGAATTCGAGCGATTCATTCACCGCGACCCCGCACGACGCGGGTTATGTGCCAGCGAACTCGCTGCCGACGGCCGGGGCGCGACATCGCGGCTTGGAGCGGGCCAACTCTCCGCAGCCGCGGCCGACCTGGCGCAAAACGCTCGCCGAGTCGCCATTGTCACCGGCTTTTTCATCCCGCACGCTCAGTCGCCGTCTGCCGAGACCGACGGCCCGCCGGGAAGTTTGTTTCTCGCTGACTGCCTGCAAACCCTCGGCATCGACGTGGCCGTCATCACCGATGCTCCGTGTGCCGCCGCTGTCCGAGCGGCAGCCAACGGCATCGGTTTTCCGCTGGATCGCGTTTTCATCGCGCCGCTCAAAGCCGAAAGCTGGTGCCGTGAGTTCTTGCAATCCGAGTTCGCTCGCGGCCTGACGCACTTGATCGCCGTCGAACGGGTCGGTCCGAGCCACACAGCGGAGTCGGTGGGGGCGAGGGACGAGGGACGCGGGACGAGAGGCGGGCAAGCCAGCGCGTTTGATAACTCGCCACTCAAGGCTTTCATGGCCGACGTTGCCACCGAGCATCACGATCACTGTCACAACATGCGCGGCATTTGCATCGATGCGCACACGGCTCCGCTGCATTTGCTGTTTGAGTGGTTGCCGCAGTTTCATGCGACGGCGCGGACGATTGGCGTCGGTGACGGCGGCAACGAAATCGGTATGGGTGCAATCCCGTGGGCGGAGTTGCGTCGTCGTCTGACCGGCGAACACGCGGGGCGAGTTCCGTGTCGCATCGCCTGTGACTTTAACATCGTCTCCGGCACCAGCAATTGGGGAGCAATGGCGCTCGCCGCGGGAGTTTGCTTGCTGCGAGATCGATTCGACGTCTTACAGCCTTGGACGCGCGAGCGACATCGGGAGTGGTTGGAACATCTCGTCGAGAACGGTCCCGCCGTAGACGGCGTCACCGGCCGGCGTGAAGCAACCGTGGACGGCTTGCCATTTTTGACCTACATCCAGCCGTGGGAAGGCGTTTACCGAATTTTTTTCGGCGAGTAATGAAATGCGTCGGTCGCTGCACGACATCGAGTACCCGTCCTGCGGAAGCCGCTTCAATTTGCTGCGCGAGTCCGAGGCGGTCAGCTACGAGCCGACGAAACGTGAGCGCATCTTGCACTTCGAGTTGCTCGGCAAGCTCGGTGCTGAAGAGTTCTGCGCCAACTGAGAGGCGTGCGAACGGATTGCCCGCACGCCACAGCGGGTCAAGGTTGGTTCTTCGCACCCTGAGATCGGGATGCCAATCGAATTCAAGAGTCGCTTGACAAAGTATCTTAGTATGATACAAATGATTCATGATCTCAATTTCGATCGCCAGCCCCGTGCCCATTCACGACCAGATTGTAACCGGGCTGCGCGGGCTCATCGCCTCGGGAAAGCTCGCCGAGGGCGATGAACTGCCTCCGGTCCGGCAGCTCGCCGCCGACCTCGGCATCAACCTGAACACCGTCGCCCGCGCCTACCGCGAGCTCACCGACGCAGGACTGCTCGCTTCCGCGCGCGGGCGCGGCACCATCGTCATCGCCACCGTCGAACGCGCCTCGGGCCCCAGGGCCGAGGAACGAAAACGCATCGAGCTTGGCATCGCCGCCGCGCTCGGCGATGCCAAGCTCGCGGGACTCACCCGTGAGGCCGCGGAGGCCATGGCGGCACGCCAGATCGAGCACTTGTGGAAGTACGCCTAGACCGACCGACACGCCGTTTCGAACCCCAGATCACGTCAAACCCCAGATCACGGAAACCCATCATGTCGGATCCCTTCATCCCGCTCGGACGCTTGCTCCTGCTCATCTTCGTCCCGGTGATCCTCCTTTTCCCGCTTGTGTTCGCGGCGTTCGTGCCGAACCGCGCCGTTGACGACTCGGCGCGCATCAAGTCGCGCGGACTGCTGCTCACCCTCGCGATCAGCACCGCCGTGCTGCTTGCGATCTGGGTCGGGCTGGTCCTGACCGGACTGACGTTCAATGTTGCGATGCTCATCGCGCACTTCTGGTGGCCGTGGTTCTTCCCGCTGTGGTTCTTCCTCGCGATTCCCGCGATCATGGCGAAGAACCCGTACTTGAGATGCACGGTCGGCAGCGGATCCGCTGCGGGTGACATACGCACCGCATCGCTCGTGAACCGTGAACGCACGAGCCCCGTGACCCGTGCCATGTGGGCGGTGCCGATCACGCTCTTCGTCCTGATCCTTGCGGCAATCGCCGCACGCGGACTCCTGCCCTTCGGCGTCAGCCCGTACCCGGGCGACTCGGCGGTCGACCCCGAGGCCGCACGGGTCGTCTACGCGGAATCAGAGCGTTCGCGGTGGATTCTCTCGCTCGTCGTCTTCGGGTCGGCGTTTGGGTTCCTGCTCGCCATCCTTCCCCGCAGCCTTCGGCGCACGCTCTCCGAACCCGAGCCGATGGACGCGGCGGGCTCGCCGGAACTGGCTGAGCTGTACGCCGCGCAGCGCCGCAAGCGCGTGCTCGGCCTCTTCTGGGGCTCGGGTGTCGTGCTGCCTCTCTGCATCGGTTCGTTCAGCGTCCTTCAGGCCTGGTTCCCGCTGAACGGGAGCACATGGGGACTCATCGGCGGCATTGGCGGATCGATCCTCGGCATCTGCGGCGCGATTTTCGGGACCTGGATGACGGTTGAGCGGGCGAAGATCGCGGAAGTCCGGGCGCGGCTCGATGCCTCGGCCGCATCGGCTGCCGGGTAGGCCGGCCGGGGTGGCGCGAGTGACTCGGGATGTTAGCGGCAGTCATCAAAGTCGCATCCACAGTTACCAACAACGGAGATGTCCTGTGAAAAATCGCAAGTTTGGCTTTTGGCTTGGTCCAGCACTTGGAGTTACCGGGCTCATCATTGGCCTGAATATGAGCACTTCTGTGCAAGGCGGAGCATATGCCGGTTTACTCGTTGGTGGCATGGGAGCAATTTGGGGAATCACATTCGCAGCAATCAGACAGCACCGCGCGAATTCAATGGAAGGCAACTCGCTGTAGGCGCTGACCATCGTATCAAAGTCGTTCGCTATGCTTACTCGGCCGCGCAGTCGCTACGCAGCCTGCGCGGCGCCGTCGAGCAACTTGTCCGGCGAGCACCTGCAGAAGGTCGTCCACGACATCGGCCGCAATTCCACTTAAGCCACTCTGTCCGAGTCAGCATGGCTTCGCGGCATCGCCCCAGTAATGCAAGCCACCGGCTGGGAATTCGAAACGTCATCGCAGGCGGGGCGCTCTAGCCCGACCGCCGTCGGCAGGTGCGTGGGACAAAAAAGAAGGAAGGCAGGACGGGCAAGAGTGTCCATCCTACAGAATTTCCAGAGACGGCATCGGCGCATCGACGATCACGCGCTTCGCGATTTGCAACGCGATGTTCTCGGTCATTCGCAGCAGATGTGACTTCACGGGATTGTTGTCCTCGAACAGCGAGGCAATTTGGCCGTCGTCGCCGCGAACGCGAATTGTCGCATCGATGGGAATCTCACCGAGAAACGGCAGACCGAGCTCGAGCGCCTTCGCCTTTGCGCCACCACGTCCGAAGATGTCTCCTGACATATTCTCGACAATGCCGAGCACGGGAATTTTCACTTGATCGAACATGCTGATCGCTTTGATGGCGTCCAGCAGCGCGACCTTCTGTGGCGTGCAGACAACGACCGCTCCTGCCAAGCCGAGTAATTGCGACAGAGTCAACGACACGTCTCCCGTTCCCGGCGGCAGATCGATGATCAAGTAGTCGAGTTCGCCCCAATCGGTCTCTTGCAGGAACTGCGTCAGCAGCTTGTGCAGCATCGGGCCGCGCCAGATGACCGCCTGATTTTCGCGGATCAGGAAACCAATCGAGAGGACTTTCATGCCGTCCGCGTCAATTGGTTCCAGTCGCTGAATCTTCTGGCCGTTGGCGAGTTCGACTTCGCGAACGATCGGCGTCCCTTTCGCGCCGGTGAGCAGCGGAATGCTCGGCCCATACACGTCGGCGTCCAGCAGTCCGACTTTCGCTCCGAAATGTTTCAGGCCATAGGCCAACGAGGCTGCCGTTGTGCTCTTGCCAACGCCGCCCTTGCCGCTGCCGACCGCCACGACGTTCTTGATGCGCAGCCCGATCTTCCCGCCAGTTTCGCGGCCGACCACCTGCCATGAATAAGTGACGTCGACCCTGCGACCGCCTGCAGAACCGGCCAGCGCGCTGGTGATCAAGTCACCAAGTCGCTCACGCTTCGGGTAGGCTGGAGTTGGCAGTTGCACTTCGATCTTGATGGCATCGGACGTCGACTGCGCTGACCGAATTAGGCCGAGTCGATCGAAGGAGATTTCAAGTTCAGGATCGGTCAGTTGCCCGAGTTTCGAGCGAATTTCAGCGTCTGTCATGGTCTCTTTGCTGGCAAGGTTTGAGGAATCATTCGGTGGATTTGAGTTGTAGCGGTCTCACTGACGACGAACAACGAGGGTCGTCCATCGCGCCGATTTGGAGATCAATCTCCGGCAAGTCCTCGCGAGTTGCTCACCAGACAAGCTGCCGACCAGGACTTCGCGGACTCCGACGTCGCGCAAGGTCCACTCCAGGTCAATCGCCTCGGACGAACACAGTACAATCATTGGTGGGACTTGCGGTGGCGCGACCAGTTTGCTCAGCCATTGCAAGCATTCCGTCAGCTCTTCGGGCAGGTCGATGATCAGAACATCGGCGATTGGCGGAAATGCAAATGCCGAGAGCTCGCCAAACGTGCGACTTCCACGCACGAGCACCGATTCATTTCGGAATTGGCGTTGGAGTTCCGGTTCCCAGCGCGGCCGAGACTCAAAGACCACAATTGTCCGCACAGAGTTGGACACGGTCGGGGCTCATCGGCAAGAGAAAACTCAGCGGCTACTTGTTTCCTTTGAATGCACCTTGCATGCGAATCAATTCGAGCGGTGACAATTTTTTGCCATCCGCCGCCGCAGGTGCCGCAGGCTTTGGTGCTTCAGCCACTGGTGCCGCCGCAGGAGTTACCCCTTCTGCCTTCGTCGCTTGCTGTTGACGAATCATCTCGATGGGGGACAACTTCTTGCCTTCGCCGCTCGACGCAGTCGTCGGTGCGGCTGCCGGCTTGCCCACCGTTCCCGCGGCTTTGGCAGCACCCTGCTGGCGAATCAAATCGAGTGGACTGGGCTTCGCACCACCGGCCGCTGGTGCCGCCGCAGGCTTTGCGCCGGCTGCACCTTGTTGACGGATCAAGTCAAGAGGGCTGGCCTTCTTCTCTGAGGCCGCTGCGGGTTTCGCAGCCGGTGCGGACTTGGCGGCGGGTGATTCTTTCGTCGGCTTCTCTTCAGACTTCTTTTTCGGGATCGGAGCATCAACCACCGTCAGGTAAGCGGGGTCAATATCGTACCAGCCGATGTCCGCCGGACCGTCGAACAGCACGAGCGCTCGGCAGCTCATATTGACGGTCTTCACGACGCCGGTCAGACCGTCGAAACGGCGCAATTCCGGTACTCCGGGTTTTACGACGACGTACTTGTCGGTGTACTGCTTCTTCAGCAACTCGGCTTGTTCAAATCGAGCAGACATGGCGTACTGCGGTCTCTTGAGAGGCGATGAGAATTCGATCGAGCAGATGATACTGAGCAAGTTGGCGGATGAAAACCAATCGCAACTCACGGCTTTGGCTTCTCGGCCAGCCGCTCATAGTGCAGCCGGCCGACGTGCCACATGTAATTCGGACCGTAGCTGGCCGATCGCCCCCAGCGGTTGGCGGTCGCGGCTCGAAAGTGCGGTAACGCCTCTTTGGGATGTTTGGCGGCGTCGTGCCACAGGCCGAGATACAACTCGATGTAAAACAGTCGCTGCTCGCGGACGTTTGGCGGCAACTTCGCATCGACCGACTTCAGCAGGTCATCCGGCGTGAGTTCTTCCTCGAACAACCGGTAAATCGTCGGCATCGGTTCGCGGTCATCCTTTTTGTACTTGAGCAATCCGGATCTTGCCTTTTCGACACCCAGCGTCGGAGCCTGCGCGAGGTACTTCCACAAGCCCGCTTCGCGATCGACATCGTCGGTGACGAAAAACTTGTCGAACTGCGCAGCCGATTTCTGCGGCTGCGCAGCGTAGAAATATGCGATGCCCAGTCGCCAATGAGAGGCGTCGAGCGTCGGGTTCAGTTCGCTCATGCGTTCGTAGTCGCGAACCGACTTGGCGAATTCTCCTCGAAAGAAGAACACATCACCTCGCTTGGAAAGTAGCGACACGTTGTCGGGAGTTGTCTCGAGCTTCTTTGACACGTCAGCCAGATCGTCGTCCCATTGCTTTCGCAACTTGGCCTGGTCCTCTGCGCTGAGTGGATGCTGGCGCTGATCGCTGCCGTCCACTTTCGGCTCATCCGCTGTTATCGCCGGGGTGTGTGCGAGTTGTCCGAAGGCAGCCAACAGAACGAAGGTGGCTCGCACCCCGAAAACGGTCCAGTGTGTGGTCATAGAATTTGCTCCCTGATCGGCAACGAATCAGATTTCGATCTGCATC
Source organism: Planctomycetota bacterium (assembly GCA_016872645.1). Taxonomy (GTDB): domain Bacteria; phylum Planctomycetota; class Planctomycetia; order Planctomycetales; family Planctomycetaceae; genus SXKJ01. The sequence continues at coordinate 7,677 of VGZH01000011.1, read as the reverse complement.
ACGGAACCCAGTTGGCGGACCGGTTGATGTTTGCGCGAGTGTCTCGGCTCAATGAAAACCAGCGCCCAAGCAATCAGGACTCCCGCCAGCAGCACAAGCGACAATTGCAGACGGTCGTGATGGTGAAATTGGATTTCCGGCAGCAAATCGCTCAGCGAGATGCACAGAAAGACTCCTGCCGACACAGCCAACGCGGCACCAAGGAATGTGCCGTTCCCGGGCAACACGCTTTCCACCACAAAGAACAGAATCACTCCGATGGGGCACATCACCGCGAAGGCCATGTTCGCGGCCATTCTGGAACGCGGTGACCAGCCGGATGAGGCCATCAACGTCGTGATCGACATCGCATCCAACGGCTTGTGCAGCACGATCGCCATAAACGTTGCGACTCCCGCAACCCAAGTCGTTCCTCCCAGCGACATCTCGCTTTGGACACTCGCAGCCAGCGCCATGCCGTCGATCAACGTGTGAACCGCTAGGCCGAAGCCGATCCCCGCCCAGCTTAGCTGGTGCGCACCGGAAAGTTTATTTCCGCGGCTCGCGTGGCTGTGCGTTCCATCGTGATCGTGATCGTGGACCAGGCAGCCGGAATGTTTGCTTTCGGCGTTGCTGCCAGACGCTTGTGCATCGTCCGGTTCGAGGGAGGTGTGCTGGTGGAAGTGAAACGCACGGATCAGGAAGAACATTCCCAATAGGCCCGCCATCAGCCAGCCGGCGGCGGCGTGAACGTTGTAGTTCAGCTTCTCAGTGGCATGCGGCCACAGGTGGAAAACGCCAACCCCCAACATCAAACCGGCCACAAAACTTATTAGGAGATGCAACCCCCGATGCGTAAACCGCATCATGGCCGGTGCCAACCCACCAGACAGCGACGCCGCCATGATGAGCACAGAAAAAAACGCCAAGTGAAAAACCAAAGCCATCGTCGCCTCGCACGCCTTGCAAAGTGGCGCATCTTCCGGGGCAACACGCTCGATTTCCAGCGACCTCGCGAATTTACCGTCAGTCGGCCTCGAAAACCTGATCGGCAGGGAAACGGCAAATGCTCACTGGCAGATCATTTCCTCGATGATGTCGTAGGTGGTCACCGGAACGACTACTTGCTTCTCGCAACCGCCAACCACCGTGGCCCTCGCCTTGACGCCACCGCGATCCGAGACCTCCCCGTTGCGGACAAGTTCATCGCCGTTCACCATGGTTTGCAGGTTAATCCCAGGGACACAGCGAGCGCTTCGCCGAGTCCCCCCGCGAGTTTCCACCTTAGCATTTTGCACGGTCACATTCTGCCGAGCGGTTCGCACGACTGGTACCTGCACCGTGTATTCTTCGGTGCGGAGTCGAGTTTCTTGAACCAGGAACGATTCTGCGGTTGTGATTCGTTCGGTTTCGAGGACTTGGTGATAAACCGTGACGGATCACTCGGGAACTTCGTCGCGGTGCTCGAATGACTGCGACTGCCGAGTCTCGAGTGTTGTGGTCGGCACCATGATGGTTTTCGTCACGGTTTGATACGTTGTGCGTGGCACGGCTCGTCGCACCTTCCGCAGTTGGGGTACCGCGACGACCGGAACCTCGTACTGCACTTGCACGGGAACAACTTGGAGACAGTTTTTGACGGGCGCGGAATCCAGCACGATGAAGCTGGGGAATCCGTACTCGTCCGCGTCGCCGGGCATTGCGAAGGCCAAGCTGGGAATCAACGCGGATGCAATCAGTCGTTTGATGGCGATCCCCTGGGTGTCAATCACAGGGGAAATGATTCAGCGTGTCAGCTGCTTGAATTCATCGCAGTCTTTTTTGACGTTAATAGCAGAGTGATCATGGCAATGAAAAAAGTCCAATATTCCTCGGACAAACTCACAAGATTTGTTACCGATCTTTTTCGGGCCGCAGGTGTTGAAGAGTTCGAAGCGGCCGAGGTCGCCGCCAGTTTGGTGGAGTCCAACCTTCGCGGCCACGAGTCACACGGCGTGCTGCGCGTGGGAGATTATCTCGCCGCCTTGCGAACTGGTGAATTGTGTCGCGGCGTCGAATGGCAGGTGCTGACCGAGACGCCGGCCGTGCTGGTGGCAGATGGCCGACGAGGATTCGGACAGGTGTTGGCTCGAAGACTAGCTCTCGCGTTGGCAGAAAAGTGCCGGCCACTCGGCATCGCTTGTGGCACCTTGAAGAACTGCGGCCACGTCGGCAGATTGGCGGAATGGGTAGAACTGGCCGCTCGGCATGGTTTCGCCGCAATGATGTCCGTGAATGACAACGGTGTGCTCAAGTGTGTCGCTCCACCTGGAGGACTCAAGGCGCGGATCAGCACGAATCCACTCGGCCTCGCGGTACCGACCAGTGGCGAACCGCTGGTGCTCGACCTTTCAACCAGCGTTGTGGCAAACGGCAAAGTCAAAGCCAAGCAGTTGGCGGGCGAGCCTTGTCCTTCCGGCTGGTTGCAGGACTCAAACGGAAATCCCACGACCGATCCAGCCTCTCGGTTCAGCGAGAACCCCGGTACGTTGCTTCCGTTGGGTGGCGAAGCGTTCGGCTACAAGGGCTTCGGCTTGGGACTGCTGTTGGACGTCCTGGTGGGCGGATTGTCGGGAGGCTGGTGCCCGCCGGCTGATCCTTCCGAGAAGGGAACCAACAACGTGCTGATGGTTCTGTGGGATGCCGCGCGATTCGCCGGTACTTCGCATTTTCTCGGTGAGGCCGACAAGCTCATCGACTACGTTCGCTCGACCCCCCGCAAGTCGGGAGTCGATCAGATCACGCTTCCCGGTGATCGCAGCGCGGCGATCCGTCGCGAACGGCTTACGAGCGGGATCCCGCTCGACGCTGGAACGTGGACGATGTTATGCGAAGCGGCGAAGGAACTCGGCGTCGTACCGCCGTGACCAATTAATCCAGAGTGACAGCGAGGGCGAACGTTTCAGGCCGCGATGAATTTGGTGTCTCGCGAAACGCTCGTTCCCGCGGACGCTTCGGGTTCGTTTGCGGCGACTTAGTTACCCAGCGGGATGGAGTTCAATTCATGCGATACCACGCGACGATCCGCAATGAGTCGTTCACCTTTGTCGACCTCCGCGAGTTGCTCGCCAAGGCAAACGAAGAAAAATCCGGCGACTCTCTCGCCGGATTGGCGGCGTCGAGCGCTCGGGAACGAGTCGCTGCGAAATGGGCGCTGGCCGATGTGACGCTCGGTGAGATTGTCGCGAATCCGGTGATTGATCCTGATGAAGACGACGTCTCGCGACTGATTGTCGAAACGCAGGACCGCGCCGCGTTCGACGAACTCAGATCACGGACCGTCGGCGAGTTCCGCGAATACTTACTCTCCGAGCGAGCCAGCGAAGCGACGCTGCGGCGGCTGAGGTGGGCGATCACTCCAGAGATCGCGGCGGCGGTCGCGAAGCTGATGAGCAATCAAGACCTGGTGGTCGCCGCCGCGAAGATTCGCAACGTGACACGCTGCCGCAACACGATCGGCGAACGCGGCGTCCTGGCGATTCGCGTGCAGCCGAATCATCCGAGTGACGACTTGCGTGGGATCGTGTTGTCCGCCTTGGACGGCTTGCTGTTCGGCTGCGGCGATGCGGTGATTGGCGTCAATCCAGCGGCCGAGTCAGTCGAAAGCGTCGTGGCGATCGAACACACCTTGCAGCGGTTGATGGAGGTGCTGGGAGTGCCGACGCAGTCGTGTTGTCTCGCGCACATCAGCACGCAACTGGCGGCGCTCGATCGCGGTGCTCCGATTGATTTGCTGTTTCAGTCGATCGCAGGGACGCAAACGGCGAACGAGTCTTTCGGTGTGTCATTGTCGTTGCTGCGCGAGGGAGGCGAGCGAGTGCTGGAACATCACGCACGTCGAGGTCTTGTTACAACGAATGACAGTCAAACGGATCGAGACCCTCATCTCAGCCCTCTCCCAAAGGGAGAGGGGGACATGCAGCCTCGCTCCTCGTCCCACAACGTCATGTACTTCGAGACTGGTCAGGGGAGTGCTCTTTCGGCGGAGGCTCATCATGGCGTTGATCAGTTGACCTTGGAGGCGCGGGCCTATGGAGTCGCTCGCGTGTTCGAGCCGTTCCTGGTCAACAGCGTCGTCGGGTTCATCGGGCCGGAGTATCTCGCCAACGAGCGGCAGATCATTCGCGCGGGACTCGAAGATCATTTCATGGGGAAGCTGCTCGGCCTGCCGATGGGTTGCGACGTCTGCTACACGAATCACGCCGATGCCGATCAAAACTCGGCGGACAACCTGCTGATGCTGCTGACCGCGGCGGGTTGCAACTATTTCATGGGCGTGCCGTGCTCGGATGATGTAATGTTGAACTACCAATCGACCAGCTATCACGACGCGGCGGCGATGCGCCGGTTGTTTGGTCTGCGGCCCGCTCCGGAATTTAACAAGTGGCTGCAAGCAACTGGCGTGTTCGATGGCTCACAGTTGGCGGTTGCCGTCGACGAATCGCGGCGACAATTAATTGGAAAACTGGATCGCGTTTTTTCGTAACCGAGGAAGAACATGCGGATCGCGTTCGACTGCGAGCAGTGTGGCACGAATTACAAAGTGGACGAGACGCGCGCCGGCCAGCGCGCCAAGTGCCGCCACTGCGGAGCAGACATGCGCGTTCCAGTCCCGGCTCCGCAGCCGGAGATGTCTGAATCAGGTTCGCCGATTCTGAGACACGCCGAGCGGACGAAGCCGTTCGAGTTTGCCATTGGCGACGGCGAACAGATCGAGGCCATTGTTGAGCACATCGAGCAACACATCGGCGAGGTCTCGATGGTCTTTCACGAGATCGTCTCCGATCTCGTCCACATCGACGTGCATCATGTTTTGCCGAGTGAGGGTCGTGATTTCCACACGCTCATCACCACCGGTATGAGCGACAAGCCGATGGCGGTCCCCGAAGGGGCCGAGGAGTTTCGTTTTGCGGAATTGGTTCTGTGCCTGCCACCAGATTGGCAACTGACTCGCGAGGACTTCGCCGACCAAGCCAACTACTGGCCGATCCGGCTGATGAAAGAGCTGGCCCGACTGCCGCACGAGTACGACACCTGGCTCGGTCCCGGTCACTCGCTGCCCAACGGGAAAGACTTGCAACCGTATGCGAAGAACACGCAGTTTTGTTGTGCGGTCATCGTACCGGTGCTCGCATTCAGCCAGGAGTTCCGAAAGCTCGAACTGCCGGACGGGCGAGTCGTCAATTTTTATGCCGTGTGGCCGCTGCTGGCCGACGAAACCGAATTCAAACTGAAACAAGGCTATGAAGCGTTGATGCACCGGCTATTCGATCACAATGTGACCGAGGTCATCGACATCCATCGCCGCAGCGCGGTCGCTCGCCGCCGCTGGTGGCCGTTTGGAAAATAATGAGCCTCAACGGTTCTCACGATTCAACTGCCGAAAAATATCGGAACTCGTTTCTGGGCCTCCATTTCCACAGGCGCAGGATACCTTGCCGTCATCCAGTCGCCCTTTCCATTTGCCGGTTTTGCATTCGCCGTCTTCGATCGCTTTAAAGGCTTCTTTGATCTTTTGCTCGTCCGATCCCTTCGGAACTTTGAGTTCCTTGCGTAACGCTTCGCCGTAGTGGTTGCGATTCTTCTTGTTGTCTCCGATGTGGCACACGTGGCAAGTCGTCTTGTTGGACTTGGCGATGTCAGGGTACGTCGAATCAAACGACTTGTTGTAATTCCTTCGAGCGTCGGATTGTCTTTCGAAGGCAGCGAAGACCACCCGCACGGCGCATGAAACGGGGAACCGACGGGCGGTTGCGATTTGTAAACTCTTGATTGGCTCCAGGGGGAAGTTGGGAACCGACAAGCGGGTGACGGTTTATCCAAGGCGTTCGGCGATCAACAACGGCGGGTCGGTGGGTTCGTCGCCGATGGTAATTGCGGTTCGAATTCGTGCGGCCACTGCGTCGAACTTGGCGGGCAGCGCGAAGACTCGCACGAGCGGTTGATTCGACGAAACTTCGTCTCCGATGCGGACGAGCATTTCGAGGCCGACGCTGTGATCGATTGGATCTGTAAGTTGTCGGCGGCCTCCGCCAAGGTCGATGATGATCCAGCCGAGCGATTCCGTGTCGATCGATTCGATGATCCCGGCGCGCTCGCCGCACACGTCGTTCGGAGGCGCGATCGGTCGCGGCGCGTCAAGTCGTCCGCCTTGTGTGGAGACCATTCGCTCGAAGCGTTCCAGCGCGCGGCCGGAATCGAGTTCACGGAGCAGTTTGGCTCTCGCATCTGTGCGTGTCGAAAAAACTCTTGCACCGACGAGCACGTCCTCACCGAGTTCGAGCACGAGTTCGCGCAGGTCGTTCGGCCCACCGCCGCGAAGACAGTCAATTGACTCTGCGACCTCGACTGCATTCCCCGCCATGCGGCCAAGAGGTTGATTCATGTCGGTCAAATAAGCCGTCGTCGCGACTCCCATGCGTTGCCCGACCGTGATCATTCCAGCGGCCAGTTCGCGTGCACTCGAACGAGATTTTATGAACGCTCCGCAGCCGTACTTCACATCGAGTACCAGTGCGTTGAGGTTCTCGGCCAGCTTCTTGCTCATGATGCTGGCGGTGATCAACGGGACGGATGGGACGGTCGCGGTCACGTCGCGGAGGGCGTAAAGCTGACGGTCGGCGGGGACCAGCTCTGGAGTTGTGCCGGTGATGACGCAGCCGACCTCTTGAGTGAGCCGGTAGATTTCGTCGAGCGACAGATTCGTGCGGAAGCCGGGGATCGATTCCAACTTGTCGAGAGTTCCACCAGTTGGTCCGAGTCCTCGACCGGAGAGCATCGGCACACAGACGTCGCAACATGCGAGCAGTGGCGCGAGCGGCAGCGAGACTTTGTCGCCGATGCCGCCCGTCGAATGTTTGTCGACGCGCGGCAAACAATTCGCTGGCCAAGTCAGCGTCACGCCGGAGCGCAACATGCTGTCAGTGAGTGCGGTGGTTTCAGCATCAGTCAATCCGCGCAGGAACATCGCAATCAGCAGCGCAGCCATTTGGTAGTCGGGGATGCGACCATGCACATGCCCATCGATCAAAAACGCGATCTCTTCCGCCGTCAGTTCGCCGGCGTCTCGTTTCTTCGCGATCAGTTGCGTGGGGTTCATGGGAGTGGTGAGGGGCGAAGGGCGAGGGGTGAGTCGGAAGTACACTCCTTCAGGAGCCTCGTGACAATTCTCCGGAGATTGGGTTCGGCATTGCTGGCGGCCTTGATGACTTCGTCGCTGGTGGTTTGCTGAACATCGTCCGGGCGGAAAACATTTGTGACCATCGAGAATGCCACGACCGGTATTCCGAGTTCTCCGGCGGCGAGCACTTCGGGGACAGTGGACATCCCCACGACGTCTCCAAGCGTGCGCAGCCAGCGGTACTCGGCACGAGTTTCGTAGTTCGGGCCGAGCATCGCGATGTAGGTGCCGCGCCGCAACGGAATGTTCTGTTCGCACGCGATGCGTTCTGCGAGTGACATCAGCCTTGGATCGTAGAACGAACGGGAAGCTGCGGTTGTAGGGTGCGTGCTCTTGTCCCTCTCTTCCGGGCAGACGGGCAAGAGTGCCCCTCCACCGGCACCCATCAGGTTGATGTGGTCGTCGATCAGCAGGATGTCCCCGGAACGGAGTTTCGGATTCAAACCGCCGCTGGCGTTCGACACGATCAAGTGTGACAC
>VGZH01000010.1 GCA_016872645.1 Planctomycetota bacterium | reverse complement strand
GCAGGTAGCTCGCCAGCAGTGCCGCCAGCGTGACCACCACGGCCGTTCCCGCAACCAACCGCGAGGCCGCCTTCAGGCGTGCTTCGAACGGAGTCCACGGCAGCGCGACGCGCACAAACCCGCGCGGTTTTTCGCGGGAGCCGACTCGCACCGCGCAGTATCCATAAGGCTCACCAACAGACAGACTCGGCCGCGTCACGAAACCAACTCCGTGTTCCGCCGCCTGCTCAGTCTCCGGGCGGTCGCGATGATTCTCCATCTGTCGCGCATCCGCTGATGAGTCCGCCAGCACCGTCCCATCTGCACGCACCAAGGTCAACCGGGTCCCGACCTCACGGCCCAGTGATTGCAACTTTGGCTGCCACGTTGCTCGCAGTTCTTCCACGGGCCTGTCGGACGATTGCCAGGCCGCTTCGGTGAACACTCCCAGCACGGCGGCCTCATCCTGTAATCGCTGCCGCACTTCGGACTCAATCGCCTCGCGCTGGCGACTCTGAAACAACGCGACGAAGAATGCCGCCGCTACGACGGTCAACACGACATAGGTCAGAAACAAGCGTCAGAAGAGTCGTGAAGACCACATCTACTTCGACTGCCCTAACGTCACTTTCAACGTCACCCGCTCTCCTTTGCGGAGCACAATGACTTCGACTTCTTCGCCCGCTTTGAATTTTCGAAGCGCGAGATCGAAGTCGTCGAGGTTGCTGATTTTGTTCTTGCCGAATTCCACGATGACGTCGCCCCCTTTGATTCCACCCTTATCAGCCGGACCGCCACCAGCGACACCCGAAAGCGCATAGCCGGGAGTTTCGTTTCCCAGATCGGGAATCGATCCAAAGTACGGCCGGCTGCTGCCGCTGCGCGCTTGAGCCTGATCCCCCGAGCCTTTGACCTCGACGTACTGCGGCTTCTCGGCGGACTGCACCGTTTCCAGAGTCACTTGCTCAATCATGTCGACCACGCGCGCCATGCCGGGGTAGTTGATCAGGTTCCAATCGTCACCCGGCCGGTGATACTCGCCGTGCGTGCCGGTGAAAAAGTGCAGCACCGGAATCTTTTTGCCGTAGAACGACGACTGATCGCTGGGGCCAAAACCTTCAGGTTTCATCACGAGCTCAAACTTCGAGGCTCCATTCAATCGTTCGAGCTGTGTCTTCCAATGCGGAGCCGTTCCGGTGCCGTAAACGATCAGCTTCTCGTCCTTCAGCCGACCGACCATGTCCATGTTGATCATCGCGATCGTCTTGTCGAGCGGATAAATCGGTTCGGTGCAATAACGAGCGGATCCGATCAAACCGGATTCTTCCGCCGTGAACGCGATGAACACCAACCGTCGCTTGAGCGGTTCTTTGCGAGCGCCAAATCGCCGAGCCAGCTCGATCAGCGACACCGTTCCCGATCCGTTGTCGTCCGCTCCGTTATGAACATCTTTGACACCGGGAGCCAGCGAGTTTTGTCCGCCGAAGCCAATGTGATCGTAGTGGGCTCCAATGATGACGGTTTCTTCCGCCAATGCCCCCTGCCCTTCGATGACCGCGATGACGTTCTTCACTTCCGTCTTGATAAGTTCGACCGACGCCTGTCCTTCGGCCTTCCAGCCGGTGAGCACCGCCGTCCTCGGCTTGAGGTCTTGGTCGATCTCGGCTTCCAACGCCGCGAGCGTCTTCTTGAGCGACGCCTGCAAGACCTGATCGACTGCGGCCTGAGTCACATGAAAAATCGGCCCGCCAACGTTTTGGTTGAATCCGGCATAGCCGAACTTCATCAGCACGTCGGTTTCGACCTTCGTGACCGCATCACGCAGCTGCTGGACCTTCTTGACCGCCTCGTCCAGTTTTTCGCGAGCAGATTTTACGGCTTCTGCGTTGTTTGCATCCGCTGCAAGCAGCGCGGCGGCGGCATCGACAACCGTTTCGGCCGCGTCCTTCGCTCGTTGCTTGGCTTGTTCGATTTCTTTCTTGCCGGAGGCGACATCGTTGACAAACAGAATCGCCGCAGCACCTCTGCCGAAAGCGTTGCTGATCTTGGATCGCAAGTCGGCGTGCCGCGATTGCCCACCGTGTCCCGCAGCAAACGGCCCGTGAGGGTCCCCCTGCCGAGGGGTCTTGCGAATCACCACCAGAACTTTCCCTTTGACGTCCGTCCCTTCGAGGTCCTGGTACTTATCGTCTTTCGCGTCGATCGCGTAGCCGCCAAAGACTAACTCCGCGTTAATCGTTCCCGACGCTCCGAACGAGCAAACTTGAAAGTCCTTGTCGATCGCCAGTTCGATCCTCTTTCCTCCCGGACCGACCAGATTGAGCGTGTTCGTCGGGCCCAGCTGTGCGCCGGTGGTCATCGTGAATTCTTGGAACGGGTCGCCGCCGGCCGTAGTCACGTTGAGGCCCGCGTCCTTGAATGCCTTCGCCACATAATCTGCCGCGACGTTCAGCCCGTTCGTCCCGACACCCCGACCTTCGAGTTCATCCGAAGCGAGATATTTCAAATCCGAGGTCAACCGCGTCACGACCTCCGGAGCGACTTCGCCCCAAGCCAGCGAACCAGCGACGACAAGCAACGCAAGAGTGCAACTCACCACAAGACGACGCATGAGCGATCCTTTCCGAACGCGAACGATTTCAAACCCGGCGCAATGTAGCCGCCCCTTCGCGTGAGATGAACGCCAAGCCAAATCTTTGGTCGCTTGCCTAGTCGATCTCGCATAAGCAAGCTACCGCCTATCACTTCGGTTGCCCCAAAAGGAACTCCCTCAGGTCGCGACTTGCACAAGATTGGTTGTTCGCGGCTGTCGCGTGCCTGGTTCTGCCCGCAATTCCGCTGGTTTGAGGGAATGCTCAGAAGCCGGACGACTAAGCCAAGACGCCCGAGGCCCAGTTTCGTCCGGTTCGTCAACGAGCGGATCGCATCAGGTTCCGGGGCCCACCAACAGATTTCGAGGTACCAACGGCTCGGCCATCGCGCGGACGTAAACGTACTGGTCAATTTTTGAAACGTGCCGCTCCTAAGCTCTGAGCATGCGATAGGCTCGGTAGGTGTATTCGACGCCGCTGTAGGCCGTCGCGGCGACCGTGGCCCACAAGATCACGTCGCGTAACCAGATGAACTCGACTCCGGCGAATCGAGCATCCATCGACAGCAAGCTGACGGCCACGGCCACACACTGCAATGCCATCTTGATCTTGCCGCTCCAAACGGCGGAAAAGTCCCGCCCGTGCTGTTCGAGAAACGCCCGCAAACTGGTGATGAACATCTCGCGTCCAAAGACGATCAAGGCCATCCAGGCGGTGACTCCGGATTTCGGTTGAGCCACAAGAAACAGGAACGCACCGCAGATGATGATCTTGTCGGCGAACGGATCGAGAATGCGGCCGAGCGTTGTAACCAATCCGTACTTGCGAGCGATGTAACCGTCGAGCGCGTCGGTTGCGGCTGCGACGATGAACATGATCGTCGCCCCAACCCACGACGATCCGAGAGAAATCATCGCGAACAACACGACCGCCAACACCAGCCGAGCCAGCGTGATAAAATTCGGAACGTTCAGCGAACGCCGATCGATACGAGGCAACGGCGTAGACGAAGCAGTCACGTTCGGAGTTTCGGGAGTCGGGTCCGTGACGGGCATGCGTTATTCCTCCGACGCAACCACTCCCAGCAAGTCATAATCCTGTCGAGCCGCGATGATTACCGGAGCAATGTCACCCGGTTCGAGTCCTTCGGCTTCAACGTAGACCGTGCCGTCGATGTCCGGTGCGTCGGCGAACGTACGACCAGCGAACACCCCCGGCTCATCGGTTTCGCTGTCGATCAGCACGTCGAGTTCGTAACCAACCAGCGTGTCGGCGAAGTCGAACGCGATCTGCTGTTGCAGTTCCATCAGCTCGTCGCGGCGCGCGTTCCTGACCTCTTCCGGAAGATGGTCGCTCAGCTTCTCAGCGGGCGTGCCGGGTTCCAGCGAGTAGGTGAAGACTCCCATCCGCTCGAACTTCGACTCAGCAACAAATTCTTTAAGTTCCTCGAATTGCTCGTCTGTCTCGCCAGGGAAGCCGGTGATGAATGTCGTCCGCAGCACCAGATTCGGGATGCGGTCACGCAGCTTGTGAACGAGTTCGACGGTTTGATCCCGGTTTACTCGGCGCTGCATCCGTTTGAGCATCGTGTCGTTAATGTGCTGCAACGGCATGTCGAGGTACGGCAGAATCTTCTCGCTGCCCGCGATGGTCTCGATCAGCTCGTCTGAGAAGTTGATTGGGTACATGTACATCAGCCGAATCCAATCCAGCCCCTCGACTTGATCGAGTTGCCACAGCAATTCGGTCAACCGCACTTTGCCGTACAGGTCGAGGCCGTAGTAGGTCGTGTCCTGCGCCACGATGATCAACTCGCGAACTCCGTCGGCGACGAGTTCTTTTGCCTCCGCAATGACCATCTCGATCGGCTTTGTGATGTGCTTGCCGCGCATCTTCGGGATCGCGCAAAACGTGCAGGTCCGGTCGCAGCCTTCAGAGATTTTCAGGTACGCAAAGTGATCCGGTGTGATCCGCAGCCGAGTTTGATCATTCATCGCCTTGATCGGAGCCGGCCGGAACAGCGTTCGTTGTTCGGTTTGCTGGCCAAGCAGCCGGTCGGCGACTTTCGTGATCTCGTCGCGGCCGAAGACGCCGACGATGTGGTCGATCTCCGGCATCTCGTCGAGCAAGCTGCCTCCGACTCGCTCCGGCAGGCAGCCGGCGACAATAACACCGTTAGTCCGACCGGCCTTTTTGAGATCGAGCATCTCCTGAATGACCCCCTTCGACTCGATCCGCGATTGCTCGATGAAGCCGCAGGTGTTGACGATCACAAAGTCCGCTCCGTCCGCCTCCGAGACCAGCGAATAGCCGTCGAGCGACAGAGTGCCGAGCATTTTCTCGCTATCCACGAGGTTCTTGGGACAGCCGAGGCTCACGAAGGCGTACGTCCCCTTCGAGATGGTTTCGGCGGAGGACAGCGGCTCAAACGAGGAAGCGGACAAGGCAATATTCTTTTCGGTCGGGCGAAGTAGACGTTTTAAAACCGGCAGCATTGTAGCCGACGCCGGGAGAATTCAGAGCAAACCGCTCGATCAAATCGAGGATTTCCCGTTTCGAGAAAGGCCGCTGGGCCCCAACTTGGCCTCCCTTGCCAAGAACTTGGCACAACTCGACAGCGAGTGGTTTGCCTGGAACGGCCAATTGCTGGCGCGTCGTGCGGAAATGTCACAGCGCATCGAGCGTCACTGACCTGTCGTGGGTTCAAACTTTGCCCCTCTCTTTCGCGCCCGTAGTTGCCCGGTACAATGCCAACCCATTGCAGAAAGTTGAGTGTCCATTGACTGAACCGGCTCCCACACATGACATCCTTCACGATTCCGCCGAGATTGGCGAATCGGTGCCGCTGGGCACCACGATTCTGTACGCGCCGCACTTGGCCGCGACGGTTTTGCCGCCGAATCTCGCGGCCGAACCCAATAAGAATTCTCCGAACCCGCCGGTCGAACAACCTGCGGCGAAACGCTCGACGAAGAATCACCCCGAAAAGCTGACTGGAAAAACGCTTGGCGTCTATCGCTGCGACACGCTGCTCGGTCGCGGGGCCATGGGAGCAGTGTACCTCGCGCTGCATCAGCAACTGGAACGGCGATGCGCGCTCAAGGTCCTTTCACCAAAATACGTCGAGACCGATGCCGACTACGTCAACCGGTTTCGTCAGGAGGCGATCGCCGTCGCGAACCTGCATCACCCGAACGTCGTGATGGCCTATGCGGTCGGCAGGCACGACGACTTCCACTTTCTGGAGATGGAATTCGTTGCGGGCAACTCGTTGCAAAAAGTTCTCGACACGCGACTGCGACTAGCGCCGGCCGAGGCCTTGCGAATCACCGCTGAGATCACCGATGGCCTTGCCGCCGCACATCGAACGGGACTGATCCATCGCGACGTCAAACCGGAAAACGTTTTGTTGACCAAGGAATCACACGGACTCGGCCGAGCTAAAATCGGGGACTTCGGATTGGCCAAACGAGTGCGTGGACGTGGTGAGAAAGTCTTCGATGGACTGGTCGGCACGCCGCACTACATGGCTCCGGAACTATTCTCCGGCGCGGTCGCGTCCCCATCAACCGACATGTATGCCCTCGGGGTTTGCCTGTATCGCATGTTGACTGGCCGACTCCCCTTCAACGGCAAGACGGTCAAGCAGCTCATGTCGCAAGCGATGACGCAGTCGTTCCCAAATGTCCGACATGACTGTGCCGAATTGCCAAACGAAGTCGCTGAAATCGTTGATTGGCTCGTCCATCGCGATCCACTGCAGCGTGCTCAAGACGCCGACGAAGCTCAGCCACGCTTGTTCGCCGCCCTGGAGCAGATTCGCGATGTCCGGCAACTGTTGGCCGAAGCCTTCAACGACGAGCAGGACATCACCTGGACCGCGCGAGAAGGTTCCGACGAGTTCGATGTCGTGGTGCAACTCCCGAAGAACCGCCAGCAGCGAGTCGTTATCGCCTCCGCCGCCGACAACGCCCCGTTCCGACAACTGCAAATCTTCTCGATCGGCGGACCGGCTTCTGCGGATCACTACGAACTCGCGCTGCGTCGCAATGCGGTTCAGCCGCACGGCAGCATCGCCGTCCGCGACGTCAACGGCGTTCCGCACTTCGTCATGGTCGAAAAACACTCGCGAGCAAAAGTCGCCCCCGACGAACTCTGCCGCAGCGTTCGCCACATCGCCCGTCACGCCGATGCGGTCGAGGACTTGCTGACGGGACGAGACGTAAACTGACATGGAGTGCGGTGTGTCAGCACCGCTTTGGATTGTCTGGCTGTCGATCGTCGTTAGTTTCACCGAGAGTTGTTGGCGAATGGCTGAACACGAAAAGACCCATAGCGGCGCTGACACACCGCACTCCAAAGGCCGCACGCTGCTGATCGCCGCCGCAATCCTGTGGAGCACCAACGGCCTCCTCGTCAAAAGTCCGGCAATGCAAGCGATCCCGCTCGAAGATCGCGGTTGGTTGCTGGCCTGCTATCGCTCGCTGTTCGCATCCGTCGCGCTGCTTCCGCTGGTGCATTGGAAACAAGTCCGCTGGCGGCCAGGATTGCTCGCCTCGGCCACGACGTTTACGGCGATGAACACTTTGTACGTCATCGGTTTGACGCGCACTTCGGCCGCTGCAGCGACGTTTTTGCAGTACACGGCCACGGTGTGGGTCTTCTTATTCGGCTGGCTCGCGCTGAGAGAACGAGTCCATCGCGGCAACGTCGTTGCCCTGCTCTGCGCCGCAGCCGGCATCGCGTTCATCGTGCTCTCTGAACGTGACCAACAGCGAGCCGATGGCAACCTGATCGCCCTCGGCAGCGGAGTCGCGTATGCCGGAGTGATTCTCTGCCTGCGCTGGTTGCGAGACGAAGACTCTGCCTGGCTGACGCTGTTGAATCACTTCGTCAGCGGTGTTGTGCTGCTGCCGATTGTGCTGCCGCGCGGCATCGAACTACAACCACTGCAATGGCTGCTGATCGCTTTGCTGGGGATCGTGCAAATGGGCCTGCCCTACGTCCTGGCCGCTCGCGGAGTTCCCCTCGTCACCGTCCAAGAAGCCGCGCTGCTGTTACTGTTGGAGCCACTCCTGAACCCGCTCTGGGTCTGGCTCTGCTGGAGCGAACAAGTCGGCTGGCCAACCATCATTGGCGGCAGTTTGATTGTGGGGGGACTGGCTGTCCGGTACGTCGTTTGGCCGCAGTCGCACTCGATGCGGGACACATGACGCCGTCACCCCGAATCGAAATTGTCATCGCACCACGGCGACTCGCAGGTCCATGACGTTGGTGTGAGTCGGTCCGGTGAGCAGCAGACCGCCAGTTTGCTCGAAGAACGGGTACGAGTTGTTGATCGCCAGGAACTGGGCAGGGGCAAGACCTTTGGCGATCGCCGCTTGACGCAGACTCTCGTCCACCACCGCTCCGGCTGCGTCGGTTGGGCCGTCTTCGCCGTCGGTGCCGCCGGACAAGAACGCGATCCGGTCGAGACCCTCGATCCATAAATGCTGCAACGCAGCGAGCGTGACCTCTTGATTGCGGCCACCTTTGCGCGGCAGATTCGTGGGCGCGAGTTTCACCACCGGTTCGCCACCGCTGAGCACGCAGACGGGCGGCGAGACATCGGCTTGCCCGTCTCGGATGCCGCGGCACAGTTCCGCCAACTCGCGACCGACGACTTGGGCTTCGCCGGCGTTGTTCGATCCAAGCGACTTCACAGCGAACCCCATTTCTTGAGCTTTCTTCGCTGCGGCTTCGAGCGCGGTCGCGTTGTTGCCGATGACGATATTTCGCAAGTTGAGAACCGTACCTCGACCGCCAGGGAACGACTTGGATTGGTCATGCGGGCTGCTCAGTGACGGTCGCGGTACAACTTTCAGTGACTCAAAGACCGACGCAGAAATGCGTGGTGGCTGCACGCCGAATCGATTCAACACATCGAGAGCTTCCTCTGCGGTGCTCGGGTCCTCGACCGTCGGGCCGGAGGCGATCACGTCCAGCGGATCTCCGATCACATCAGAGATGATGAGTGTGATTGTGGCTCGTGACTGCGATGCGGCTCGAGCGAGGCCGCCTCCTTTGAACAGTGAAAGATGTTTGCGAACGGTATTGAGCTCTTGAATGCTCGCGCCGGATCGCATCAGAAAGCGTGTGACCGCGAGTTTGTCCGCCAGTGTGATCTCCGGAATTGGTGCTGGAGCCAGCGCGCTTCCGCCGCCGGAGATGAGCACGACCACCAAATCCTTCGACCCCGCGCTGTGGGCTATTTCTAAAATCCGTTGCGTGCCGAAGACGCCTTCTTCCGTTGGCTCATTCACACCGGCAGGCCGAGCAGCGTGCAACACAACCCGTCGCAACGGCCGGACGCAATCGGCGGGGACGTTCACCCAGCCGGAAACCTTTGTGTCAGTCAGTTCCTCGCCCAGCGCAGATTCAACGGCTGAAGCCATGCCTGCACCGGCCTTGCCGGCTCCGAGCACAATAATGCGGTCGAGCGACTTCGTGTCCCATTCTCGTCCACAGAGGGACAATGTGTGGCCGTCGCGACGGATCACGTTGCGAACCAACTGCTCGGACGAGACAGCCGCGACACCCGCTTCCCAAATCGCTTGAGCTTGTTCCCGGAGCATGACGACTCTCGACGACACGAAAACGTGACCGGGCTGGACCCGGTAGTTCAAAGGATTCCGCACTACTTCAGCGGTTGAGACGCTAAATGAGTAGTTCAAAGACCGTTGAATCACCGGGGTCAGCCCGGTCACGAAATGATCGGTTCGCGATTACGCGCTCGGACGGAGCCGGCGGTACAGCGTCAGGACTTCGTAGAGGTCGGCGGAGATTTTGACCTCGTCGTCGGAGAAGTCGCTCAGCCAGGTACGGTCAGATTTGGCCGCTTCGGCCAGCACGTTGATGATCTGCTTGAGTCGGACCCGCTTCATGCGAGGAGCCTCGGCGACTCGGTTCTCGGGGTCGAATAGTTTCAATCGCGGTTCGGTGCTGGCGGATCGCATCGTAAAAACCTTCCTTGGACGATGATCTGCGACTCATTCCGATCGTCTTGATCGGTTCCTCGAAAATCGGCGGGCTGACTGCAACAACTTGAGAACTTCTTGCGACCGCACAAACTTTTTCGCGCAGTCGCTGATCGTTTCGACCAAAGTGGGCAGCCGACCGGAATCGGACTCAAGTCGCGGATGGCTTTTTCGGCGGTTGCTGCTGGTCGGCTCGCTCGACTTTAACTCGACCATTCGTCACTCTTTCGCCCGTTCGACCCAGCTTGCCTGATCGGTGTCTATTGCGAGTCCGCAACGCGGCCATCAGCCTCTCTCGCCGCAGTCAGGATTTCAGTTGGGTTTCCCGATGGACCTTAGCATGGACGAGCCACCTTCAGTTGATCTCGCACGCCTTGCCAAAGAGCTGGGGCATCGTGTCGAGCAAGTGCAGAACGTGGTCGCGCTGCTTGACGCGGGCAACACAATTCCTTTCATCACCCGATATCGTAAAGAGAAAACGGGCAACCTCGACGAGGAACAACTGCGGACCATCGAGTCCCGAGTCCGCTCGATGCGGCAACTCATAGAACGTGCCTCGGCGATCCTGCGATTGATCGAGGCTCAAGGGAAGCTGACTTCCGCATTGAAGGCGGAGATTGAGGCGGCCGAGACACTCAAGCGGCTGGAAGACCTGTACCTGCCGTTCAAACCGAAGCGGCAATCGCGAGCCTCTGCCGCACGCGAACGTGGCCTCGAGCCACTCGCATTTCGCATCTGGCTTGGTGATCCAGACCTCACTGACCTGAACGTCGCTGCAGCGGCGTTCGTCGATCCCGCGAAGGACTTGCCTAGTATCGTCGAAGTCTTGCAGGGTGCCGCGGATATTCTCGCGGAGAACATCAGCGAAGAAGCAGCGCTCCGCGAACTGTGTCGACAGTTGGCCTGGAAGACTGGCAGGCTTTGCGGAACGCCAACCAAAGCGGGCTCGGAGAGCGGACACGAGTACCGCGACTACTTCGAGTTCAGCGAGGCAGTGACACGCATTCCGCCGCACCGAGTCCTCGCCGTCAATCGTGGTGAGAAGTCGGGAGCACTGCGCATCCGATTTGAATGGGACGATGCCGCGGTGCAAGCCTCGTGCGATGGACACTACGGTTGGGAATCGCATCTGCATCGCGAGTTCCTCAAAGGCTGCTTGACCGACGCTTTGCAACGACTGATCCAGCCGAGTCTCGAACGGGAGATCCGTCGCGAGCTCTCCGACAAGGCCGAAGCTCACGCGATTGACGTGTTTGCCCGCAATCTACGGAGCTTGTTGTTGCAGCCACCACTGCGTGGCCAGCGTGTGCTGGCGATTGATCCCGGTTTTCGAACTGGCTGCAAAGTCGCCGTGTTGGACGAGTGTGGTAATCTGGTCGCCGCTGACGTCGTGTACGTCACTGGCAGTGCTGAAAAGCGAGCGACTTTCTCCGCAAAGCTGGCCGAGTTGCTGCGTCTGCATAATTGCCAGGTGGTCGTGATCGGTAACGGCACCGCGTGCCGTGAAACCGAAGACCTCGTCACGGAAATGATTGCCAAAGAATTGCCGGAAGCCCGATACGTCATCGTCAACGAGGCAGGAGCGAGTATCTACTCGACCAGCACCGTGGCCCGGGAAGAGTTTCCGGAACTCGATGCGACCGGCCGCGGCACGATCTCGATTGGTCGCCGGCTCCTCGATCCGCTCAGCGAACTGGTCAAGATCGAACCGCAGCACATCGGCGTCGGCATGTACCAGCACGACGTCAGCAAGAAGGAACTCAAGGAATCGCTTGACCAAGTCGTCGAGTCCTGTGTGAACTTCGTCGGCGTGGACTTGAATACAGCCAGCGTCTCGCTGCTGCGGCATGTTTCTGGGTTGAACCAGCTCATCGCGCGCCGCGTGGTCGAGTGGCGTGAGCAGAACGGACGCTTCAACTCGCGGCGTCAATTGATGGAAGTCCCGGGGCTCGGCGAAGCAACGTTCACGCAAGCGGCCGGGTTTCTGAAAATCGGCGGTGGAGAGGAGCCGCTCGATGGCACTTGGATTCATCCGGAAAGCTACGAAGCTGCCAACAAGGTGCTCGAGCGATTGGGGCTCACTGCCAGCAGCTTGAGCGAAGCAGAGCGGACTCACGAAGAACTTCGACAACGTATCGAGCAGCTTCAAGTCGATTGTCTCGCTGAAGAATTGTCGGTCGGCCTGCCAACGTTGAAGGACATTCTGGAGGCACTCTCTCGCCCTGGCCGCGACCCGCGCACCGACCTGCCTGGCCCAGTCTTCAAGCAGGGCATTCTGAATCTGGATGATTTGCAAGAAGGGATGGAGTTGACCGGTACCGTCTGCAACGTCGTGGACTTCGGCGCGTTCGTCGATGTGGGCCTCAAGGACAGTGGCCTGGTGCACATTAGCCAATTGTCGGTGAACTACGTGCCGGCACCACACAGCCTCGTGTCGGTTGGGGATGTCGTGACGGTATGGGTGCTTGGCGTGGACAAGGAACGCAAACGAGTCAGCTTGACGATGATCAAGCCCGGCACGCCTCGGCAGGTACGCGGACCGAAATCGCCGCGACGCGAACAGCCTCAAGCACAGGACAATAACGCTCAAGCTCAACCGCAGCGCGGCCGCCGCCCATTCATCCAGCGTCCTCCACGACCGGCGGTCAATTCTGCACAGCCTCAAGCTCAAGAGCCCACTGCGACCGCCATACTGTCTCCACCAGCCATCATGGATCCGAAGCGAGACAATCGCTCACAGGATACCACGGGTGACACTTCGCGACGCCGCAAGGGCAACGCCCCGCCCGTCACACTCACCGAGGGAATGGCTGAGGGCAAAACGCCATTGCAAGGCTTTGATCAACTCGCCGCGTTGTGGAAACAGAATCACGCGAAGTAGGACGGACACTCTTGTCTGTCTCTGCCCATGTCTGACTCGATCCGCACCTTCGTTGCCGTCAAGTTTCCAGCGCCGTCAGCGCTGCGGCCAGTGTTGCGTTCGCTCGCCGCGATGAATTGGCCGGTGGCTGCGGTGTCGCCGGACAACCTCCACGTCACATTGAAATTCCTGGGAAGCACGCCGATCGAATCACGAGTCGCGATTCAAAACCAGATCGCGGAGTCGGTGATTGGGCAACCACCGTTTGTGTTGCGAGTTGTTGGCCTTGGAGCGTTTCCTCGCGCCGAGCGACCATCCGTGCTGTGGGCTGGACTCATTGATGCGGAACCGCTCGTGTCGTTCGCTCAGCAGTTGGAGGGTGCGTTGGAACCGCTGGGCTTCGCTCGTGAGTCTCGGGCGTTTCATCCGCACCTGACGCTGGCTCGCGTGAAAGGCCTGCCGCCTCGCAAATTCTTCGAACTGCTGCACATGTACGCCAACACGGATTTTGGGACGGTCGAGATTCCGTCCGTCAAGTTCATCCGTTCAGATCTCGAGCGTAACGGAGCACACTACTCAACGTTGGCGGAATGCCGACTGCGTTGACCATGCGTGTTCACATCGCGGGGATCTGGCTCGACAATCCGCCGGCCGCGGGGACGTAGCATAGGTTGACGTAGTCCATCACCATGCGATCCGAATTAAATCGCCAGCCTAGCGTGCGGACTGAGCGTTTGACTCGTTTGATCCAGCGTTGCGGCAGATCGTCGGCGTCTCGTTCGTAGTACATCGGCAGGACTTCGTTTCGCAGCGTGTCGATCAGACTCTTCCAATCCCGTTCATCCTGGATGGCGTCGTTGACGTGCGTCCGACCGTTGCCGATCGCGAAGCCGTTGGTGCCGTCGTAGGCCTCTGCCCACCAGCCATCGAGCACTGACAGATTCAGCACGCCATTGAGCACCACCTTTTGGCCGCTGGTTCCCGACGCCTCGTGCGGGCGACGCGGATTGTTGAGCCACACGTCGACCCCTTGCACCAAGTGCCGCGCGAGGTTGATGTCGTAGTCTTCGAGGAACACAACCTTCCCCTTGAGCCTGAACTGCTGAGTCGCCTGCCAAACTCGTTGCAGGATCGCCTTACCGTTGTCGTCGCGAGGATGCGACTTTCCGGCGAAGATGAACTGCACCGGTCGCTGCGAGTCGTTGACCAACTCGGCGATGAGCTCAAACTCACGCAAAATCAAATCCGTTCGTTTGTACGGCGCAAACCGCCGGGCAAAACCAATCAGCAGCACACGTGGGTCGAGGACGTTCGTGACTTCGGCAATTTGCTGTTCACTGGCGTCGTTGCGCCGCGCATACGATTCGAGCCGTCGTCGCGTGAAATCAATCAACTGGTTCTTGAGGGACTGGTGCGTCTCCCACAATTCTCCGGCGGTCGCTTGCTCGAAGGCGGACCAGACGTCGGGTTCGCCGGTGCGTGTGTGCCAGTTGACGGGCAAAACGCGGTCGTACAGGACTCGCATTTGGGGCGCGAGCCAGGTCGGCACGTGTACCCCGTTGGTGATGTGGCCGATCGGAATTTCCTCTTCGCTTTGCCAGGGCCAGAGACTGGCCCACATCCGACGGCTGACGACACCATGCAGTGACGAGACCGCGTTCGCTTTGCGGCTGAGCTTGAACGCCAAAACGGTCATGCAGAACGCTTCGTGATGATTCTGCGGGTTGACTCGCCCAAGCCCCATCAGCGCATCGTGGCTCAAACCCAATTGATCACCCAGCGGCCCGACGTGCTCTTCGACCAGTCCGGTGTCAAAGCGGTCGTGTCCGGCATCGACCGGCGTGTGTGTCGTAAAACAGCAACTGGCCGCCGTCTCGCGGAGCGCGGCATCGAAGGCGAGACCATCTTCCTGAATCCGAGTCCGAATGATCTCCAACGGAGCGAACGCGGAGTGCCCTTCGTTCATGTGAATCACGCTCGGCTGAATTCCGACGGCCGCGAGTGCTCGTGCTCCGCCGATCCCCAACATCACTTCTTGCCGGATGCGAATACGTTGATCGCCGCCGTACAGCCGAGCCGTCAGCCGGCGATCCTCATCCGTGTTGTTCGGGATGTTTGTGTCGAGCAAATACAGCGGAATGCGACCGACGTCCGCTCGCCATACGCGAGCGAAAATCGAACCCGACCGCGTCTGCACTGAAATCACCACCGGATGTCCGTCTTTGCCGAGCGCCGGCTTCAGCGGCAGCTTGTCCGGATCAATGGTTTTGTAGCTCTCCTGCTGCCAGCCGTTGGTGTCAAGATGCTGCGAGAAGTAGCCTTCGCCGTACAACAAGCCGACACCAACTAGCGGAATGCCGAGGTCCGAAGCACTCTTCAGATGATCGCCCGCCAGTATGCCGAGACCGCCGGAGTAAATCGGCATCGACTCATGCAGCCCGAATTCGGCCGAGAAGTACGCGACTGGACGGTGATTCAAGATGCCGGCTCGGGTCGCACCCCAAGTATCCTGCGCGGCCATGTACTCTTGCCAACGGCGATAGGCGTAGTTGATCCGTGAGTGCGAACCAAGTTCGCGAGCCCGCTGTTCGAGTTTCTCTGGCGGGTACTCTTCCAGCAGCGAAATCGGGTTATGGGCACTGCCAGACCAAAACGGCTGATTGATCGCGCGAAAAGATTCGCTCAGTCCCGCTTGCCAACTCCACCACAAATTGCGGGTCAGTTCCGTGAGTTTTTGATGCAACGACTTCGCTTCGGCCATCTTGCCATCCTTGCCAGGGGAACAAAATCCGGCCCCGATTGCGCGGGCGGAGTATAGCCGCGCAAGAACCGTGGTCGAGTGCGGCCCGTGACGAAGGTTAGCCGCTTGCCTCGCCCACGCCCGCTCGGTCCAATGCCCGCGAGTCCGCTCATTCGCCACGGAGACAATCGTCATGCGAATCGTCTTGAGCAATCTCCTGAGTGCTTTCTGTATCCTCACCGCGATCTCATCAGCCGGGTCCGATGAATCCCCTGGCACGACCAAGTGGCGCGAGTCGCAACAGTCGGCTTTGCAAGACGTCGCTCGGCTGGAACCGCAGCTCAAATCGGTCAACAAATCGATTTGGGAATTTGCCGAGGTCGGTTTGGAAGAGCGACGCTCGTCCTCACTGCTGGTCGAGAAACTCAAAGCCGCGGGTTTCGAAGTCCAAACTGGCGTCGCTCACATGCCCACATCATTCGTGGCGAGTTACGGCTCCGGCAAGCCGATCATCGGCATCCTTGCCGAGTACGACGCGCTGCCGAATCTCTCGCAACAGGTGGCTCCCGATCGAGTCGCTGTTACCGACGGAGCACCTGGCCACGGTTGCGGACACAGCGGCTTGGGAACCGCCGCGCTTGGAGCCGCATTGGCTGTCAAAACCGCCATGGAAAAGCACCAGCTGCCGGGGACAATCCGACTCTACGGCACACCCGCCGAAGAGACTCTGATCGGCAAGGTTTACATGCTGCTCGACGGACAGTTCAAAGACCTCGACGCTTGCCTGCATTGGCACCCGGCCACGGTCAACAACGTTTGGGTGATGAGCAGCAAGGCCGCGGTCAGTGTGAAGTTCTCATTCGCCGGCACTGCCGCACACGCATCAGGCAGTCCCAGCAGCGGACGAAGCGCGCTCGACGCCATCGAGTTGATGAACATCGGCGCGAACTTCATGCGTGAGCACATCAAAGAGGACGCCCGCATCCACTACGTCATCACCGACGGCGGCGGAGCACCCAACGTCGTCCCGGCCAAGGCCGAGAGCTGGTACTATATTCGGGCCAACTCGCACGAAGACGTCGAGAAATACTACGCGTGGGTCTGCGACATTGCTGAAGGTGCCGCCAAGATGACGCGTACGAAGGTCAAAATTCAAATCGACACCGACTGCCACGAGATCATCGGCAACCGCCCGCTGGCTGAGATGCTGCACCGCAATCTCACCGCCGTCGGTGCTCCGAGATTCAGCAACGACGAGAATGCCTTCGCTCGCAAAGTACAGCAGTCGTTGATCGACGAGTTCGGTTCGAAGTTTCCGATGGCCATCGACGAGTCGATTCAACCGTTGAGCTTCGCCGACGAACCGAACAAAGGCTCGACCGACGTCGGCGACATCAGCTGGCACGTCCCGACCTGCGGCCTGCGAGTCGCCTGCTTCGCCGCCGATTCCCCCGGCCACAGTTGGCAAAACGTCGCCTGCATCGGTTCGACCATCGGCGAGAAAGGGACGATCACCGCAGCCAAAGTGCTGGCCGTCAGCGCCCTCGATCTCTTGGAGAAACCGGACGTCCTCAACGCCGTGCGTGAAGACTTTGCGAAGCGGATGACCTCGAAAAAGTACACATCGCTGATCCCCAAAGGACAACAGGCACCTCTCAAGATCCGCTAGGTGATGTGTTCGGCTTCTGTCATTGGACTTCCGCATGTCGATCGAATCACAATCCCCAAAACCAAAGATTCCCAGAAGCATCGTGCTTTTCACGGGTGCCTATCTGCTGCCCGCGATGGCTGCTGCCCTCTGGACACGCAACGGCGAATTCGTGTTTTATTGTGCCGTCATGATGATCCAGGCGTTGCTGGTGGTCGTGACGCACCGACGATGTGGATTCAGTCCCCGCGTGCTCTGTGGCTTGAGTCTGTGGGGACTGGCCCACATGGTCGGTGGACTTATGCCAGTACCGGAGTCCTGGCCCATCAACGGCTCCATCCGAGTCGTCTACAGTTGGTGGATCATTCCGGATCATCTGAAGTACGACCAGGTGGTGCATGCCTTCGGCTTCTACGTCATGGTGTTTGTCTGTTGGCAGGGCCTGATCGCCATCGTTCGCGACCTGCACCCTGCTCGTCACTGGCAACCAACTTTCGGAGCTCTGCTGCTCTGCATCGCGGCCTCAACGGGGTTTGGAGCCCTCAACGAAGTCATCGAATTCGTCGCCACGCTGCTGGTGCCTGAAACGAACGTTGGAGGCTATGTGAATACCGGCTGGGACTTGGTCTCGAATCTTGTGGGAGCAATCTCCGCAGCGTTTTGGATACGACTCGCCTGGAAGCCGCCGCCTCTGAAGCAAAACCCAATTCACACCTGAAGGAACTCAAGAGTGACTCGCATCGTTGATTTGACAACACATGACATTCGCTTCCCCACCTCGCGCAGTCTCGATGGTTCGGACGCGATGAACCCAGACCCGGATTACTCGGCGGCGTACGTCGTGCTGAAGACCGATCACTCCGCAGGCCTGGAAGGGCACGGCCTGACGTTTACAATTGGACGAGGCAACGATCTGTGCGTGCAGGCCATCGAAGCGCTGCGGCATCTGGTCGTCGGGCACACGCTTGAAGAGTTCACTGCCGACATGGGACGGTTTTGGCGGCATGTGACCAGCGATAGCCAGCTGCGGTGGGTTGGGCCAGAGAAGGGAGTCATTCATCTCGCAACCGCGGCAGTTGTTAATGCTGTGTGGGATTTATGGGCCAAGGTCGACGGCAAGCCACTCTGGCAATTGCTGTGTGACCTGTCGCCGCAAGAGATCGTGCGGTGCATCGACTTTCGATACATCACTGATGCGCTCACGCCCAGCGAAGCGGTTGAGTTGCTCCGCGAACGCGAGCCCACGAAGTCTGCGCGCATCGAGCAAATGCGGCGCGACGGCTACCCCAGTTACACGACGTCGGCCGGCTGGCTGGGCTACGCGGACGACAAGCTGCGACGATTGTGCCGCGATTTGTCCGCTCGGGGCTGGACGCATTTCAAAATCAAAGTCGGCCGCGACCTGCAAGACGACATTCGCCGCTGCCGCATCATCCGCGAAGAAATCGGCTGGGACCGCCGGCTGATGATGGACGCCAATCAGGTCTGGGATGTCGATCAGGCGATCGCCTGGATGAAACAACTCGCCGAGTTCCAGCCGTGGTTCATCGAAGAGCCGACCAGTCCCGATGACGTACTGGGTCACGCGGCCATCGCGAAAGCCATCGCTCCGATCCAGGTCGCCACGGGCGAACATTGCCAGAACCGGATCCTGTTCAAACAGTTTTTGCAGGCGCAGGCGATCGGTGTGCTGCAGATCGACAGTTGCCGCATCGGCGGCGTGAACGAAATCCTGTCCGTGCTGTTGCTGGCCGCGAAGTTCGGCATCCCCGTCTGCCCGCACGCCGGCGGTGTCGGCTTATGCGAGTACGTGCAACATCTCGCGCTGTTCGACTACATCGCCGTCAGCGGCTCGCTGGATAACCGGCTCTGCGAATACGCCGACCATCTGCACGAGCACTTCGTCAATCCGCTCGTGATGCGGCACGGCCACTACATGCCGCCCACCGCCCCGGGCTATAGCATCACCATGAAGCCCGAATCGATTGCGGAGTTTGCTTATCCGTCGGGAGTTGCGTGGCGATGAGCACGCGATGCCGATTCCCCTTTCAAGGTGGGCCACCTGTCTAGCGCACGTCGCGTGCGATGAGCTCTCCCTTGACGCGCATCCGGATCAGATTCCACGACCGCCGGAAAACGCTGTCGAGGCGATGAATCCGGGCAACGGGCGCAGTTCTTGCCTGCGATCCGTGTTACTTGTCGCCCGCCCCCTTTTTAGGCCGTAACGGTGCATTTTTCAGTTTGAGAGACTGGTTGACGGTTCGGTGAGGTGTCTTGATGGGTCGCGGAGGTGTCTTGATGGGTCGCGGAGGTGTCTTGATGGGTCGCGGAGGTGTCTTGATGGGTCGCAGAGGTGTCTTGATGGGTCGCAGAGGCGTCTTGATGGGTCGCGGAGGTGTCTTGATGGGTCGCAGAGGCGTCTTGATGGTTCAGGGAGGACCGTATTCCTCATCAAGAGACCTCGCCGACTGAAATTGACAGCACGCGGAGCCATCGACAGGCCACGGAAGCTCATCAACAGGGCTCCCGGAGCCATCAATGGGCCGCACGGGGTTCTCGAAATGGCACAACGGGGCACGCAGCGGCAGCGGCTGTTCGACGATCGAGCGCACGGGGGGACGGCGGCCCCCCCCAGTGGACTCGGAAACATCTCGGCGAACGAATGATTGTGCTTCAGGACGGAATGCGTAAATCGTCCAGACTTTGCGAACTCTCCGCAACGGAATGGGAGCCTCGATCATGCTGGGCGAATTCGATTTCCGCATGTCGCAGCTGCTGTATCTCAAAGCGGCGATGGATCAAGTGCCGACCTTTTCGCCGCTGCTGATGACGGCGGCGCAGATGCAGGCAGAGTATGACGCCGGGGTGGTGGTGCGAAGCGATTACCTGAGCAAGAAATCGGTGCTGAGTTTGGCGTGAGGCGAATTGCACGAAAAACAGGAAGAGGCGCATCAGGCAGCGATCGGTGTGTATGGCGCGATGAAGACGCGGTATCGCCGAGACGCCGGAACATTGGCGGCGATCAACACGCGGACCGGAAAGCGATGTCTCGATCATTGCCGTCGCCTGATCCTCAGACGGTCGCGGCCCGAGACCTGCGTGACGCAGGCCTTCCCGCCAGACATCACGGCGGACTGACCGCGTTGCCGTCGGCTCGGGCGGCAAGTTTCTGCACGATGCCGAAGTCGACGTTCGCACTCAAGGCGCGAACGGAGCCGTCACCCATGGACACGATGCAGAGTCCGCTATGGAACGAATACAGCTCACCCTGATTCCAACCATTGATGATGACGGCACCCGGCAAATGGGCGGCGGTGGTCACTTTGCCGGCGGGAACGACGCCGGCCGTGATCGGACTGCGCGTCCCCGCGCACACGATATTGTTGGTTTCCTGACCCCAGGCGCCGCGCAAACCCCAGCCGGATGTTGTCGGAGTGGCATACGGCTTTCCCGCAGACCAACCCTCGAACCGCGCGGCGGATTCTCCAAACATCAGCGTGTTGCTCAGTCCGTCTCGGATATCCCCAAACTTCGATTTGCTGTTGACGGAAAGCACCGCGTTGACGTTATTGGCGCCGGGAAAACTCAAACCGAGGCCCGTCCAGACAACGGCAATGTTGCTACCTCGGGTGACGGCGAAGTAATCCGCCGTCGCTGGGGTCCAGTTCCACGGAGTCGCGGAGCCACCCGGGCTCGAGTTCGGCGGAACGACGTGCTGACCCGGGCTGGTCGGACATTCATAAACCGCCATGCGCTGACTGGTGGTCGTCCGATTCACCGGGTCGTCCCAGTTCAGACGCAGCTTATAACCCTTGATCGCCTGCGACTGGTCGAGATAAGGCAACAGGATCGTGAAGACACTTTGACGGCTATACGCGTTTCCGGCGGTGGTGACATATTCCTCGAGCTCGGCGATCGCGGCCGTCGAGGGATTCGCGGTGGTGTTCACATACGCCGGCGGCAGCTTCGAAAAACTCCCTTCAAAATTATGGACCGCCAAGCCGAGTTGCTTGAGGTTGTTCGTGCACTGAGATTTTCGGGCCGCTTCACGAGCTTGTTGCACCGCCGGCAACAGCAAGGCGATCAGAATGGCAATGATGGCGATGACCACCAGCAGCTCGATCAGCGTGAAACCGGAACGATGCTTGTGCAACGGGCGCGGTGACATGGCAACCTCATGCGGGAATGGAATCAAGGAACCGCAAAACGCGGAATGAGTGCAACGAAAGCAAGACCCAGCGGCGCGGGTAAATGATGTGGCACGTTATCGCGGACTTAGCAGCCCGTCCATTGGCTCAAAGACACCGCGAACGGCCCGCATTCGACGTCCCAGAGGATTGTCGGGCATTTCTGAATTCGAAATGCCATTGCCCGGGACGTGCTCCCGACCATTAGCCAATGCGACGATCAAAACACATCCCCGGGGATTCACTCCGAAGTTCCAAGTTCGGCTGGGAACGTCGCGGAATGGCCCAGAAATCTGCCGATCGTCGCCAACAACTGCACTCGGACACGGGCCGCGAGAGGCGCACTTGGAACGATGGTCACTTCACCTTCGCGAACTGCCTCTGGAAGAACTCAAGCATCTCGACATGGACGTTGCGGTGTCTGCCACCGGGTTGGTTGACGAAGACGTTTTCAATCATGAGCTCATCCATCTTGGCCTTGAGGTGCCGGCCGAAATTCGGATGGTGAATGCCTTGGCCCGGTCGGGCGTCGGCAGGGAGCGGCCCATCGGCCTCCGTGTAAACCATGTACAACGGCGGATCGTCTTTCGTCAGATGCGTGTAGGCCGAAGACTCGTCGTAGAGTTTTTGCTTCTCCGGCGTCGGATGCAGAGCCTCTTCCGCAGTACGCACTCCGTAGACCTTGAAGATCGAAGGATGTTCCCAGGCGCGGCCGCCGATCAACTCTTTGATCTTGATGGGATCGTACGTGCTCTGCCCGCCAAAGGTGCCGATCGCCTGGATGCGAGTCGATTCCCGCTTGATCGGATCAACGCTCTGGGGATCGGCGAGGTCTTCGTGGAATCCAATCCACATCGAAATGCCGGCACCGGCGGAACCGCCAAAGCAGGCGACACGCTTCGAGTCGATGTTCCACTCCCTGGCTTTGCTCCGCAGAAACTGCACCGCGCGAGCACCATCGTGCTGCGGAGCGGGGAAGATGACGTCTTTGCCATCGACAAAGCGATAATGAATCGACGCGACACTGATGCCCGCATCGTGAAACATCTTCACCTGTGCCGGTGCGACGTTCTTGTTTCCACCGACGAAGCCGCCACCGTGAATATAAATGACCAATGGTGTCGGCTGCTCCGACTTGGCTTGGTAGAAGTCGAGCACGTTGCGCTCAGCAGGGCCGTACTTGACATCCAGTTGCGGCGGTTTCGGAGCGGCAACCTTTTCCTGCGACCATGCACCATCGCAGACCAAGAGCACAATGAGCAACCCGGTGAATCGTCGAACAAAGGCGATCATGACAAATCTCCTGGGACGAGTGATCCTCGAATCAGCCGGCCGACAGTTGAGCCGCCGTCAGCGTGTTTCTTAACAGCGTGGCAATGGTCATCGGGCCGACGCCGCCGGGGACCGGAGTGATCGCGCTCGCGATTTGTGAGACCGGCTCGAAATCGACATCGCCGACCAGCCTGTCCCCTTCGCGATTGATACCGACGTCGATGACGACGGCTCCGGGCTTGACCATGTCGGCGGTCACGAAACGGGGCTTCCCAATCGCGGCAATGAGGATGTCCGCTTGGCGAACCATGGAAGCCAGTTCGCGTGTGCGGCTATGGCACATCGTGACGGTCGCGTCAGCGACGGCTCCGCGCTGGATTAGCAACATCGCCATCGGCTTGCCGACAATTTCGCTACGGCCAAGCACGACGGCGTGCGCGCCGGCCGTCTCGATTTTGTATTCGGCCAGCAATCGCTGACAGCCGGCGGGCGTGCAGGGCAGAAATCTCGGACGGCCCTGAACTAGCAGGCCAACATTGTGCGGGTGAAAACAATCGACATCCTTTTGAGCGACAACGGCGTCGAGGATGACTTGCTCGCGAATGTGCTTCGGCAGTGGCAACTGCACAAGGATGCCATGCACTCCGGAATCCGCATTGAGTCGCTCGACCGTTCGCAACAAATCCACTTCGGTTGTCTCTGCGGGGAGTCTGTGCAGCGTGCTCTTTAGTCCTGCTCTCTCGCACGCCTTCTGCTTGTTGCGGACATACACCGCGCTGGCGGGATCGTCTCCCACCAATACGGCAACCAGGTGCGGCACAATTCCAGTCGCGTGCTGAAATGCCGCCGCTTCGTCGGCAATCTCCGCTGTCATTCGCGCGGCAACGGCTTTGCCATCAATCAATGTCGCAGGCATGAGTACTTCCGATTTCAGATTTGAGATTTCAGAGTTCCGATGAATTCAAACAACCACAGCGTCCCCTGCAAGGCTGCGGCGGCGAAGACTCCGGCGAGCAGGTCGTCGGCCATGATCCCCCAGCCGCCGGGGAGTCGTTCGAGTCGGCGGATCGGCCACGGCTTGGCGATGTCGAACACTCGAAACCACACGAAGCCGACCACAGCGGTCGCCCAGGTCACGGGCGTCATCGCAAAGACAATCGCGAACGCTGCAACCTCATCGCAGACCACACAGCCGGGGTCGTCGAGTCCACAACGTCGGGCGGTTCGCTGCGCGGCCACAACACCCAACAAAACTCCGGCCACGGCAACAAGCACGCTTTCGTGAATCGGTCGCGAAAGCGATTGCCAACCCGCAACGATCAGAGGACCCAACAGGCTTCCAAACGTCCCCGGAGCAATCGGCGCGAGGCCGACTCCACAACCGGTCGCATACAGCCAAACCAGGCGGTCAAGCAAGCTCATATTATGATCGCCGGGAGGCTCTCTACTCATGCTCAAACACCGAAACTACACTGCGTTCTGACCTTGGAGTGCGGTGTGTCAGCACCGCTCTGGACGCACCTGATTTCGCCCGAACAGAGCAGCTGTCAGCCAGGGATTCGCATCAAACCACAGTAACTTCACAATGAATTCAAAGCGGGGCTGACACACCGCG
Source organism: Planctomycetota bacterium (assembly GCA_016872645.1). Classification (GTDB taxonomy): domain Bacteria; phylum Planctomycetota; class Planctomycetia; order Planctomycetales; family Planctomycetaceae; genus SXKJ01. The sequence continues at coordinate 60,954 of VGZH01000010.1, read as the reverse complement.
ATCCAAAGTGAGAAACTCATGTCGGACGTGCCGGAGCTTAGCAAGATCGAACATCTCAAGGCAGGTAGCCGCCAACTGCGTGGGACCATCGCCGAGGAACTCCTTTCGCCCGAAACGCCGTTCAGCGAAGGGATGGAGCAGCTCCTGAAAAACCACGGAACCTATCAGCAAGAAAATCGCGATGGCCGCGGCACCGGCGAAGCGAAGTCCTACGGCATGATGGTTCGTTCTCGCGTTCCCGGGGGAAAAGTGACGGCCGCGCAATTCTTGTCCGAACTCGATCTGTGCGATCGCTTCGGCAACGGCACACTGCGGATTACGACTCGGCAAGGTTTCCAGCTTCACGGCGTCTTGAAAGGAAACCTCCGCGAGACGATCCGCGAAATCAATCGGATCAAACTCACCACGCTGGCCGCCTGCGGCGATGTGAATCGCAACGTGATGTGCTGCCCGGCTCCGCTCAACGGCAAGGCCATTCACCGTGAAATGCAGGCGCTGTCCGATCAGATCGCGGAGCACCTGCGCCCGCGAACGAACGCCTACTTTGACCTTTGGCTCCGTGACGAGAAAACCGGCCATGAGGAAAACGTCGCGGACTTTCAACCGGTCGAAGAACCGATTTACGGAGCCAACTATCTGCCTCGCAAATTCAAAATTGGGATCAGCCTACCGGAAGACAACTGCGTCGACGTGCTGACCTACGACTTGGGCTTCGTTGCAATCCACGATGGCAGCAAGATTGAGGGCTACAATGTTTACGTCGGCGGCGGCCAGGGAGTCACGCCGGCGAACAAGAAGACGTTCGCCGCAGTGGCCAAGCGGATGGCCTTTTGCTCCCCCGAAGAGGCTGTTGAGGTTGCGGGAGCAGTCGTGAAAGCATTTCGCGACACCGGCAATCGTCACGACCGCAAGCTCGCGCGACTCAAATACGTCATCGCCAATCACGGCCTCGACTTTTTCCGAAGCAAAGTCGAAGAGCACCTCGGCCGAAAACTTGCCGAAGCGCGCAACGTCGAAATCACCGGCGTCGACGACCACATGGGCTGGCACGACCAAGGAGACGGGAAACTGTTTCTCGGCATCAACGTCGAGAACGGACGCATCAAGGACGATGGCTCGTTGCGAATCAAGACGGGCCTGCGCGCGATTCTGAACAAATACGGGATGAACACCCGATTGACCGCGCTGCAAGGTGTCATCCTCTGTGATATTCAGCCACAGGATCGAGCAGACATTTCACGAATACTCGCCGATCACGGGATGACTGCCGCCGAGGACTTGACGCTGATCCGGCGATTCTCGATCGCCTGCCCGGCACTCCCGACCTGTGCTCTTTCGGTCACCGAGTCTGAAAGAGTCCTGCCGCGCGTGATCGACGCGCTGGAAATCGAACTCCGTAAACTCGACCTGGTCGGCGAGCGGATTTCCGTCCACATGACCGGTTGCCCGAACGGCTGTGCTCGCCCCTACACACCGGACATCGGATTGGTCGGAAAATCGCGAGGCAAATACACCGTCTACTTGGGAGGCAATGCCGAAGGAACTCGCTTGGCATTCCTTTTTCGAGACCAAGTTCCCCTGGAAGAGATCGCACAATCGGTATCACCGATCCTATCGTACTTCAAAGCCGAGCGAACGGAGACGGAGTCGTTCGGTGATTTTTGTCATCGGAAGGGTCTGGCTGATCTGCAAGTGCGGGACGGATCGAATTGAACGAAGAGGTTATGGAAACTTCATTCAATTTTCCGTTGACCGTGGCTTTTTGGCCTCCGTAAACTATGACGACGGTTAAGCTGACCTTGGCGAACCCGTCGGGATCGCCATGAGTTCGGTTTGTTTGAATTCGCGGGAGAATTTCGTCATGGTTTTCCAAAAATGGCTTTCGCTACTTGTGGCAGGTGCGATCGCGTTGGCATCTGCGAAGACTGGGCTTGCTCAGGCTCAGTTCGTGCCCAACGATGTTTTGAATCCCGCATCGGATGCTGGCATCCCGGCGTTACTGACCGGTGCGAATGCAATCATTCGGCCCCAAGACTTGGCGGTGCTGCAATTTGACAACTTGCTTGACCCGTCAAACGGAGCTGACCCTGCTAAGTTGTCAGCAGCCGCTCAGAGCATCCGACTGAATCATATGGTGGCCCAACAGCAGGTTGAGTTGGCAATTCTGTACTTGCGATCCAACGAGGCCGAAATTATTGCCGGCAAAAATGAGCCGTTTAATCGAATCTACGGCAAGAGCGTATCGAAGCAGAAGGTCGCGATCTTAGCACCGATTCCATTGCCGGGTACGTTCAATCTCGCAAGTCCCACGTTACTGCAAGCTCGTCCCCAGGGAGGGGGCGGTGGCAACAATCGGACCCCCCGTATCAACGTCGGTACTTTGCTTCAGGCAGGACAGTTCTTGTATCTGCCTGATCCAACAAGCAACGTGGGGAGCGCCAACAGTCAAAACAACACGAATAATTTCTCGCGAACACAGTATCCGAACCTCTCCACGAACCCGGGATATGTGGTGAAAATCGCAGCTGTTATTCAGGGTGGACTCAACGCTCAAGGGGGTGGTAATAACAATAATCAAAATCAAAATACGGACTTCATTCTCGATGCAACGGCTGGCAACGTTGCGACGGGACAAAGGGCATTGAACAACCTGACGGGTTGGAGAGTGGTTCGATTCGAAGAGCGTGATGACCCAACGGTCTACAATCAGGTACTGGCGACCTACATCGCAATTCGCGAAGCGCTGGCGGGATACAATCCTGCTGCCATTACGCGAACGATCCCCCAGCGTTCGATTCAATACTCGCGAGCTTTTCAGTCAATTGGACCACAAGTCTCGGCGTCGGGTGCAGTCACTGCGGGTTTTTATGCCGTTGGTCAAGCCCGTTACACCGATTTGGATGCTCTTGTCGCTACCAATCTGGGAATCACCGGTCGTGGTGCTGATCGGTTGGTTAGACAGGCTGGTTTGTCCTTGTCGGACTCCCACTACCATTTGGATCGTTTGGAAGATCTTGGTGACTCGTCAATTACAGCGGATCGCAAGGGCCAACCAGTGACTCCGCTGCTGTGGACAGAGGACAACGATCTGCCTCTCACGTTCAACACTCGCGTTCAAGTTGCCGGTGCAACGAACGAGGATCGTGCCTTCTTTCGTGATCGACAGACGATTTTCGGAGACTACTTGGACAATGCGAACTACATCGGAGACGGCATCTACAATCAATTTGTGGGTCGAGCATTTTTGGAAGAACTGATGTTACATGCCGGAGGATTTGCTCAGACCGGCGTCGCATCGACGACGCCACTACAAAAAGGGATTCGACAGCGCCGAAGCCCCGCCGGCGGAGCTCTGCAATTCACCGGTGGCGGAAACTCACCACAAGTTCCAGTCCTGGAAACCGCCGACGTTGCAGAGACCGGCACACCCACGCAGGGTAAAACGATGCGGAAGTGGCAGATGATCCTGAGTTCGTTTGCCGAATGGAGCGGCAACGCGGCACCTTCAGGCGCCAACGCAAGGCCTACGGATCCGGTGAACCGAATCGCTTTCAACTCGGCTTTCTTGGGACTGATGGATTTGAATGGCGGGAATGGTTTGCCGCGGCTGCGTGCAAGTGATGCCGGAAACTACTCCCTCTTTGCAGATCTGTTGAACGGTTCCAACGGGGGAATTAACTTCAATCGGATTGAACCGATTGGCAAGCGAGGTAATGCGGGATTCAATCCGGTCGTGCCCGTGAACTGATTCAACCGACTGCACTACGTTGGTTAACTTGAGCTCCACATGGCAACTGCCCGACTCCGGTTTTGGAGTCGGGCAGTTCGCTTTTGCGGCAACTCCAATTTCGCGGGATATGGGCAGCCTTGGTTTGGTTCGCTATCCTTGCTGTTTGATACGTCTTGGATAAGCAACTGAAGATTTCGACACGAGGAGCATGGACGAAATGACCGCCGATATCAAAATCACTGCCGAACCAATGTCAATTCCCGTGATGTGTCGCTTCACGGTGGATCGGCCCGTCTACCCCAACCAGGCCTACTTCTTCGGCAGCAGAGAGGCGGCGGAAGGTTCGCCTTTGGCTGAGCGGCTGTTTGCGATCCCCGGTGTTGCCGGAGTGCTGATCTCGCATCAGCTGCTGACTGTCACGAAACGCACTCCGGAACCATGGCAAGTTGTCGGCAAGCAAATCGGAGCCGCGATTCGCGAACACATCGCGACGGGCCTCGAAGCGGTCAATCCGATCTTGCGCGAACGTATTCCACCCGTCGACGTCCTTCGCGAGAAAGTGCAAGCCGTCATTGACCGAGACATTCTTCCATCGGTTCGCAGTCACGGTGGTGTGATTCGTTTGCTCGACGTTCAAGGCAATACTGTCTTCCTGCAAATGGGAGGAGGCTGCCAGGGGTGCTCTTCGGCAGACACGACATTGAAACAAGGTGTCGAGGTCGCGATTCGGAACTCAGTCCCTGAAGTTGGCGACATTCTGGATACGACCGACCACGCAGCGGGCCGAAATCCGTACTATTCTGCAGCTGGACAGCGCCATTAGGCCGAATTGCGGACGCTTGCCCCACAACGGCAATTTCGACCGCCTTGCCTATTCTCCCTCATCGGCAATGTCAGCGAAGTGCGGATATTCGTTTCAAGTCCTACGCCAATTGCGGCCGATACGGACGGCACGGCATGGTGCATCGCGCGGATGCTCTGCCTGGTGGCATTTTGCAGTCACCGGTGAGACTCCTGTTTCCGGCCGATGGAGACGTTCAAATGAAGCCGCTTCTTCGTATGCTCTGCGGGTTCGCCGTGTTGGCGTATTCGACGGCGGCTTGGGCACAACAGCCCCAACCGATCGTCACTAATCAGCCGGGATTCCGAATTCCCTATCGTTTTGATCAAGCGGAAATGCGTCGGCTGCGCGCCAAAGAGATTCGACTCTTCCTGTCTCGGAATGCTGGCTCGGAATGGCGACATGTGCAGACCGTTGCTCCTGAGGCGGGCCGCTTCGATTTCAAGGCCGCTGCGGACGGCGAATACTGGTTTGCCGTACGAACGCTCGATGGGGCAAATCAGTTACACCCGGATGCGAATGTTGTCGAACCCGGACTCGTTGTGATTGTCGATCGGACGCCTCCTGATTTGCAGTTGTTGTTACAGCAGTCCGAAGCAGGAAAAGTACAACTCTCCTGGAGCGTTTCCGACACGAATCTCGACCCCACAAAACTGACCTTGGAGTTCTCGCAAGGTGGTGCCAACTGGCTGCCGGTCAGTGTCAAAGCTCAAGCAGCGGGACAGACGAGTTGGAGTGTGCCAAGCGGTGGACAGGTTACCGTGCGCGGCTCCGCGACGGACCGAGCTGGAAATGTCGGATCCGCGCAAACGGCGGTGGCTGTTCAAGCGAGCCAACAAATTGCTCCGATGCGCAAGCGTCCCGATGCCGCGGACCACACTCAGCCAATCGCTGGCAGTAAATTGCCGCCGTTGCCCGAATCCACCAGCAACTTCCCCTTCGGCCCATCGGCCAGCAACAGCGTCGCACCACCGCCACCTTCTGAGCCGTTCTCAGGATTTGCTGCCCCCGGCAATCGATTGGCCACTTCTGCACAGGCTCCGACGCAATTCCCCAGCGAAGCAAAGATCGCCAATTCAGTTCCGACAACATCGAATTCATCTACTGCAGGCCAAGGCCGCGTCAACACGGCTGAATGGGGCCCGAACCGGAGTCGCTTCAACTCGAGCGGCCGCTTCCGCGCGGTGAAATCAAATCGCTTCGAAGTCAACTACCGCGTTGACGACGTCGGCCCTTCCGGAGTCAGTGCCGTTGAATTGTTCGTCACCCAGAACAACGGCCAGAAGTGGTTCAAATATGGCGACGATGCCGACAAACAAAGCCCGTTCGTGGTCGAAGTCCCCGAAGATGGCCTCTACGGATTTTCGATTCGAGTGCGCAGCGGAGCGGGACTTGCCAATGATCCGCCGCAGCCAGGTGAAGAGCCGTCAGTTGTCATCGTAGTCGATCGCACTCCCCCGCAACTGCAACTGTCACCGATTCAGCAAGGTGCCGGCGGACAGATGAACAAGCTCACGATCAGTTGGCGCATCGCCGACGACAACCCGAGCGACAAGCCCATCTCGTTGGCGTATTCGGCCACTCCAAATGGACCTTGGGAGCCGATCTGCGGATGGCAACCCGACACAGGCAGCTACATTTGGAGCGTCGGCCAAGGTGTGCCTTCACGACTTTATGTGCGCCTCGTTGCACGCGATGCTGCCGGTAATCACTCGTTCGTCGATACGCCGCAACCCTTGCTTGTCGATCTTTCGAAGCCGACGGCGAGCATCGTCGATGTCGAATCCAACGGCCCGCAGTAGCCAAAAGCGAAACGGACAAGAGCGCTCGTCCTACAGGAGGTGCTGCTCGCGAACAGTGATTCGTCGAAGCGCCCCTTCATCGACGGTGACACCCAATCCCGGACCAGTGAGCGCCGGTGCGACTCCCCGTCTGCCAAATGTGATGTCTTGAACTGTCAGCCGCTCGCGAACAAGATGGCGATCGTAGCTGCCTTCCAGATATCGAATGTTTGCGACTGAGCACGCGAAGTGTCGACCGGCGGCTGACAAGAGGCCTGTCTCGCCGACTTGACAACCAAGTTGATAGCCGAGTCCCGCTTGATGCGCGAGTGCGGCCAATCGGAGGGAGTTTACGAAGCCGCCGCACTTGGACAGCCGAATGTTGAACAAGTCGCATAGTCCTGATTCGATGGCTCGACGAGCGTCGGCCAGGCTGCACAACGACTCGTCGAGCATCAGCAGGACGCCGATCCGACCCCGCAATCTGGCCAAGCCTTCAACGATCGAATGTGGAACTGGTTGTTCGAGCGACGTGATCTCACATGGCAACAGCGGTGCCAACTTCGACTCCAGGTTATCGCACGTCCAGGCTTCATTAGCATCGATCCGCAATTCCACTCGGCTTGCTGGCAGGATCTTGCGGATGCGACGCAGTAACTCCGCATCATCCCCTCCGTCGAGGCCGACTTTCAGTTTGCATTGGTGAAAGCCGTAAAGCCAGATCTTCCAAGCTCTGACTGTGGTGGCCCACGGAGACATGGCGGTGATGGCGGCGGAATATCGAACGTCGGTTTTTGACTGGCGAATCGCGAACGATTCAGGCAACAGTTCAGTGACTCTCGACAGCGGCACCCCTTCGGAACGTGCGGCAGCATCCAGCAGACTGAGTTCGATTGCACACTTGGCAGAATTTCCAAAACACTCGCGTTGGCCAAACATGCCAACACTCCCAGGGATCTTGAGCTTGATTTCATCAGCGAGAGAGATCACCTGCGACAGATTGCTGAACGGATCCGTTATTTGTCGCGGAAGATCGCTTTCGGCCAACAAGGTCCAGACGTTGTCGATGGTCTCGCCGGTGACGTATGGCCGCGGCAATCCCTCACCCCAGCCGATTACGCCGTTGTCGAGTTCGCAGCGTATGATCAGCGAATCGGTATCCTCACGTGCATGAGATGCATGACGCACTTTGTGCTTCAGCGGAATGCGGACGTGAAAGGCCGTGAGGCGTGTAACTCGCATGGGTCACATGAGTCGAATTCGTCAGCAACTAATCAAAGGTCTTCAACAATGCCTGAAGCGCAGGTTGCCCGTCAGTTGGCGAGACCACTGCGCTGATGCGAATTTCGCTGGTGCTGACCATCTGGATGTTGACGTTGGCACCAGCCAAGGCACGAAACATCTTCTCGCCAACACCAGTATGGCTGCGGAGACCGATACCCATCACCGACAATTTGGCGATGTCGCGTTCAAAACTGAGTGCCGCGTCACGCCACGGTTCGAGCACTTCGCGAACCAGAAGCAGGCATTGATCGAGGTCTTTGCGCAGGACCGTAAACGACAAGTTGGCGTGCCCGCGCTGGCTGATGTTTTGGACGATCATGTCCACCATGACTCCGCCTTCGGCAACAGCCGTGAAGATCTTTGCAGCAACCCCCGGCTCATCAGGCAGATTGCGAATACTGACTCGCGACTGGTCGGCATCGAGCAGCACTTCACTGACGACGATGTCTTCCATGTGTGCCAGGCGGCTCACCACGTCTCGTTCCAATTCATCACGCGAGTGGTGCGACAATGTCGCTTCGGGCTTCGCTTCCCAGCCTACGAGCGGAGCCACCGCGGAATCTTCGTGAAGTTTGAATCCGTCATGCACGGCCTTCAGAGCGTCTAGGCAACGGCTCCGATCGACGAGACATGAAATCTTGATGTCGCCGGTTGTGATCATGCCGATGCTGATGCCCTGGTCGGCGAGAGCTTGAAACATCACCGCCGCGACTCCGGTGTGATGCCGCATCCCGGTGCCGACACTCGAAACTTTTGCGACATTCGTGCCGTGCTGCACCATGCCCGCTCCGAGTTCCGTGACCGCTTCTTCTGCCGCAGTGAGCGTCTCCGCAAGATCGTTCTGCGGGACAGTGAACGATACTTGAGCCAGCCCCCCACTGGCGACGTCTTGCACGACCATGTCAATCGAGATTTTCCGTTGAGCCATCTTCGCAAAGATCAGACTCATCACGCCGGGGCGATCGGGAATGTCACACAAACTGACACGAACCTCGTCTTTCACGAGCGCCAAACCGGTCGCGATCGGGCCATCGTCGTCTGCTTCGGGACAGATCAGCGTGCCGAGCGTGTCGTTGAAACCGGGACGTACTCGCAGTCGTACTCGGTACTTTTTCGCAAACTCAATCGACCGCGAGTGCATCTTTCCGCCGCCCAGGCTGGTCAGTTCGAGCATCTCGTCATACGAGATGCGATTGAGTTTCCTGGCGTTTTTAACGATGCGCGGATCGGTGGTGAAGATCCCTTCGACGTCGGTGTAGATTTCGCATTCTTCCGCTTGCAACACAGCGGCCAGCGCGGTCGCCGTGGTGTCGCTGCCACCTCGACCAAGAGTCGTGATGTTGAAGTCCTCGTCGATACCCTGAAAACCAGCGGCCACCACGATCTTGCCCGCGTCCAGAGCCTTTCGCATTCGCTCGGTGGAGATTTTTTTGATGCGTGCCTTCGTGAAAGTATTGTCGGTGAGCACTCCGATCTGAGCACCAGTAAGACTGACGGCCGGTTCCCCGAGTTCTTGAATCGCCATCGCCACAAGTGCGACCGCTTCCTGTTCGCCGGTTGCCAGGAGCATGTCCATTTCTCGAGCGGGCGGGTTGTCAGAAATCTCATTGGCCAAATCGACCAGCTCATCGGTTTTCTGTCCGCGAGCGGAAATCACCATCACCACCTGATGTCCCTTGCGTTTGGCATCCACCGCGCGCTGGGCCGCCGCCAGTATCTTCTCGGCGGTCGCCACGCTGGTTCCACCGAACTTCTGCACAATAATCGACACGATGCTTTGCCCTGTTGTTATGTCACAAACGCCCCGAAGCGAGGCGGCAAGATATCAAATGCTTTTCGAGTCCGAAACGAAGTATTGATCCGTTGCGACCTGTGTCGGCAGTTGGTGGATCGCACCGAGTTGTCCGAAAGTAACGATTGTCGCGAAGTCAAATTCGCAGACAGGTCGCTTCAGGAAATCTGGCGATGGCTCGCGCAAATCACTCAAGACCGGAGCATCCGGCCGGTCATGCCTGAAATTCTTGAACTGCCGGCATGTTTCAAACCGTCAACGTCCGCGCATAGCGCACATTCTCCTTGAGATCGCACCTCGTGTGTTTACTGCGGCAAAGGAGACTCAAGTCATGCACCGGGACAAAAAAGTGGGATTGGCGTTGGCGATCCTGCTGTGCAGCATCGTTGGAGCGTTCTTTTTTCGAGACGACGCGCCTCGGAACAACGGGCCAGAGCTGCAGGACCCAAACAAACTCGATCAAGAGATCGCGCACCTCAACCGCAGACCGTACTCGGACCCGGACACTCGAACTCGCGGAAACGATCCGCGACGTGCGGCCGAACGATCTCGGAGTGGTTTCGATCCAAACGACTTGCCAGATTTTCTCCGAGACAATCCGTCCTCCAGCCCTGGAACCGCTCAACGCAACCGCGTGAATGGTTCGCGAGATCCGCTTTTCGGCAACGACCGAAATCCAATGTCGTCAGAATTCTCGACACTCACGCCTTCGCCGCAGGATGCGCCGGCCGTTCCGATTCCGATTCACAACACTGAATGGGATGTTGCCAACAAGGACCAATCAACGGCTCGCCGAGGCGGCACCGATGCCTTGACTGCGACGTCGGCCAAAGGTCGCACCCACATTGTCACCGATGGAGAGACGTTGTCCTCGATCGCTGGAAAGTACCTGGGCAGCCAGGCTCGGTATCAAGAAGTTTTTCAGGCCAATCGTGACCAATTGAAAAGCGTGAACGATTTGAAGATCGGCATGAAGCTGAACATCCCCGATCTTACTGAGACACGCTCGACCAGCGGCTCAATCGGCAGCGTCCACTCATCCAGTCGCATCTCACCAGACCAAACAGTGAAAACTCTGCGGCCGACAACGAAGCCCTCGGGAAAAGTGACGGAACAGTCAAATGACGCGGCTGAGTCCTCGGACTCGACGAATCGGAAGCCGAAGTTCAAACCCGCCAAATCGGGGCCGTCCATTCGTCGCACAACCGACGCCGATGAAACGGACTCGACCGGGAAAACTTTGTCCCAACTTCCGCCCCGAGACCTCTCGGAAATCGACGACGGCATCCTCGCCGAACTTGAAAGCGACATGGAAACCCCAGTCGCGGCGAAACCAGCGGCAACAAGTGTTTCGCGAGTCGCTCAAGCGACTCCAATGGCAGACGCAGGATCGGCAGACAGCCCGAACGATTGACGCGGGGCTTCGATTGAGCACTCGGATCGCGATGCATGCGCCCATCCGAATCCATTGTCACTTCTTTTCGGCTTTCGCGAGTTTGCCGTAGAAGCCAGCCTTTTGCAGCAACGCGACTGCGTCCGCAACAACCAGTCCTGCCCCGTTGAGTTTCACAGTCTGAGCCGCCGCGTCAATCTCCATCGATGTCATGCCGTCGAGTTTCGTGAACGCCTCGTGAACCGCTTTTCGGCATGCTCCGCAGCAAAGATGCACTCCGGTAAATGTCAGCGAATCTCGCTTCTCGCCCTTCTTGGCTCCGACCTCCGGAAAATTCAAATCCTTCTTTCCGAACGCCGCTTTGCCGAAAAAACCATGGTCGGCAAGACTCTCGATCCCTTTCATTGCGGCCTGTTCGCTTTTGGCCGCGAAGACGATCGACTTGCTGTTCACGTCCGCCTTCACCTCCGAAATTCCTTCGAGGCCGTCGAGGGCGCTCTTCGCGCCATCAACGCATCCGCCGCAACACAAGTGAGCGTTTCGGATCGTAACAGTCGCTGACTCGTCAGCTCCAAAGGCAACCACTGCAGCAACCAGACACGCCACACCAGCGCAACCACGAATCGCTTTCATCCGCAGACCTCCAAAAACTGGATCAATCGGCCAAATCGGCACATCCCGACGACCGCACTGTAATGCCTTCGGTTTTGGCGACTCAAGCCGCAAGACCGCCCATCGCGCTTCGCGAGGCTGCTCGACGCAGTGAACAACAGTCGTCAAATTCCTCAAAAAGGCCGATCTCAATCAGACCTCCTTCCCAGAGTCTGTGATGATGGCCGCACCCAAAACACGAGGTTACCCGCAGCGTCGTTCCGACGAGTGGGTGCCGGAATTGTGTACGCATTTTTCCAACGCGACTGGTTGGCCGCTGAGATATATTCCGGCGGATCAATCCTCCGACAGCGCGTTGATGATTCCTCGGCAATCCTGCTGGCAAACCGAGCTTCGCGACGGCCAACAACTGCTCGGCCAATTGCGACTCGATTTGCCTCACGAGCGACAAGTTGATCGATCGTTTGCGATGGTCAGCCAACTCTCCCAGGGGCTGGCCGATTTGGTTCAACAAGTCTTCTCAACGATTCGCCAATCGGACGTCCAGACTCTTGAGCTTGAGCCATTCGTCAATCGCAAACAGTCCGTTCCTCAGGGATCGGAGATGCTCGGTGCGATCAAACAACTGCTGCGGGCCGGGCTGCAGTTAACCGGCTTTCGATCTGCCGGACTTTTCCTAATGGAACCTTCTGGCGATGAGTTGCGGCTGCGTGTGTCCCATCGAATCGAATTTCAATTCATCCCGCAGGCGAATCGGTTGTTGCGGAATGAACCGCCGGACCTGCAAGTGCTGTCGTGCGGTACACACATTGTGCTGCGGCGAGATGATGGAACGTCGAATGGCTGGCTGCCGGCCGATGCTTCGATCGGCTTCTGCCTGCCAGTGCAAGCCGCCTGTGGTGTGCTGGGAACATTGTGGTTCTTCGATCGTCGGCAGAGGATCCTCGAACCGCGCGAAAAGCAGCTTCTGGATTCGCTGAGTTTTCAGATCGCATCGCTGCTGGAACAAGTCGTCTGGCAACGCGAATCCGCGACGCACCAACGGTTGCGCAATGAGCTCTTGTCGCTCAATGAGACGGAAGGCGATGCGCCCGCCAGGACGCTGCGGCGATCGAACTTCGAGGCCGCCTGGCGCGTGAGTAGCCGCTTCGAGATCGGCGGAGATTTGTGTGAGATCAGGGCGCTTTCTGGCCACGAGATCGCCATCTTTATTGGTGACGCGACCGGCAACAGCGTTCCTGCCGCAGTCGTGATGACCGGAGTTCACGGAGCTCTCGAAGCCCAACTGGCGAGCCGCCCGGAGGACGCCCGTGACACGGCGCGAGTTCTCGAACTCGTTAATCGATCCTTGTTTCACACTCGGCGACTGCCGCATTTCATGAGCCTCGTCTACGGCGTACTCAATACGCAGACAAACAAGTTCACGTACACCAATGCGGGACATCCAAGCCCATTACTCCTGCGCGGTGACGAAGTCATTTCGGTGGCATCGCACGATTTGTTGTTGGGAATCGTCGAGGAGACCAAATACACCTCGGACTCGATCGAACTGCAACCTCGCGACGTCCTGGTCTGCTACAGTGACGGCGTCTCCGAAACACGCAGTGTTGATTCCAAGTTTTTCGGAATAGACGGCATCCTGCGGTCGCTCGAGCCCAATCTCCATGCAGCCGACACTCTCACGCTGCTGAATCGTGTCTGGAACCGACAGAGTGCCTTCGCCGCTCCCGGCCAGGTCGACGACCGCAGCCTGCTGATCGCCCGCCTTTTGCCGGAGTGATTCTTCCGAGCGAATCACGGCACTGTTGTTTCTTCCGTAAACCAAGCGGGGAATTTTCCGCTGAGTTCCAGCGTTTGCTCGCTCCGGAGGACTGTCAGCCGAACCTCGTCGCCTGGGGCAAAGCGTCGCAGCATGTCCGAACGAAGTCGGTCGAGCGAACGTTCGCGTGTGTCCCCCGCTAAGCCCGTGATGACGTCACCTTTGTGCAGACCAAGAGCTTGCGCAAATCCTCGCGGCTTGATCGACAAGACTCGAATGGCCAAGCCCGACTCCGGCAAATTGGCTTCGCGACGTTCAAACTTGGCGAGCGCCGCGCCGCGAAAACCCCAATCCGAAGGAACGCTGCGGGAGGACTTGCGCCAACTCAATTCGCTTTGCCGCCACCCGTTTGGCAGCGACAAAACGATTTCGGTGGAACGCGCCGCTGAATCGCCAAGATTGGACATTTGTCGTTCCACCAGCAGAGTCACTCGTTTGCTCGTCGGTGGCAGACGATGCAACGCCCACCGCAAGTCGAGGTCCGAACGAATCGGCACTTCTGCGCAGCGGGTGATAATGTCTCCAGAACTCAGCTTGGCATCGGCGGCTGGGGAACCATCTCCAACTTTTGCCACACGATGCCCGTGAACGCGGTCGACCTCGATACCGAGCGATTCGGGCAGCGGATACGTGAACAACATCTCACGCTGGAAACGCTTGTCGTGATACGCCTGCAACAGGCTGTATTCACGAATTTGGTGACAGTGAACACAGCCGTTGTGACTCTTCTTCAGCAGCGGAATGTCGAGCGGTGTCGTCGACGAAATCGGCTCTGGATGCCAAATCGGCGCCGCTGGCGGCACAGCCTCGGCCCCGCCGGTTACCGTGGCCCGAGCCAATTTGTGAGCGTCCAATGACTCACGCATAGTTTGCAATAATGATGATTTGCTGAGCCGCGATTCCGGTTCATGCTCGTCGCGGCCTCCGTACCGGCTGTAGATGCGCAGCTTCGAGTCCGTGAAGAAGGCGGCCCAAGTCGTGTCGAAGTCAAACTCGAAGCGCGCAATGTCCACCCGATTCATCGAGGTCACGCGGACGCAGATATAGTCCGCACGAGCTTGACGGATTTCGGGGTCTTCCTGAGCAACCTGCCCATCCCACAGCCAACACTCCGGTCAACGCACGCAACGAAACGTGATGAACAAGGGCTTGCCCGTCGATTCCGCCAGCTTGCGAGCTTCCTCCAGATTCGAGTGCCAACCTGGGATGGAGTCTTGGGCCACACTCCTGTGACTGAGCGTCACAACGCAGATGATCAAAAATGCGATCCAAGCCGCTCCACGCATCATTCGCCTCCCACATCCACGGGTTGAGTCACTTCGGCCGCAGATGACAATGGTTGGTCAGCGCGAGCCAGCAAATGTTTGAGGCTTTTCAGACGCCCGTCGTACAGCAGCACCAGAAATGCCGGCACGAGAATCGGCCGCACGACGAACGTATCCAAGAGCACGCCGAAGGCCAGCGCAAAGCCCAATTGATGGAGTCCCACCAGCGATCCAGCCAGCAGCGAGCAAAATGTTCCTGCCATGATGATACCGCAACTCGAAATGATGCTGCCTGTCTTTTGCAGGGCGACGATGACGCCAACCACCGGACCATGCCGGCGTTGTTCTTCGTCGATGCGAGTCATCAAAAAGATGTTGTAGTCTTCGCCGACCGCAATCAGGATCGTGAACAGAAACATCGGCACCTTCCAGTCCAACCCCGCAAACCCGGAAGGATTCATCAGCCAGTAGACGGCGAAGGTCATTCCCAGTGTCACCAGATAGCTAAAGAAGACGCTGACGATCAGGTACAGCGAGATCGTCAGTCGCCGCAACAACGCCATTAAAATCAAAAACACTCCCCCGAGGACGAGGATATCGATTCGGATTTGATCGCGGTCGGTCACCGCTTTGAGATCACGAATGCTCGCGGTCGGACCCAGTGTGAAAACTTTCATTCCTGCCGGAATCGATGCTTCGATCGAACGGCGAATCGATTCGAATTGTGCGATGCTGTTGCGTGCGAATGGATCCTCTTGCAAGACAAGATCGAATCGCAGGACGCGCCCCTGCAGGTCGCCGTTGGAACTGACGTAGTGCTGAGTCATGCGCTGGGATTCCAACTTATTGGCAAGACCGCTGAGCAGCTTCGATCCGCTTGTCAGTTGGATTTCCGAATCGCTGCTCTGCCGCGCCGCATCATCATGAGCGATGTTGGAAAGTCCCCCGCCAAACGGATGCAACATCGTGCGGACGTCGGCTAATTGCAGTTCTTCCTGCTGTTCTCGAAGTTGCTCGGTCAGCATTTTGATGATGGCCTTGGCTTGGTCGGTCAATTTGCCGTCATCCTCATCGAGAAACGACCCCGATTCCGCCTGAATGAGCACCGTGATAGGCCCGGCGATTCCCGGAGGATAATGCTCTGCAACCGCCACGGCCCCAACAACGCTGGTGGTTTCTTGCGGCAATTCGCTAAGCAAGCCATAACTGAGGTGGCCATGAAACTGCACGCCGACCCAGGCAAATGGCGCCATGATCAGGACACTGGTCAGCAGCACGGTGCCGGGTCGGCATCGCACCAAGTCGCTGACTTTCGTCCAAGCCAGTTGCCCCCAGTTCCGCTCGAAGAACCGTGACCATAGCGATGTCGCCGAAACCCATCCGG
Organism: Planctomycetota bacterium; assembly: GCA_016872645.1. GTDB lineage: Bacteria > Planctomycetota > Planctomycetia > Planctomycetales > Planctomycetaceae > SXKJ01. The sequence continues at coordinate 45,053 of VGZH01000010.1, read as the reverse complement.
CGGTCTGTACGAGACTTTGACCGGTGGGGCGCGGCCAGAACGCCCAGTGCCGGGCCATCCGCAACAGTGCCGGCGAAAATGTGAGTGCCGCCATCAACACAATCACCAAGCCAACGGTGATGGCAATCCCCGCTTGACTGAATTTTCCGAACTCAGCGAAGTACATCATGAAGATGCCGCAGATGACTGTCCCGGCGCTCGCGATTAGGGCATGGCCGACTTTGGCCAGCGAGTTCTCTACCGCTTGGTCGAGCGTCGCACCCTCGTTTAATTCCTCCCTGTACCGGGCAATTAGAAATAAGCAGTAATCGACACCAACCCCATAACTGAGCACCTTGACATAGACTTCGATGCCGGAGAACAGATTGACGACCCCGGCTTGCGCAAGGCAGGCCAGCAGAGCCAGCGAAATTTCCGTGGCGACCGCAACGGTCATCAGCGGAATTATTGCCATCAGCGGAGCATGGTAGATCAGAATCAGCAGGAACAAGACCAGCAAGACCGTCCAGTGCTCTGTGTCTCGCGAGCTTTCACGCGCTGCCCGCATCATGTCCCGGCCAACCGTCGCGGACCCGCTCAATGCCAAGTCCAGACCGCTCGGGACAAGCCCGTTGGATTGCAGTTCCCCATTGCGCTCGATCAGTTTCTCGACTCGCTCGATCAATCGGGCGTTGCGGGAGTCCAAGAACTCAGTCGGAAGTTCCATCAGGACAAGCGACGCCTGCCTATCTTCGCTGTTGAGAAGTCGGCCCACCGATTTGTCCGAGAGGGTTCGAACCTCGATGGTTTTGAGTTCATCGGCAGAGCCAGCTTCTTCACCGCTGGCCTGTCGAGGAATGTTCGCAGGCTGTGCAGTCTGCGGCTGAAGAAAGGCCGTTTCCTCGTCGCCAATCTTTTGTAGCCGTTCTCGTAAAACCTCATTGATAAAGGCTTTGTCGCCGTCGAGCAGTCCGGTCGGCGAGCTCTCGCGACGCACGACAATCACCAGGTTGCTGGCAAGCGGTGTTCCCCATGCCTTTTGGAAAATCTCCTCCGCAGCCAGGCTGGGAGAATCCTTTGGCAAAAACGCGAATTCGCCGGAGCGGGCCACACTTCCCCAAGATGGAGCCAGTAATTTCAGGCCGATCAAAACCACCAGCCAAGCGACCAGCAACAACGGCCACGTTCGTGATACCAGCTTGCCGAAGTCCTGAAACATCCGAGGAATTCTACCGATGTGATGAAAGTCGCCGGGAAAGAAATCACTGAATGAACGGCGACGCGACCAGCTCTCCGCCAATCACATGGCCCGGATGATACGGCTCTTGATTTTCCAACGTCAATGACCCCAAACCGGGTTCTTGCCGGGGATTGCCGGTTGGCAATCAATCAGCCAAACAACCTAGATACGGGCATTTGGGGTTGATAACCTCATTTGCCATTCAATTCTTGGTCGCGGTAGTCCACTGCTAGCTAAAGGAGTTTCCCATGCTGTCTTCGCGAGTTCGCTTGGCCTTGGCTTGTGTCGCCATGTGGATCGTATTGGCACCCTGGTCCGACCCTGTTGCCGCTCAGACGGTGGCTCGCTGCGGAAAAGGCTGGCTGGAACGGATCGAAGGCTACGACGTACTGCACCTGAAAGGGACTCCCCGCGAAATGGGCTTTCAGCACGGAGCACTGCTTCGGGACAAAGTCCGCTCGAACATGCATAACATTCTGGACGTCAAAGGTGAGACGACTCTTGTCGAAGTCGCCGGCCTTAAAGTCAAGCCGCGGCACGGCATTGAGTTAATCATCGGCATCCAAGAGCAGTACGTCCCGAAGAAATATTTCGAAGAACTCGCGGGACTCGCCGAGGGTTCTGGCCTCAAGGTGTCCGATGCTCGAGCCGGCAATTTCATTCCCGAATTGTTCCATTGCAGCGGCTTCGCGATTGCCAACTCTGCCACGAAAGACGGCACGCTGTATCACGGCCGAGTGCTCGACTACGCCATCGACTGGGGCCTGCAGGAACACGCCGTGCTCGTCGTCGCTGAACCGGATGGCGGGATTCCTTTCGTCAACGTGACCTACGCAGGGTTCATCGGCTCGGTGACGGGGATGAACGCCGAACACGTCAGCGTCGGCGAAATGGGAGGAGGCGGACTCGGTCTTTGGACCGGCGTCCCGATGGCGTTCCTCGTCCGCGAAGTGCTCGAAAAGGGAAAAGACCTCGACACCGCGATCAGCATCTTTCGCGACAATCGCCGCACCTGCCAGTACTTTTATGTCGTCGCCGACGGCAAGACGAACACCGCCGTCGGGATGGAAGCCTCGGCCGGAGTCTTCTCGCTTGTCAAACAAGGGGAGTCGCACCCGCTACTGCCGACTGCCGTGAAGGACTGCGTCCTGCTCTCGGCAGGCGACCGCTACAAGCTGCTGGTCGAACGAGCCCAGGCCGGCCACGGAAAATTCGATACCGCAGCGGCGATCGAGTTGATGTCCCGACCCGTTGCGATGAAGTCCAACTTGCACAACGTGTTGTTCGAACCGAAATCCACGAAACTCTGGGTCGCGAATGCCACGGCTGACAAGAAACCGGCCGCTGAGCAAAAATACTTCTCGTTCCAACTCAGCGAGCTTCTAAAGCGACATCCCGAAGCATCCAGCCCGGAGATCCCGCTGGCCGCCAAGTGATCGAGTCGCTCAACCGAGATACCGTTGCCAAGCTTGAGCTAAAAACTTCGGCAGGTCCGACGCGATCAGCGCCGGTTGAGACAACTCCGCTGCCGCAAGATCTCCGGCCAGTCCGTGCAGATGCGCTCCGAGCTGCGCGGCCTCGAAGGCCGGCATTCCTTGAGCCAATAACGCGGCGATCAAGCCGGTCAGGACATCGCCGCTGCCGCCAGTCGCCATCCCCGGATTGCCGGTGCGATTGATCGCAACGCGATCACCGTCAGTGACGACGGTCCCCTGACCTTTCAGCACCAAGATGACGCGGTGAGCCGCCGCGAATTCTGCCGCCAGTTTCGCTCGCTGCTGCTGGACAGTTGCGATGTCGCTGCCGATCAGTCGAGCGAACTCGCCCGGATGCGGCGTAAGAATCCGTGGCCCAGCGGCCCTCTGCGGCGCGAGCACATTCAAAGCATCGGCATCGACCACCATCGGCTGCGATACTTCTGAGAACAATGAGTTTACGATCGTTGCCACACCGCGTGACTGGCCCAATCCAGGTCCGAGCGCAAGGGCATCCTTCCCCACGCACGCCGTTCTCAACCCTTTAAGCCCATCGGCTGAGAGGCAGCCGTGTTCCTCGTCGGTCGCCAGCGGAATCGTCAAGTACGACGGCTCCATCGCGGCGACGACCGGTAGAATCTCGCTGGGAACGGCGAGGTAGACCAAGCCCGCTCCTCCGCGCAACGCTCCCAGGCCAGCCAGACTCGTCGCACCGGACATGCCACGGCTGCCGCCGATCACGAGCACTCGCCCAAACGTCCCCTTGTGTGCGTCCGCCGGCCGAACCGGTGCCGACGGAAGTTGGTCGATCATCCGCATGAAACTGCCTACTGCTTTCTGCCTTCTGACTTCTGCTTCGCGATCATTCCCGCCACATATCCCGCCTTGAATCCTGCGTCGATGTTCACAACCGTCACATTGGCCGCGCAGCTGTTCAGCATTCCCAGCAGTGCGGCGATGCCGCCGAACGACGCACCGTAACCAACGCTCGTCGGCACTGCGATCACCGGACAAGCGACGTGACCGCCGACCACCGACGGCAGCGCACCTTCCATTCCGGCGACGACAACTACCACGTCGCAATCCTGAAGCTGCGGCACGACCGCCAACAGCCGCTGCGGCCCGGCGACTCCGACATCCTCAATTCGCTCAACCGCACAGCCCATCCAGTGCAGCGTTTCCAGCGCTTCTTCTGCCACGGGGCGATCCGACGTGCCGGCCGTCACGACCGCGACTTTGCCAACCGGCGGATGCTTGCCGGGCAACGGAACTCGGATCGTGCGTGCCACCAAATTGAGCATCGCCTGAGGAAAACGCCGCTGAATCGCGGCCGATTGCTCGGCTGAGGCACGAGTCGCGAACGCGTCTTGGCCGGCGGCGACGAGTGCCTCAAAAATCTGCTCGACCGCCTCGACGCTCTTCCCTTCGCAGTAAACAACCTCTGGAAAACCGCAGCGACGTTGGCGATCCAGATCGACTCTCGCAGAGTCCGTGATAGCAGTAGCGGGTGTGGTCACGAGGTAGCAGCCTCTTGGGGAAAACGAAAATCAAGTTCGCAGTCTATCGACCGCCGGTGACTCATGCAGCCGCGCAGCACAGATCGGCTTGCTCATGCCATTCGTGAGCGATGTTTCGCATCAGCAAGGCACAGTCGAACTCGATCGAGCCTTTCGGAAACAGTGATGAGTTCTCGAAGAAGTTCGAGCGGACTTCCTCGACCTCCAGTGGATCGACGTACCAGTGGCTGCAGCGCAGTTCGAGTCCTTGAAACCGCGAAGCCACCGGAGTTGCAGAGTAGCCGATCGCCCCCGCCTCAAAGAACGCCGACGCCTCGGAAAGCGACGAGAACACCGACGTCGGTGACCATTTTGGGGTGAGGTGTCCGCGAACGCTCAGGCTGGTCGCGTCATCGTCGCTCCGCATTGTTACCGCCAGAGTCTCGGGGGATTCTCGAACCTCGAAAGTCGCATGGTGGTGGAATCCGGGAAACAGCCGTCCGCCGACCAGCGTGTTGAGCCACGAGTTTGTATCGCGGCGGCGGACGTAGACTCCCCCGCGAGTCGATCCATCTTCGTCCCATTCGACGGCCGTGCGATGCGCGGCGTTCTCGGAGGAAACTCCCAGCCACGATGGCAAAAATGACGGGCGGATTTCCTTAAGCCGGATCAAGCAAATCCCCACCAGCCCGAAACCACGCACTATTTTCGGTCGAAAAGGAGCTGGCAACAGCGGAGCCAGCACGGTCGGATCGACTCGGTAATTGACCAGAATCCTGCGGTCAATGACGCCACGCATGACAGGAAGTCGCACCATTGGCCTCGTTGGAAATGGGGCGGCAGAATCGCGCGGCGGCGGCACGACCGACGGCCCAGCTCAAAAATGTCCGCACTCGAACGCGAAATACGAAGGCGATCGACCAGAAACCGAGATTTGTTGGCGATCGTAACCGATTGGTCTACGATCCGTGTCCACCTTCAGAGGAAAACTATGCCACCCGAACGATTCCTGGCTCGACAAGACAAACTACTGTCACGCCTTCGCGAGGCCGAAGTCGATGCGATGCTCGTCACGGGCGTATCGAACGTCAGCTACCTCACCGGCTTTTCGGGGGACAGCAGCGCACTGCTCATCGGGTCGAGCGTCCGCGTGCTGATCTCGGACAGCCGGTATCAGACGCAGATTTCTGAGGAATGCCCAGGTTTGGAAGTCGACATTCGGACGCAAAAGACGAAAACACACGACCAAACCGCCGCGGTGATCGCGAAGGCTCGGCCACAAAAACTGGCAGTTGAGTCGCACATCCTGACCGTCAGTGAACGTGCTCGAATCCAAGACGCGATCGACAAGACCGATGCCGGCAAGGGAATCGAAATCAAACCGCTGGCCGACATTGTCGAGAGGCTCCGCCAAATCAAAGACGATGACGAGATCGCCGCCACCCGGCTCGCTATCCGCATCGCCGAGCGAGCGTTCATCGCCATGAAGGCCACGCTCACCGACGACCTGACCGAGCGGCAAGTCGCTCACGAGTTGGAACACTCCATGCGACGGCTCGGAGCGGATCGCGCCGCGTTCGAACCGATCATCGCCGTAGGTGACCGATCGGCGATGCCGCACTATCGACCTGGCGAGCGCCGAATCAGCGAGTCGACGTTCCTGCTCGTGGACTGGGGAGCGGCTCTTCCCAGTGGCTATCGGTCTGACTTGACCCGTGTTTTGGCCACCGGTACCGTCCCCAGCCAACTTCTGGAACTTCATGGAGTTGTGCTCAAAGCTCAGCTTGCCGGCATCGCCGCGATCTACCCCGGAGCCAAGCTCAAAGAGGTGGACTCGGCCGCTCGCAGGGTGATCGAAGAGGCTGGCTACGGCGACTTCTTCGGCCACGGGTTAGGGCACGGCATCGGCCTGTACATTCACGAGGAACCCCGACTCAGCAGCATTGCGGAAGGCGAACTGCAGCCCGGAAACATCGTGACCGTCGAACCGGGGATTTATCTGCCGGGATTCGGCGGCGTGCGGATCGAAGACGACGTGCTTGTCACGCCGGACGGCAATGAGGTGTTGTCATCGTTACCGAAAGACCTGGGCTGATTGGGAGAGCGGGTATCTGCACCGCCTTTGATCGTGGCGCCGCCACTTTCATTTCTTAAAATCAGCCAACTTACACAAAAAACCAAAGCGGCTTCGCCGCAAACCAAAGCGGTGATGACCCGCCCCACTCCAAAAATGACCAAACCACGAGGCAAACCACGCATGGCTGACAAATCTCCCCCGGCGGGTTCGTTCGATCTCGAACGGGTTCGCGAACTCATTGAGATGATGGAAAAGCACGGCGTCACCGAGGTCAATCTTCGGAAAGCCGAGGAACGCTGGGTGCTCCGACGCGGCCCGGCCGAAGTCATCAATATGATGGCTCCCGGCGGGTACGCGCCGCCGGCTCCGAACTACGCTCCGCCAGCCGTCCATCACGCGCCGGCCCCGCAAGCGGCGGCTCCGAGTGCCCCGGCGGCAGCCTCGGCTGCGGCAGATGGCCTGGTGATCAAGAGTCCGACGGTCGGAACGTTCTACGCCTCGCCAACACCCGGCGAGCCGACGTTTGTGAAAGTCGGCTCGACGGTCAAGCCTGACACGGTCGTCTGCATCATCGAGGCGATGAAAGTCTTCAACCAAATCCCCTCCGAGATCTCCGGCACGATCACCGAGGTCCTCGTCAACAACGGCGACGCCGTCGAATACGGCCAGCCGCTGTTCCGAGTGAAGCCGTAATTTATTGAGAGTGCGGTGATGCATCACCGCACTCCAAAGAGAGACGCATGTTTCAACGCATTCTCATCGCCAACCGAGGCGAGATCGCACTTCGAATTATTCGGGCCTGCAAAGAGCTGGGTATCGAAACCGTCGCTGTCTTCAGCGAAGGGGATCGCGGGGCGCATTACCTGTCGCTGGCGGACGAGGCGTATTGCATCGGGCCGGCGGCGGCCAGCGAGAGTTATCTGCAAATCAAGCGGATCATCAGCGCGTGCGAGGTCAGCGGGGCGCAGGCGATTCATCCCGGCTACGGGTTTCTCTCCGAGAACGCGCACTTCGCCGAGGTCTGCAAAGAGTGCAAGATCACGTTCATCGGCCCCAGCCACGAGGCGATGGGGCGGCTCGGCGACAAAGTGACCGCTCGCACGGCCGCGATGGAGGCCAAAGTCCCGACCGTCCCCGGCACCGAGGGACTGGTCACCGACGATAAAGCCGCGATCAAAACGGCCAAGCAGATCGGCTATCCGATTCTCATCAAGGCCACGGCTGGCGGCGGCGGCAAGGGGATGCGGGTCGCTCGCGATGAAGCCGAACTCGTCAGCGGCCTGAAGCAGGCGGCTCAAGAAGCCGAGAAGGCGTTCAAAAACGCTGGCGTCTACATGGAGAAGTACGTCGAGAACCCCCGGCACGTCGAGGTGCAGTTCATCGCCGACACGCACGGCAACGTCGTCCACCTGTGGGAACGCGATTGCTCGATGCAACGCAAACACCAAAAGCTGATCGAGGAAGCTCCGAGTCCGAAGCTGCCGAAGAATGTCCGCGAGGAGATTTGCGCTGCCGCGTGCCGGCTCGCGAAAGCCGCGAACTACACGAACGCCGGCACCTGCGAGTTCATCGTCGATAAGGACAACAATTTTTATTTCATCGAAGTCAACGCCCGCATCCAGGTCGAGCATCCGGTCACGGAACTCGTCACCGACACCGATTTGATCCAAGCTCAAATCCGAGTCGCCGCCGGCGAAGAGTTGCCGTGGAAGCAAAAGGACATCGAGTGTCGAGGCCACGCGATCGAAATCCGCATCAACGCCGAAGACCCGGATAACGATTTCCGAGGCTCACCCGGCACGATCACCAAGCTGCGTCTGCCCGGCGGGCCGGGAGTCCGCTTTGACTCGCATGTCTATGAAGGCTACCGCATCCCGCCATACTACGATTCGATGATCGGCAAATTGATCGTCCACCGTCCGACGCGAGCGCAAGCCATCACGACCATGTTGCGAGCACTCGACGAGTTCGTCATCGAGGGCGTGAAAACGACAATCCCGCTTCAGAAACGAATGCTTCGCGACTCCAACTTCGCAGCCGGCACCGTCCACACGAAGTACGTCGAACAGACTCTGCTGGGAAAGTGACCGGCATTATTGCCTTGCCCGACAAGCACGATGCGCAAGCGAGCGGCCCTGCTCCGCTGAAACAACCACTCGCTCGCGCGTCGTGCTGGGCAAACTGACCGCCAGGCAACTCAAAACGAGTGCTCCCAGCCGCCCCGCTTCACCTCGCGCACGATCCTGTCACGCATCTGAATGCGACATCCCGGGTGACTCTCGACTTCACCGATCCGCATCGCGGTGGCATTGCCTGTCGTCGGGAGAAGCTTCGCCCCGTCGCTGGCTGAGACGGCGAAGAGTAATTCAAAGTCCTCGCCATCGTTCAGAGCATGATCGAGCGAATTGCGGTTGTCAGTCATCCCACCTGCCGCTTTAGAAATTGGAATAGCATCTTCAAACAACGTCGCACCGACACCGCTTTCGTCGAGCAGATGATGCAGGTCAGCAGCGAGTCCATCGCTGAGGTCGATCATCGCATGCAAATCGACCAGACGGTGTAGTTCCTGGGCCTCGCGGACTCGCGGAGTGAACGTTAAATGATGACCAAGGATGCTGCCGCCGAGCGGGCCGGTGACAAATAGCCAATCTCCCGGCTTCGCACCCGAACGTCGAACCGGACCTTGTTCCGTCGCCTCACCAATCAGGGTCGCGCTGATGACGAGCGGTCCGTCCCAAGTGTTCGTGTCGCCGCCGACGATTGCGACGCCAAACTCATCGGCGAGCGACTGCATCCCCTCGTGAAGTTGCTTGGCAAAGTCAAAGCCTCGCAACTTCGGCAGAGCAACACCCACCAGCGCCGCCAGCGGTCGTCCAGCCATTGCCGCGATGTCGCTGAGGTTCACGGCCATCGCTTTGCGACCGATCAGTTGAGGCGTCGTCTCGTCGACTCGGAAGTCGACGCCCTCCATCAGCACATCGGTCGTGAACAGCAGGGGCGAACCGCTGGGCTGCCAAACAGCACAATCGTCGCCAATGCCGACTTGCAGATTCGAGACAAACGCGGCTCGCTGGCGAATCCAGTCGATCAGAGCGAGTTCATTGCGGTCGGGCACGAGCAGTCTCGCGAAGAACAAAGGAGTTCGAACACGAGGAGCATATAGAATTCAGAGAGCTGATGCCCGGCCATTCGTCAGCGAGACTTCTATTTCGTCTTCGTCGCCGTCTGAAGCGGGGCCACTTGCAGGTGTCCGTAGAGCGTCTCGGAACCGCGCAGGATGTAGAACTTCAGCGGGTTGAACGTGTGCAGTTGCTGGTGGTCGAGCACGTAGTTGATGTTGTCGTAGGTCACAGTTTCCCAGACGTGCAGACCAACCAACACGTCTCCGACTCGAATGCCGTTCTGAGCGGCGTTGCTCTGGGCTTTTACTTCCGTGACTTTCATTCCACCACGGTACTTGTCGCCGAGCTGTCGCTTCTCAGCTTCGGAAACGGGAGAGATTCGAATTCCCATCATCCGAAACGCTTTGTCGTGAGTCGCATCCTCGCTTTGAGCACGCACGATCCCTTGGTTCGAATCTCCAGTGCGACGTCCACCAGCGAGAGTCGCCAGCATCATGGTTGTGGTTTCAACTTTGTCGCCTCGTTTGAGCGTGACTTCGACTTTCTCTCCGGCGGGACGTCCGAGGCACGCACGCTCGAAGTCGGTCGCATCGACCACTGGAATCGCGCCAACCTTGGTGACCACGTCACCAACTCGCAGGCCCGATTGCTCCGCCGGACTGTTCGCCTTCAAGCCCTCGACGCGGACGAATCGTTGTTCACCCTTTTTCACATCGGTCAGGATTGTGCCGTGATACGTCTGCGCGAGTCGCTCACAGCTGAGTAACTCGGCGATGATTCGACGAGCATCATCCATCGGAATCGCGAAGCCAATGCGTTGTGCACCGGCTCGGATGGCGACGTTGATGCCGATGACATCGCCGTCCATGTTGATGAGCGGTCCCCCGCTGTTGCCGGGATTGATGCTGGCGTCCGTCTGAATCAGGTTCTTGTACCCCTGCTTTTCATTGACTTCGACGTCTCGTTTCAGCGCGCTGACCAAACCTTGCGTCGCCGTGTTCTCGTAGCCGAACGCATTGCCGATCGCGAAGACCGTCTCACCGAGCATCAGGTCTGAGGACGTGCCGAGCGGCATAACTGTGAGCGGCTTGGTTGCGTCGACCTTGATGATCGCAAGATCATGTTTTTTGTCGTACGAAATCACGCGAGCGGTATAGGTGCTGCCATCCGAAAGCGTTGCTCGCAATGTTTCGACGCCAGCAACAACGTGATGATTCGTGACGATATAGCCGCGCTCGTCGACGATGATTCCGGTCCCCATGCCGTTGATCTTGCGATCTTTTCCGGTCAAATGGCTGTCGGAGTCTTCGGCAGGCTTCTCGCTGTGGATGTTGACCACAGAGGGCATCGCCTTTTGAATCGCTTTAACGGCTGGAGTCATCCGCAGTTCAGTGGCGAAGGCCAAACTGTTGACAACGATCGCAGCAACACACAGTCCGGATGCGAGAGGTCGGAGCAGCATGGGAGGCGAATTCTGATCTCGAGATGCGACGGACGATCTTCGGGACCTGTTGCCTCCGGCAGGGACCCGACCAAACTCACGGAGCGCGATCCATCCACCTCCGTGCTCGTGTGCATCGACTCTCGCGTCACAACTGCTGCAGGCATCACGTCGGAACGCGTAAAACTTGCCTAACACGACCGAGGTCCGATTGTGAGGGCTTTGTCGCTCCTGAACCCAGGAAGTGCCGGCTTCGACGTCCTCCGTCGGCGGTTGAATCAAGTGTCGAACCTCGCTCACCGTTCCCTAGTTCGTGGCGGCAATCGTCGGTCGCGAGTGCTTCCCTTCGATCGCTACTCGCGCTACAAACGGACATGGGGAGTTCAGGCGAGGGTCAATTCACGAAACTGTCTCACGCTTGGACCTCCTTCGCTTACTCATCCCTCAACGCACGCTGCGACAAGGTTTGCCCAAATGTCACGACGCGAACAACTCGAACAACTTCTCGCCGCCGAGCCAAACGATCCGTTTCTGAGATACGGTTTGGCCATGTGCTGCGCTTCGGACGGTCAGCATGAAATCGCGCAGGAGCACTTTCGAAAACTGCTGAAGGACCATCCCGACTACGTCGCCGGCTACTTTCAATGGGCTCAGTTGCTGGTCCGCCTCGATGAGGTCGATCAAGCGAAACCGTTGCTCCAAACCGGGATCGCTGTCGCGCTCCGTACCGGCGACCGCCACGCGGCCGGTGAAATGACCGAGTTCCTCGGCTCGCTGTAGCCCGAATTTCGCCAAGTTCCGAGAACGAGATTGACCAAGTTCCCGGCCCGCGATAGGTTTTGGGCACTCAAACTTTTAAGTTCGAGGATCAGCGGTTGATCCTCGAAGGAGTTCCCGCGATGGCTTTCCTGCTTCGTAAGTTCCAATTCTGGCTAATTCTCTGTCTTATCGGCACCTTCGGATGCAGTGGCGATCGCACCTCCGCCTCTGTGGCCCCTGTGACTTCTGGCGGCGCGGAAACCACTGCTCGCAAGGCACAGATTGTGACAACCGTCGGCATGTTGACGGACATCGTTCGTGAAGTCGTCGGCGATCGTGGTGAGGTCATCGGATTGCTGAGCGAAGGAGTTGATCCACATCTCTACAAGCCGACCCGTGAAGACGTGAAGCGTCTGACCGAAGCCGACGTCATTTTTTACGGCGGCTTGATGCTGGAGGGCCGAATGGAGGACTCGCTCGCGCGACTGAAATCCGGCAAGCCAGTCGTGGGCGTCGCCGAATCGCTCGATCCGATGGTTCTGCGGAAGCCTCCCGAATTCGACGGCCACTTCGATCCGCACGTCTGGATGGATGTCAAACTTTGGAGCCAGTGCGTCGACACGGTCACCAAGACGATGCGTGACTTCGATCCCGATCATGCGACGGACTTCAGCAGTCGTGCGGAGGCGTATCAGCAGAAACTGGTCAAATTGGATGAGTACGTTCGGATGAGCCTCCAATCCATTCCCGAACAGCAACGAGTGCTCGTGACCGCTCACGATGCGTTCGGCTATTTCGCTCGCGCCTACGGTATGGAGGTCAAATCAGTGCAAGGCATCTCGACGGAGTCCGAAGCCGGAGTCGCTGATGTCAACCTGCTCGTCGATTTTCTGGTCGAGCACAAGATCGGCGCGATCTTCGTCGAGAGCAGTGTCTCTGACAAAAGCCTGAAGGCCGTCATTGAGGGGGCCGGGAAGCGTGACTGGACGGTCAAAATTGGCGGTAAAGTATTCTCCGACGCGATGGGAGAGGCTGGCACTTACGAGGGAACGTACATCGGCATGATCGATCACAATGCCACAACGATCACCCGGGCGTTGGGAGGCCAAGCTCCTGAGGGCGGTTTCCGATCAACAGTGGAGAAGCCATGAGTACCTCGGTCGTCGTCGATCATGAAGCGATGCAGGAACCGCTGCCGAGACCCGTCGCGGCTCAGTCACCGGCGTCGATGGTTCCATTGCTCATCGAAGACGTCACGGTCGCGTATCATCGCCGGCCGGTGTTGTGGAACATCGACTACCAGGCTCCCAGCGGAAAGTTGATCGCGATAGTCGGGCCGAACGGATCGGGAAAAACGACGCTCATCAAAGCCACTCTCGACCTGGTGCCGCGTGCGGCGGGACAAGTGCTGATCTTCGGCGAGCCATATTCTCAACAGCGTCATCGTGTCGGCTACGTTCCACAACGTACGAGTGTCGATTGGGATTTTCCGGTCTCCGCGCTCGACGTTGTGGCAATGGGAATGTATCGCAAGATCGGCTGGTTGCGGCGTGTCTCACGGAAGTACCGCGAGGCTGCGAGGCAGTCGCTCGATCGCGTGGGGATGGCGGACTTCGCGGACCGGCAGATCAATCAGCTTTCGGGCGGTCAGCAGCAGCGAGTCTTTTTGGCTCGCGCGTTGGCTCAGAACGCCGACCTGTATTTCATGGATGAGCCGTTTGCCGGAGTCGATGCCTCGACCGAACGGGCGATCGTGGAGGTCCTGCGGTCGCTCCGCGAATCGGGGAAGACGGTGATCGTCGTGCATCACGATTTGCAGACGGTTGACGAGTACTTCGACGAAGTGGTGTTGCTCAACATGCGTCTGATCGCAGCTGGTCCAACGGCAGAGGTCTTCACGCCAGAAAACCTGCGAAAGACTTACGGCGGCAAATTGGCACTGCTCGATCAACTCAGCGAGAAGATGGCGCAGCCGAGGAGTCGGTGATGTCTGCCTCGGCTCTGCTTGCTGACGATTCGTTGTGGGAATTGTTCTCGCGCGCGATCTCGTTGCGCGATTACAACACACGCGTCGTGTTGGCGGGGACGACGATGCTTGGCATCAGTGGCGGGTTGGTCGGGGCGTTCTTGATCCTGCGCAAGCGAGCCTTGGCAGCAGACGTCGTCAGTCATGCAGCGTTGCCGGGAATCGCACTCGCGTTTCTGCTGGCCGAACGCTTCTCGCCCGGCAGCGGACGATCGACAGGCGTGTTATTGCTCGGAGCATTCGTCACCGGATTGCTCGGCATGGCGATGACGTTGGCGATTCGGAGTTGGACACGGATCAAAGACGACGCCGCGCTCGCGGTCGTGCTGGGCTTGTTTTTCGGCGTGGGGACCGCGCTGTTCACCGTCGTGCAGAAAACGAAAACCGGAAACGTCGCCGGCTTGAGAGACTTCGTGTTCGGCAAAACAGCCTCGCTGGTCGCGGCGGACGTGTGGCTGATTGGCGGAATCTCGGTCGCTGTGATTGTGCTCTGCGGCGGCGTGTTCAAGGAACTCTCGCTGCTATGCTTTGACGAAGAGTTCGCAGCGGCTCGCGGCTACCGTACGACGATGCTCGATGGGCTGCTGACGCTGATGGCCGTGACGGTCACGTTGATCGGCCTGCAAAGCGTCGGGCTGCTGCTGGTTGTGGCCTTGTTGCTGATCCCGCCGACAGCCGCTCGATTCTGGACGAACGATTTGAAAATCATGTCGATCCTCGCCGCCGTGATCGGCGGAGTAAGCTGTGCCGGGGGTGTCGTGCTCAGTTCGTCGTTTCCGCGTCTGGCAGCAGGAGCAGTCATCGTGCTCACGGGTTCGGTGCTGTTCCTCGTAAGCCTCGTCTTCGGCAAGGAGCGCGGGCTGTTTCCAAGATGGCGATCGCAACGTCAATTCGAGCAGCGGATCGGTCGCAGTGATTTGCTGCGAGCCTGCTACGAACTTCTCGAGCCAATTCTCGGCTCGGACGAAACGACTCCAGAATCGCTCACGATATACGAGATCGACGCCCTCGTGTTGTCCGTCACGCGGCAATGGCCGAGAGGTCGCTTTCACGGCTTGATCGCGACCGCCGTTCGTGACGGCTTGTTGGTTTTAAGTTCGAAGGACGGATACCACCTGACGTTACGCGGAGCTGAGGAAGCTCGCGACGCCGTCCGACGGCATCGCCTTTGGGAGATTTATCTGCTCACCCAAACCGACCTTGATCCACGATTGGTGGATCGCGGAGCGGATGGCATTGAACACGTTCTCGATCCCGATCAATTGGCCGAACTCGAACGCCGCCTCGGTGGCGAATCTCCGCATGGGGTGCCACCGAGTCCGCATCCGATCGGAGCATCGGGAACGTGACAAGATGAGGGGGTGACTCGGTGACAAGGTGATTGAATCGAGCTGCGTTTCTCACCTTGTCATCTCGTCACCTTGTCAAATTCAACACGAAGCAACCAACCACCGTGAACTCGCTCCTCACTCCACTGCAAACTTGGACGCTGCTCGACACCTGGATCGTCGTGATCGGGGCGCTGGCGGCGATGGCGTGTGCGTTGCCGGGATGTTTTCTCTTGCTGAGAAAGCAGAGCTTGATGGGGGATGCGATCAGTCACACGTCTTTGTTGGGAGTTGTTGGCGCGTTCTTCGTGTCGCATTGGCTGGTGGAGGCCAAGGTCATCAGCCCGACGACGGAGCTATCGGTGCGGCACGTGGCGATGTGTGTCGGAGCGATCGTCGTTGGCGTCCTGTCGGCATGGTTGACCGAGTCGTTGCAGAAACTCGGGAACGTCGAGAGCAGCGCCGCGCTGGGCGTCGTCTTCACCTCACTGTTCGCGCTGGGGCTCCTGCTGATCCGAGCGTTTGCGGACAACGTTCACATCGACCTGGACTGCGTGCTCTACGGTGAGATCGTGACCGCTCCGATGGAAACTGTCGGCAAGTCAGGCGTACCGCGGGCTGTCATCGTCAACGGATTCGTCCTGCTGATCAATCTGCTGCTGACCATATTGTTGTTCAAAGAGCTTCGGCTGAGCGCGTTCGATCCGGCGTTGGCCACGACACTGGGTATTCCGGCTCAGACGATGCACTACGGCTTGATGGGGCTGACGGCAATGACGTTGGTCGCGGCGTTCGAGAGTGTCGGCAGCATCCTGGTGATCGCAATGCTGATCATTCCGCCCGCAACCGCGTACCTGCTGACAGATCGACTGCCCCGAATGATCGGGCTAAGCCTGCTGATCGGGGCGATCAGCGCGGCGTTGGGGCATGTTTCGGCGTTGACTCTGCCGCCGCTGATCTCGCGGAGCATCGGTATCGCCGATGTCCAGGACGCCAGTTCGGCGGGAATGATGGCCGCCGCCGCCGGATTCCTGTTCGTGCTGGCAATGCTGCTCGGCCCGAGATACGGCCTGGCTGTTCGGGTCTGGCATCGGTTGTTGCTCAAGCTGCGCATCGCCAGCGAGGACGTGCTGGGACAGCTCTATCGCATGGAAGAAACGGCCCCGCGTGTGATTGCCGATGCGGATTCATCAGACGTCCGCCAGCGAACGTCGTGGCATCGTTACATCACGACACACTCGTGGAAGTCGCGGATCGCGACGTGGCTGCTGATGCGGCGCGGTTGGCTGACCGGCTCACACTCCGACGCACGACTGACGGACATCGGGCGAGAGGCCGCACGCACACTGGTCCGCTCGCATCGCTTGTGGGAATCGTTCCTCGCGAAACACTTCCTGCTCGGCGAAGGTCGCTTTCACGAGAGTGCCGAACAGGTCGAACACTTCCTCGATCCCGAATTGCTCGCCGAGTTGGACCATGACCTCGACCGCCCCGGCGTTGATCCGCACGGCCGAGCGATTCCGAAGTAGCGGTAACAACGGGAAAACCTGAATCCTTGGTCATTCGTCATTCGCGGACAAATAGCCAATGATCAACGAGCAATGATCAATCTTGTCCGTCAGTCGCATCGAAGCCATCAGCGGCGTACCATCCCGCCCCACTTTTTCTTGAAAGGACTGACCGATGCCGACTGTGTTGATTGCTCCCGAGGCGTTCCTCCATAAGCCCGAAGCGCCGTACGCTCGAACTTTGACTGACGCAGGGTTCGACATCCGCTACCCGAAGAACCCGACGTTCACGCGTGGGCTGGGGCCAGAAGAAGAAACGATCGCTGAGCTTCAAGACTGCGTCGCGATCATCGCTGGTGGCGAGTACTTCACCCCGCGAGTGCTCGACGCCTGTCCGAAGCTGCGCGTCATCGCGCGAGCCGGAGTCGGATACGACCGCGTCAACGTCCCGGCTGCTACGGAACGCAACATCGCACTGACTATCACCCCCAACTCGAATCACGAAGCGGTTGCCGAATTGATGCTCGCCCTGTTGCTGGGCGTGACAAAAAACATCGCCCTTAATGACCGCACGATGAGAACGGGAGCGTGGGTCCAGAAGCTGACCGCCCCAATTCGCGGCCGAACCGTCGGGCTGATCGGACTCGGGCGGATCGGCAAATCCACCGCCGTTCGATGCGCCGCGCTTGGAATGAAGGTCATCGCTCATGAACAATTTCCCGACCGCGAGTTTGTCGCCAAACACGGAATTCCGCTCGTCGAATTGGATGACCTGCTCGCTCAATCGGACTTTGTCAGCCTGCATTGCCCGTTGAACGACGCGACTCACGGGATGTGCAACGCCGCGTTCTTCGCCAAGATGAAACCGGGGAGCGTCTTCATCAACACGGCTCGCGGTGGCTTGGTTGTTGAAGCGGATTTGATCCCGGCCCTCAAATCGGGGCACCTGTTCGGAGCGGGACTCGACGTCTTCGAGAAGGAACCGACCTCGGCGGACAACCCTCTGCTAAAGCTCGATAACGTGGTGTTTACGCCGCATCTGGGTGGCACAGACACTCGCAGTTCGGAAGACATGGGTATCGAGTGCGCTCACAACATCATAAAGCTGAGCCGCAACGAGTGGCCGGAAGGGGCTGTCGTCAACGCCGAACTGAAATCACGATGGTATTGGTAATCGACCTACTCCTCCGTGATCACTGGGCTTCTGTGTTTGACGCTTTGGATTTGAAACACAGAGGCACAGAGAACACCGAGAATTACAGAGTCAAATAATGCTCGTGCCGTACGACTTCTTGGCTCCGAATCGCATCGTCTTCGGCTGGGGACGTCGTGCGGAGATCGGCTCGCTGGCGAAGTCCCTCGGCTCGCGAGCATTCGTCGTCAGCGGCTCGCGAACGCTGGAAACGAATGGCACGATCGACGAGTTATGCCGCTCGATGCAGTCTCTGGGAGTGACCACTGAACGACTCGCGACGCAGACACGCGAGCCGGAAGTCACGGACGTCGATGCGACCGTCGAGCGATTGTTGAGTTTCGGCGTCCGCGACAGTGACTGTGTGATTGCAGTCGGTGGCGGATCGGCGATTGATCTCGCAAAGGCTGTCGCCGCTCTGGCCACGAATCGGCACGGCGACTCGGTCAAAGACTTTCTTGAAGGGGTCGGTCGAGGTCTGACAATTGACCGCCCTCCCCTCCCTCTGCTCGCGATGCCGACCACCGCCGGAACTGGAACCGAAGCGACCAAGAATGCCGTAATTTCCTCCTTCGGTCCGCCATTCAAGAAAAGTCTGCGATCCGACCTAATGATCCCGAAGATCGTGCTCGTCGATCCCGAACTTACCGTCAGCCTGCCGCGCGACATCACTGCTCACACCGGTATGGACGCGATCACGCAATTGATCGAGAGCCTGATATCACGCAGAGCAAAACCGATTCCGCGTGCGTTGTGCTGGCAAGGCTTGGAACTTGCGCTGCCGGCGATGTTCATGCTGTCGCGCGATCTCGAACACCGTGCTTCGCGTGAGGCAATGTCGCACGCGGCGTTGCTCTCTGGCCTCGCGCTGGCAAATTCGGGGTTGGGCTTTGCTCACGGAGTCGCCGCCGCACTCGGCGTTCACGCGAAAGTGCCACACGGTTTGGCCTGTGCCGTGATGCTGCCGAGTGCTCTGCAATTGAATCACGATGTTGCAAAGGCCGACCTCACGGAGATTGGCCGGCGGCTGGGGCGATGGCTGATCGGCCTTCCGAAGAAACCAGGAGCTGACCAAGCGTGCTCCGACAACGTCGCTTTGATGCGTGTCCAAGACACGATCCGCTCGCTGAACCAATATTTCCATATTCCGTCGCACCTGTCGGAACTCGGCATCACGCGAGAACAACTGCCCGCAATAGCAAGAAGCTCGCGCGGCAACAGTATGGACGGGAATCCGCGCGACGTATCCCACGACGAAGTACTCATGACGCTCGAACGGATTTGGTGATGACCGACTTCACCTCGACCGGTTCGCGAGCGACTGCTACCGTCCGCGCGTACTTGTTCGGTTCACTCTTTCGGCGAGCCATTCATGGACGGTGTTCAGCTCTGGGAAACTTTGATTCAAGCGGTTGTGCAAGGCATCACCGAATTTCTGCCGATCAGCTCGGACGGCCATTTGGTCATCGTCGGCACGCTACTCGAAAAGTGGTTCGGCACGAAGAGGACCGACGCGGAAACGGTCGAGCTGATTATCGGCCTGCACCTGGGAACACTGGCCGCCACGATCGTCGTCTACTGGAAGGAACTGTGGTCATTGCTCAAGCGGCGACGATTGTTGATCAACGTCATCGTCGGCAGTGTTCCGTTGGCCATCGTGGGGCTGTTGCTGAAGGATTGGTTTGAGCAGACTTTGACCTCGCCACTGTATGCCGGACTCGGCCTGCTGGTCACGGCCGTCTTCTTGTTTGCCGGACAGCGGATGGAATTAAATCTGCTCGAACTGGATCAGATTCCGTTGCCACATGCGTTCGTGATCGGCTGCTTTCAAGCGTTGGCGCCGTTGCCCGGAGTCTCTCGCTCCGGCAGCACGATCGCCGGTGCGCTGATGATTGGCGTCACTCGGCAAGCGGCCACGACCTTCTCCTTTCTGCTTTCAGTGCCGGCGGTGGGAGGAGCGGTATTGCTCAAGGCGATCGACATGGTGCGCGGAACATCAGGAGGACTAGCGACTGGCCAACTGCTGTTCGGAGCGGTGGTGTCGTTTGCCGTCGGCCTCTTCGCGTTGCGATTCCTGATTCGGATCGTCGAGCAGCGGAAGCTGCATTGGTTCGCGTATTACTGCTTGGCGCTGGGGTCGGTCGTGACGGCGTGGCAATTGTGGCCGTAGATGGGCCGCTTTCATCCGGTCAGATTGAACGACAGTTCGGGCAAGGGTGTCCCAACGACGGTCTGTTTCCAAATTCGTTCGAAAACTGTCTGGCGGATTGGCGTCTCCGCTACTAAAATCTTTGCACTTCGGGCATTGCCCGCCGATTCCTGTGGATGATGAAAGTGATTTCCGCCATCGGACTCGACTAGGTTTGATGGCGTGGAGCTGACGGATTCCGTCAGACATCTCATCCTGGATTTTTTGATTCGCTCGCACGCGGACGATCGCAAGGCGCCGCTCGAGCAGCCGCCAATTGGCCGTGACGCGGACTCTCTGTTGAGTCTGCTCGCGGTCCTCGCCGACTCCACTTTGAACGAGTCACCTCGGCGGCCAACTTTTTGATGGAGAGTGTTTTGAAGTTTTCTGATTTAGGATTGGCCGAGCCAATCGTGCGTGCCGTGGAAACGGCTGGGTATGAAACTCCGACTCCGATTCAGGCGCAGGCCATTCCGCTGGTGATCACCGGCGGCGATCTGCTGGGAGTCGCTCAAACGGGGACGGGCAAGACTGCGGCGTTTGCGCTGCCGATTCTGCATCGACTGCTGCAAGCCAGTCGCGCCCCGCAAGGCCGCGGTGATCGCCGGAAGATCCGAGTGCTGGTATTGTCGCCGACTCGCGAGCTGGCGGTGCAAATTGGCGAGAGCTTCGCGACCTACGGTGATGGAACCGGACTGCGGCAACTCGTCGTCTTTGGCGGCGTCAGCCAATACCACCAAGTGAAGTCACTGCGAGCGGGCGTGGACATCCTCGTCGCGACTCCCGGCCGGTTGATCGACTTGCGCGAGCAAGGCTTCATCGACCTCAGCCACGTTGAAGTGCTGGTGCTCGACGAAGCGGACCGGATGCTCGACATGGGCTTCCTGCCGGCTGTGCGCCGCATCGTGGCTGACGTGCCGACCAAGCGGCAGACGTTGTTCTTCTCGGCCACGATGCCAAAAGAAGTGGCCACACTGGCTGACTCGATGCTCTGTCATCCGCAGCGGGTCGAGGTGACGCCGGTGGCCACCACCGCCGAGCGTGTTCAACAATCGGTCTACTTCGTCGAGAAGCCGAACAAGGTTCGCTTGCTACGGCATCTGTTGCGACAAGAAGGCGTAACTCGGACGCTGGTCTTCACCAAGACGAAACATGGCGCCGACAAAGTCGTGCGGATGCTGGAGGATTCCAATTTCTCCGCTGCTGCGATTCACGCGAACCGTTCGCAATCGCAACGGCAGCGAGCATTGACGAACTTCAAAACAGGCCGCACGAGTGTGCTCGTCGCGACCGACATTGCCGCTCGCGGCATTGACGTTGATGGCATCACGCACGTCATAAATTACGACTTGCCGATGGAAATCGACAACTACGTCCACCGCATCGGCCGCACGGCCCGAGCGGGAGCCAGCGGCATCGCGATCTCGTTTTGTTCGCCGGAAGAACGTGGCTTGCTGACGTCGATCGAGCGATTGATTCGCCTGCAACTGGAACAGCGTCACGATCTCCCCGCGTTTGCGTCCGAGCCACCTCGCCAAGTTCACACCACCGGCCACGCTGATGACCGACGAGCCAAACGAGGCAACGACTCGCTGCCCCAGACTGACGCAGTCGTCAAACCACGCCGAACCTTCAGCGACACTGCTCCTCCGACGACTCACTCCGCTCGCCGTCCGAACAACGCACCACGTCGTCCGGCTACTCCCAACGGGGAATTCAGTGGTCCTCCGGGCCGTGGCCCCAAACGGCCTCGCCGGTTTGGAAAGCCCAATCGTTTTGCCTCATCGGGGCGATAGTCCCTCCGATTCCAGCACGACGCGTCAGCGAGTGGTTTGAAGCTGCACCACTCGCTGGCGCGTCGTGCCATTTCTCACTACCATCTCATGGGCAAAATCAATCGCCGCTGTGAGCATTGCGATGAAGCAGCTTTCCGTGATTCTCCTCGTCCTGTTGCTCTGCACCGATGCAGTGAGGGCTCAGGAGTCAGGTGCCGCCAAGATTGAGCGCGGCTCGAAAACAGCCAAGGGGGGCTTCCAGAACGAGGATGAAATCCGAGACAAGTTCAACAAGTGGAAGACCGATGCGGATGCTCGCGACTGGCTGGAGGCGATGAATCATCCGTTCGACGAGATCAACAGCGTCGCGGCGTCGAAGCCGCATGGTGAAAAAGCGGATGTTGAAGTGACGGTCAAAGCGAAGTCCGGCGAAACAATCGAACGGATTTCGATCAAGCTCGTCAGCAGTGCGAACGGCTTCAATCAGATCGACAAACGCTGGCTGAAGACGTACGCCGAAATGTGGAAGATGCCGCCCGATGTCGTTGAGGCGCTGAAGTTGTTTGTCGGTGAGACGCCGCCGCGCGAACCCAGCCGCGACAAGCGGCGAATGTACCTGGATGAACTCGACCAGACTGCTCGGCAAGCCGTTCTGGAGTTTTTCAGGAAGAACAAAGACGAGATCGTTTCCGACCTGCTCGCCGGTGACGGCATTCACGCCGCTGGCTGGATGATGGTCACCTACAAGGCGACCGACAAACCCAAGTGGGTGATCCGATCCTCCGCCGATGCCATCAAGTTCTACAGCGAAGGCCCGGTCGAACTCACCAAAGCCGGCAACCTGAAAATCGGCCGTATCACCATGCAACGCAAAGGAGGCGACAACGGCCGAGAAACCGCCAAGATGCTGCAATTCAAAATCAACCCCGTGCAGCTTTTTGATGCCAAACCCACTCAGCGAAACTGAATCAATCGCCGTGACCGCCGTCCCCTCTGGCCGAGCATTGCGATGTCATCACGATCCCCGTTTTGCGGATCCGATTCCAACGACATCATCAAACCTATTCGTCAGTCTTTCAATCGGTAGAGATACTCGCCTGCCTTGCGGACCAACAGAACTCCTTCAGATTCCCGACTGGCAAAGGATTCGACGTTGATCGTGGCGGGGTCGCGGTAGCCGAGGTTGATACGAGCGCAGACGTCGGGAGGAATTTGTGATGCGAGGGTGACACGGACTCGCGGTGTCTCAACGCCGTTCTCGAAGGTGCCGGTGCCGCGGACGTGCGTGCTGTGGGCAAGGACTCCCCACGGGTATTGCTTAAAGCGATCCCATTGCTTTGTGAAGTAGTCGCGGACGTGATACCCGACCTCTTCGATCAGCCGGCCGTGAGTCACCGAAATCTCGCTGAGGTGCGGGGCGAAGATGATCAGCTCGCCGCCGTCGGCCACGACCGGTTCGAGCTTGTACATGCACTTGCCGGCAACCCACAGCTCGTCGTACATCGGCGGAGCACAGCTCAGCACTGTTTGGAACGGCCGGTCCATCCATTTGATGTGAACCTGGCTCGACAAGTCGGCGGCTCCGTCCCACGCGGACTCCGGCGTGCCGAAGAACAAGCCGTGCAAATTGCCGTCGCTGGCGACGACGAATGTGATCGCTCGGCGAGTGTTCGGGATCAACATGGCAGCACGATCGACGACGGCTCGCACGGGCGTCCCCTTCACTCCGATGATGCCAACATTCGTGATGAGTGCTCCCAACCAATGAAAGAAGTTGAGCAATTCCGGCCCGGAGATACCGGGAAAGAAATACTTGTTGCCGCCGCTGAACCCGACGACTTCATGCGGAAATACCGGACCGAGCACCAGCAACGTGTCGTAATCCGCAATCCGCGAATTGATCTGCACTGGCACATCGAGCGAGAGTCGGCCATCGGTGATTTGTTCCGTGTCGGATCGCGTAAGAGTACCGATTGTCATCAGCCGCGCGGGGTTGTCCCACTCGTGATTGAACAGCCCGACGGTGGAGTACTTTCCGCCGGCCGCTCGATCGGCGTCGTTCATGCCGAGCATCTTGGCAATCGCCGCCTCCGGCATCGGCGGATGCGTGCCAAGAGCGACCAGTACGTCCACTTGCTTGACGGCGGCACTGATTCGGTCATGCAACGCGCTGAACAGCAGTGGCAGTGGGGCCGTGCGGGTCGAGTCGGGGACAATGACGAGCACTCGCTGGTTGGCGAATTCGTTGGCGGGAACCTGGCAAGCAAACCACTCGCGGACTTGCGATTCAGACAGAATGTGCATGGACGGAGCCCTGAAAAGTGCGCTCACGCGAAGTCGCGGGAGTCGCAAGAAAAACGGAAAGGGAACTTACCAAAGAGGCACAGAGGGTACAGAGTCGCTCAAAGGTCGATCGGCTGCATCTTGTTTCAGCCCTCTTTGCCCACCGTGTCTGTGTGATGAACTTGTTCCCGCTTTAAAAGTTGCCGGGACAGATTAAGGCGAAGGATATAGGATCCCGCGCGGCCAGACACCGGTTCACCGCCAATTGAAGGGGCTCACGATGACTAGTGAACGTCGCATGATTCCTCAGCCATTCACGGATGACGTCGAACTCGCCGGGCACATCATCGACAGTTTGTTGCTGCCGAAGGTGCTCGACGAAATCATGTCCCAGGGTGGACGGTTCGAGATTCTGGAGATCTCAGTTGGTCAACGGCGGCAGGACCCCAGCGCGGCGCGGTTGCTGGTCACTGCGGACTCGGCTGAACAGCTCGAAAAGATCGTGCGAGATATCGGGCGACACGGGGCCGTGCGAGTGCATCAGCAGGACGCGCAGCTTGTGCCTGCCGACATGGACGGTGCGTTTCCAGAAGGCTTCTTTTGCTCAACAAATCAGGAAATGCAGGTTCGTATCGGTAGCGTGTGGTATCGGGTCGAGCGGCCGGAGATGGATTGCGGTGTGGTGGTGTCGTCCGGAAACAAAGTCGCCACGCTCCCGATGGCCGACGTCCGCAAGGGCGATTTGATTGTCGTAGGACATCACGGGACACGAGTCCTGCCGCACGGACGCGATCGCGACAAGCTCGGCGTGTTTGGATTCATGCAGAGCACCGTCAGCAGTGAGAAGCCGAAGAACGTGACCGTCCGCGAGATCGCCGCTGAGATGCGTCGAGCTAAGCAAGGCGACGGCAAGATTCTCGTCGTGGCCGGGCCGGCGGTCGTGCATACCGGAAGTCGCGAGCATCTCAGCCGGCTAATTCGCGAGGGTTATGTGCATCTGCTGTTTGCAGGAAACGCGCTCGCGACGCATGACATCGAGCAATCGTTCTTCGGCACGAGCCTGGGCATCTCGATGAAGAGCGGCGGCGGAACGGCCGAGGGACACGAGCATCATCTTCGTTCGATCAACCGCATCCGCCGGATGGGGAGCATTCAATGCGCGGTGGAATCGGGCGTGCTCACTGACGGCATCATGTTCGAGTGTGTAAAGCACGACGTTCCCTTCGTGCTGGCCGGCAGCATCCGCGACGATGGGCCTCTGCCGGATGTCATCAGTGACAGCCTCGTCGCTCAAACGGCGATGCGCGAACTGATCCACGGCGAGGGGATCACCTTCTGCCTGATGATCGCGACGACGCTGCATTCGATCGCGGTGGGCAATTTGCTGCCGGCGTCGGTGAAGACCGTCTGCGTCGACATCAACCCGGCGACCGTGACCAAGCTCGCCGATCGCGGAACGTTTCAGTCGATCGGTCTCGTCACCGATGTCGAACCGTTCCTGCGCGTGCTGGTGGACGAAGCGACGAAGCCGTGAGATTTACATCGGGAACAAGGATTGCGGTCTACGGCGTTTGGCCGGCGAAGGCTCGTGTCTGCTCGACGAATCGAGCCAGCAGCTCCGCGGTCCTACCGGAGTCGAGCACACAGGCCGCATGATTCGCCGCGAGCACGGGATCGATTTCTGCTTTGGCGGCGATGAGCGCGGCGGCGGCATTGGCGATGATGATGTCGCGAGCGGCGGAACGTTCGCCGCTGAAGACAGCTCGAATGCGGTCGGCACTTTCGGCGGGTGACCTGACTCGCAGGTCGGCGACATCGCATTCGGCGAGGCCGAAGGTCGCGGCGGACCAAGTGTGTCGTTGGACGAAACCGGCCGCGGCTTCGAAGACGGTTGTCGACCCCCACAGACTGACCTCGTCCAGCTGATCGTTGCCGCAGACAACCAATGTGCGACCTCGGCCGAGTCGCAAGGCGGCGTTCGCCAACTTCTCGGCGGTTGCGATGCGCGAGGCCCCAAGTAATTGGAAGTCAGCACCGGCGGGGTTAGTCAGCGGGCCGACAAAATTGAACAGCGTCCGAAATTTCAGAGCCTTGCGAACTGGAGCCGCGTGTCGCATCGCGCCGTGGAAGACGGGAGCGAAACAAAAACCGATACCGATTTCATCGAGGCAGCGGCCGACTTGGGCCGGCGTCAGTTGCGTGTGAACCCCCAAGGCTTCGAGCACGTCGGCGGAACCAGAACTGCTCGATACTCCACGGTTGCCGTGTTTGGCAACAGGAACTCCGCAGGCCGCCGCGACGAACGCGGTTGCCGTGCTGATATTGAAGGTATGGAGTTCGTCGCCGCCGGTGCCACAAGTGTCGAGCAATCCGGTGCGGTGTGTCGGCACTCGTTCAGCCCGTTCGATCATCGCGCGAGCGGCCCCGACAATCTCATCGACCGCCTCTCCTTTGACTCGCAAAGCTGTCAGGAAGGCGGCGATCGACGCTTCATCGCACTGGCCGTCCATGATCGCGGCGACGGCAGACTGGCAGACCGTCTCGGGGACATCGTGCCGCTCAAAGACGGCGTTCAGAGCGTCGCGAATCGCATCGTGCATTTCCGTGAAATCTCCGCAAATCCAAGTCGTCACCCGCGCGGCGACTGACGCATCGCAAAGGCGGATGATATGCTCCGCCTCGCGACTCGGAAACGCTGTCGACTCGCAAATGTCGGCCAGCCAAACCATGCGAGTTTCAACCGGAATCACGCTCGCTCTTGAGTTCCGGTTTGTGGCTGACTGCGATCAAATTGTCCCGTCGAGCGTCACGTGGTCTGAAACATTCTCTAGTTCCGTTACACTCGGCTTGCATCTCGTCACGCTGGTCATTTGCAAGGAGATGATCATGCCTCAGATATCATCCACTGAATTGTTGCGGGCAGGACTGGTCCAAGATCTCCTGTCGATCCGGCTTGGAGCGTTGCTGATCGTAGTGTGCCTGGGCTGCGAAGAAGTTTCATCTACACCGGCACCGCCGCCGCCACTAAACGATCCAGCGGTCACGCTGCAGGCCTCTCCGAAAGCCAACACCGTCACTCCAACGGTCCCCGATCAATCGACACCAGCAGCAAACCTCGAAGACCCGCAAGCGGCCATCGCCAAGTTCCTCAACACATCCTCCACGGAGCGGAGAGACAATGATCTGCTGCGCGTTTGCAACTTGTCCTCTGGCACGGAGTCCATCAACAACATGGACTTGAACTCTTCGCCAGTCACGGATGAAGGGATCAAGAATCTCGCCAAGCTGCAAAACCTGGAGACCATCAACTTCACCAGCACTCGCATCACCGAAGTTGGTTTCGCCGTGACTCAGGAGTTGCCCAAGCTCCGCAGCTTGAATTTGACCAACATCAACATCACGCCGGCGATGCTGGCGACGCTCGGACACTTAGAGAATCTTGAAGATCTCTCGCTGGAACGAACAACCATTGGCGACGCAGCGCTGGCCACATTAGAGAACTTGGTAAACCTCAAGTCGTTGAATCTCACAGGCACGCAAATTTCCGACAACGCCTTCAGAATTCTCGAAAAGATGAAGTCACTCGAGGTTCTGAAGATTGGCCATACGGCCATTCGCGGAGACGGATTGAAGTTTCTGAAACGCAAAAAGGGAGATTCTGGTTTGCGGGTTTTGAATGCCCAACATTCGCAGTTCGGATTGGCGGGACTGCAGTTCCTGCGAAACGTCGAAACGCTGGAAGATTTGGATCTCAGCCAAGCCGAGGTCACCGATCGTGCTCTGCAGGCACTCAAAGGAGTCAACCATCTGAAGAAACTGAATCTTGGCTTCAACCAAATCACGGACCAGGGGCTCATTGTTCTGGCCAACACGAAAGGACTGGAAGAACTCTCTCTGACAAACTTGGCAATGGTCGGTGATTTCACGCTAAAGAACTTGGCCAAGAACAAAGACCTTCAACGATTGGACATCAACGGCACAAGCTGCACGATCAATGGGGTCACGAGCTTGAAAAAACTGCTTCCAAACTGCGAAATTAGATTTATGGGAGCAGTCCAATAGACCTTGTGAAAGGACGTGCCTCGCGATCCCCTTCGCATCGGACGTTCCTTTTTCGAATCCGGCTCTCCAGACGATTCGCTTTTACTCCTCAATGGGAATGAGACACATACACCATGATTTGCATATCGGTTTCTCCCGAATCCCGCACGCTGGCCAAAGCCGATTTACTGAACGCGGCGGCGCGTTGTGACATTGTCGAATTGGGCCTCGACCATCTCATCAAGGAGCCCAATGTCGCCGAACTGATGGAAGACATTCCCAAGCCAATCCTGGTTTCCTGCCGTAACAAAGAACAAGGGGGAGCCTGGGAAGGAACGGAGCAAGAGCGCATCACGCTACTGCGGCAGGCGATCGTTGCCGGCCCGGCATACATCGAACTGGATTTGGAAACCGCGACGTCAATTCCGCGATTCGGCAAGACCAAGCGAGTCATCAGCTATACCAGTTTGGATCGGCCGCTCACGACGAACATCGATTCGATTTTTGAGCAGGCTAAAAAGGTCAACGCCGACGTCGTGAAATTCACTTGGCCGACGCCCACGCTGGAAGCCGCGTGGCCACTGCTCTCGGCCGTGTCGAAGAAGCGAGACATTCCCGTCGTCGGTTTGGGCCTGGGACGCACCGGCTTGACGTTTTCGCTGCTGGGCCGGAAGTACGGCTCGCCGTGGATTTACGCCGCACTCGAGAAAGGAATGGAGGCGTTCGAGGGTCAGGCCACGGTGTTTGAGCTCGACGAAACCTACGGCTGGCGAAATATCAATCCGCAAACGCGACTGCTCGCGATCGCAGGCTTGGGGGACGCCGAACCTGCGACCGTGCGGACCATGAACAAGATGTTCGACAAAATCAATCTCAACATGCGCTGCCTGCCAGTAGCGACCGAGAAGTTCGACAAGTTCAAACAGATGCTTGATGCGCTGAAGGTCAACGTGCTGGTCGCCGCCGGTCAGACGGCCGAGCGCATGCTGCCGCTCGCGGAGAAAATGGAAGAGGCCACGCAGATGTCGCAACATGGTGACCTGATGATCAAGCAGAACGAAGTCTGGACTGCGTACAACAGTCTGTGGCGGAGCTCAGTCAAAGCCTTGGAATCGGCCTTGGGCAAGGGAGGCGTTGATACTCGCCCGCTGGATCGTCGCAATCTGCTGGTCATCGGCAGCGGTGGAGTCGCCAAGTCGATGATCTTCGGCATCGCCAAACGCAAAGGCTTGGTCAGCGTCACCAGCTCGAACGACAAAGAAGCTCAGGCTCTCGCCATTCAGATGGGAGTACGGTTTGTGCCGTACCAAAACCTCTACAACACGCTGACCGATGTCGTGGTCTTCGCTGATCCCAACCTGCAGCTCGGCGGCAAGAAGGAGGAGTTTAATCCTGGCTATTTGCGAGCCAGCATGATGGCGATTGACGTCACGACGATGCCGGGGGAAAGTCCGGTGATGAAGGAAGCTCGCGAACGTGGAGCCAAGACCGTCAGTCCGATCGATGTCTATGCCGAGCAGCTCGCGACGCAGTTCAAGTCCGCGACCGGCCAAGACATCCCGGCCGCCGACTTTCGCAAGGAACTGACTGCTGTGACCGAGTAGAAACGTTCGGCAACCAGAGTTGTGCCACTCGCGAGATCACTTCGGTGCTGTGGGCGTTGCTGAAGTTGGCTCTGCAGACGCGGCGTTCTCAGATGCGGATCTCACGCGAATCCAATGATCGGTGAATGACACCGGAGCGTTCATTCGCACTTTGGGCATGTGACAACCGACGCAGTCGCTGGTGATGATTTGCTTGGGGCAGTCCGAATCTTGCGAGTCAGGACGGGAATGGCAATCGCGGCAAACATTGTTGTAGTGTTGCGGATCGGTCGTCATCGGACGATGCGGATCGTGGCAGGTCAAACAGTCGAGCCGCCGCGCTGTGCCATCCGAGAGTTGTCGGGTTTTTTGAAACTGAAAGCACCGGCTGAGCGGCAAACCCACGGAAGCGAATCGAGTCAGCGCGCGATTCTCCGGCTGGATCTGTTCTGGCTTGAATGCCGTTGGCGAGCGATGACATTCCCCGCAGCGATCAACCGACTGAATCGGGGACAGCGACTTCCAGTCGTCAAAGCTGCTGGAGGCGGTTTCCCCTCCATGCATTTTCTCCGCGTGCTCTTTCGCGTTGGCGTGGCACTTTGAGCAGAGCACACCAGGAAGCAGATTGGCTGTTTCAATCCCGCGGCCTTTCCTGGTCAGTTCCGTCGTGTGGCATTTGAAACACTGCTTGGTGTCCGACGCATTGTTGAGTGAGCCGAGCGAATCGGGATCGGCGGTCAGCACCGGCTCGTGTCCCATCGTTAGCGCTAAGCCGTGCGGGCGATACCAACTGACGTGCAAGTCTGGGCCTTCATCTTCACCGTACCGATTCTTGGCAACGACAACGGGAGTCATGCCGTGATGCCCAGAGCCGAACATCCAATGGACCTGTGTTTTCACGCCTGACTTTTCGTTGGCGTTCCAAAGCGTTCCGCTCTCCTCCCAAAATCGAAACGAAACCGCTGGCTGACCGACCGACACAGTCTTGCCGGCGAATCGCGACAGCACTTCCGGATCGTGTGCCAGACGCAATGCCAGCGCGTGACCTGTCGTCAAAAACTCTTCGGACTGCGACGCGTGACAGACCCTGCAACGAACGACGTCTTCCGATGGCTCGCGGATCGCGGCTTGCTTCGGCACCTCCTGGCCTGCTGGCCGGTGCCACCACAGCAGAGCGAGGAAGCCAATCCCGATTAACGCTCCCAGCCATCGCTTCATGGAGACTCAGCCCCCCGCACCGCGCACGGCATCGTTGAGGATACCGACGTACCACGAAAAGAATCGAAAGATAAAAAAGACAATGAAGGTCGCGACCAATAACCACACGGTCCAACTCACCGCCGCAGTCAGAGCCTTTAAGCTGCGGCGAGCTTGCTCCTCAAACTGCGGGCTGAGCCGATGCAGCATCTCTGGAACCGTGCCAGAGGTCTCGGCCACGCCAACCATGTGCAGGTAGTCTTCCGGAAACAGATGGCTCTCGGCCAGGACGACGGAGAGGTCTTCGCCCTCACGAATGCCAGCACAGACCAGCGGCGTGGCGTTTTGGAAGGCTCCGTTATTCGTCGCCTTCAAGCTGGCGGTCAGACTGCGGTCGACGGGCATGCCCGACTGCTGAGTCAGAAAATAGGCCCACGAAAACCTCGCGATCGCGAACGATTGCAGACAAGTTCCGAGCACCGGCAGTCGCAGCCACACCGGATCGAGCAATCGTCGAGCGGCGAAACTGCGGATCGCGATTTGATAACCGGCCCACAGCAAGCCCGCGCTGCCAAACGTCATCGTCAACCAGATGATCGCTCCGCCGACGCCGGACAGGCCAAAGACCAACTGTTTCACGTTCGGGCCGCCGGGATCGTCGCGGATCATTCCAAAAATCAGGATCAACCCCGCGATGATCAACACCGCTGCCACGAGTTGGAACATCGGCCACATGATCGAGCCGACAAACTCGCGTCGCAGCCGTAGATTGTTTTCGTAGTGATCGGCCAGATGCGTCAGGACTTCGGGGAGCGAGCCGGTCCCTTCGGACATCTCAATCATGTCGATCATCAGTTCAGGAAACGTTTTCCCCTGCGCACGCATCGCTGCCGAGATCTCGTGCCCGGCAGCGATTTGCGTGTTGATTTCCGCAAATGCCTCGCGGCAGCGAGCATCGCTGACCTTCCCCGATGCCAGCGTAAACGACTTCCGCACCTCGACACCGGACTCCAGCAAGGTGCTGAGCGACCGGCAGGCATTTGCCAACGTCTTGAGTGGGAGCGTCGCGGTCATGTGAACAGGGTTAGGGGTTAGGCAAACGTTTTTCCGGCCAGCAAACGGTGATCGCGGCGATGACGCACAACGTAAAATCGACGGTGTTGATTTGCTCGGACCAGCGATGCAACTGCAGAAATCGAGCGTCCCGTACTCCGCTCGGATCCGTGACGATCGCGTACAGCGGCGAGTAAATCGTGAAATAGTCGATGCTCATCAATAGCAGCACCAACACCAGACTCCCGACGAGCGCCCACCACCGTCGACCATCGTGACTTCGATCAATGCCAATCATCCCGCTGACCAACCCCAGACCAACGAGCACAAATCCAAAGGCGTAGTACGACGGAAATCGCAGTGCGGCCAGTACGTTTTTTACGTCTGATCCAAACGCCGGCGAGCGTTGCTCGGCAATCGACGTCACGACAAACAGCGCCGCTGCACCAATCCAGGCAGCCAGCGTGAACCGAGCAAGCGTCAAAAAAATTCGTTTCATGACGGGCAGTCTAAGGGGTCTGGCGTCGGAGGTCAGGGGTCCGGCGGGGTAATCTTCATTCAGCGTTTTCAGTTCTTGATTGATCATTCCGGCTTTTCTCAATCCCTCTTCGCCTCCACAATGCCGCTACCACATAGAAGGAAACCGCATCATGCCCGGACGCAAGCCGACAAAATCCACTCGCGTCTCTGGACGCTCGCTCTCCTCGAAATCCATGCGGCGACGCGGCAAGACAGTTACGCGATCCAAGCCAATCAACGGCAAAGGCCCGCAGACAATTGGCGGCTATCTCATCCAGCGGTTGCAGGATTACGGCGTCGCGGACGTGTTTGGCATTCCTGGCGACTTTGTGTTGCAGTTTTACGGAATGCTCTCGGACAGCCCAATCCGAGTCGTCGGAACGACTCGTGAAGACTCCGCCGGTTACGCAGCGGACGGCTACGCTCGCGTGCATGGACTCGGCGCGGTCTGCGTGACGTACTGCGTCGGCGGTTTGAGCCTGTGTAACTCGATCGCCGGAGCCTACGCCGAGAAGTCACCGGTCGTCGTCATCAGCGGCGCACCGGGCATGGAAGAACGACGCTCGGACCCGTTGCTGCATCACCGAGTTCGCGATTTCAATACTCAGCGTGAAGTCTTTGAGAAATTGACCGTCGCGACCGCGTTGTTGGACGATCCGCTGACCGCCTTTCGCGAAATCGACCGCTGCTTCGAGGCAGCCGTGCGTTTCAAACGCCCTGTGTTTTTGGAATTGCCGCGCGACCGTGTCCGGACGCCAGCGCTGTTTCCGCACAAGCCCAGCAGCGAAAAACCACACAGTGACAAAGAGGCCTTGCGTGAAGCGCTGGAAGAGGCGGCCGACGCGATCAACTCAGCCAAGCAACCGGTGATTATCGCCGGCGTCGAGATTCATCGCTTTGGGCTGCAAGACCAAGTCATCAGGCTGGCCGAGAAACATGGCATCCCGATCTGTGCGACACTGCTGGGAAAGTCGGTCGTCAGCGAGAAACATCCGCTGTACCTGGGCGTGTACGAAGGGGCGATGGGGCGCGAAGACGTGCGGATGTTTGTCGAACACAGTGATTGCGTGATTTTGCTCGGCGCGTTCATGACTGACATTAACCTCGGAATCTTCACGGCCAATCTCGATCCGACAAAGTGCGTTTATGCGACCAGTGAGAAGCTTCGCATTAGACATCACCACTTCCACGACGTACTGTTGCATGACTTTATCCGTGGACTCGGCAAGGCGGACCTGCATCCGTCCAAGTGCAATTTGCCTCGGCACCGAGATGAGGAAGACGGGCCTTTCATCCTGCGACCGGAGGCGAAAGTCACGGTGCAGCAGCTCTTCCGGCGCATCAACGACATGCTCGACGAGTCGATGGTCGTCGTGGCTGATGTCGGCGATTCGCTGTTCGCCTCGGCCGACCTGACGATTCACCAGCGGACCGATTTCATCAGCCCGGCGTACTACACGTCGATGGGCTTTGCGATCCCAGCCGCGATCGGCGTGCAAGTTGCTAACCGTGACCGCCGTCCCATCGTCATCGTCGGCGACGGAGCCTTCCAGATGACTTGCCTAGAACTTTCGACGGCCGTGAAACTCGGCTTCAACCCGATCGTGCTGGTCCTCAACAACAAGGGCTACACGACCGAACGCTTCCTGCAAGAAGGCCCGTTCAACGACATTCCCAACTGGGAATATCACCGTCTACCCGATCTGCTCGGCGGCGGTTGGGGGTTTGAAGTCCACACCGAAGGGGAACTCGATCAAGCGCTGAAGGCCGCCCTCAACAACGAGGACACGTTTAGTTTGCTTAACATTCATCTGGAGCCAAACGACATCAGCCCCGCGCTGTCGCGTTTGGCAAAGAGGCTATCGAAATGCCTCTAAGTCGGCTGCGTGATTGTGAATGGAGCTGATTTGCCTCACCCTTGGCCCGCATCGCGGCGGATGCGTCTCGCGTCTCTTTGGCCGCGCAAGCCACACTGTCGCCGGGACGCCTGCCAAACGCTGTCACGGCCAATCGCTGTGAGCCGCAAGCCGTTGGTGGCTATCCTTTGTCCTGTCGCGACAAACTCCGCGAAAAAGAGAACGGCTTTCGGCCATCGGTTCACGGCTTTCGGCCGGACAATTCGATTTGGAGGACCAGCCATGACTCGTGCTTGTTTGGTGTGGGTGTTGGTCAGTCTGCTGAATTCTGTGACCGTGGCTCAGCAGGAGCCGCTCTTCACCGAGACGCTCGATGTCAACATCCCGCATGTCTCGACCGATCCGAGCGTGAAGGTGGATTATGACATCGTCTACGTCCGAGCCGATCGGGCGGGAGACAAGGTTCACAAGCGGTACTTCACCGACTTCTCGCAGCCGGTCACAATGGAAGCCGGAGCCGATTTGATGCTGCTGCATCCGGACGGCTCGGAGGAAGTCCTCGTCGATGGTGGCAAAGGTTCGGTGACGGACCCGGTGATCTCGTTCGATGGCGAGTGGGTTTACTACTCGTACTTGTACGACCTGCAAAACTACAACCAGTGGTCGCCGTCACGAGCGGGGGCCGACATCTTCAAGCTGCATTTGAAGACGCGGAAGATCGTCAAGCTGACCGATCAGACCTTCACGCCCAACACCGGAGCGGCCAGTTGGTCGAGCGACTTCCGCAAGAACGAACCGGGGAAGTCGCATTTCGATTACGGCGTCTTCAACATGGGCGCGTATCCGCTGCCGGGCGGGCGAGTCGTCTTCACGAGCAATCGCGACGGCTTCCGTCCATCGAAGGGTTATCCAGCGATCTCGCTGCAACTCTTCGTGATGGACGATTCAGACGACGGTCTCGGCCAGAACATCGAGAAGATCGGGCATCTGAACATCGCCGGAGCGTTGCATCCGGTCGTGTTGCAAGACGGGCGGATCATGTTCAGCTCGCTGGAGTCGCAAGGCATTCGCAGCGAAATCTCGTGGGGCATCTGGACGATTCATCCCGACGGCACGAATTGGGGACCGCTGATCAGCGCATTCGATCCGGGCGGTGCGTCGAACGGCTTTCACTTTCAGACGCAGTTGAGCGACGGCTCGCTGGTCATCGAGGAATACTACAACCAGAACAACAGCGGCTTCGGAGCGTTCATCAAATTGCCGCCGACGCCGCCAGAGGGTTACGCCGCATTCGGGCCAGCGTTCATGCAGGATGCTCGGAACAAGCCGTGGCGATACGGCCGACACGATAACGGCAAAGGCATTTGGTATCGGATGCCGTTCATGCCGACCGGCTCGGTGTCGCTGACGCCGTTCACGCTTGGCTTTGAAGGCCCGGCGAATCCGTCGGTGCTCAAGGACAAGGAGTCGCCAAAGGTCGGCAAGTTCACGCACCCCTCCGCCGCGCCGAGCAATCACTTGCTGACGTGTTACTCACCCGGTCCGGTCAATCATCAATACACCTACCTGCCGCAGTTGGACGGGGGGATTTACTTGCTCAAGAACGGCGAGATCGTCACTGAACCGGCGCAGTTGCGGCTGATCAAAAATGATCCGAACTACAACGAATGCTGGCCACGAGCCGTCGTGCCGTACTCGCACATCACCGGCATGAAACAACCGCGAACGATCGCGCCGTTGGCGAACGACGGCACGAAGTCGAAGCACCTGCCGGAAGGAACGCCGTTCGGACTCGTCGGCTCTTCGAGCATGTATAAGCGCGAGAGTTATCCGAACGGAGTCGTCCGCGACGGCGAAGTGACCTCGACGTTTTTTGGTGGACGCGATCCGTGGCGCGGACTCGACGCCTTCACCAGTCATGGCAATGGGATGCCGCTCAACTGGCACAATCAAGGAGCCGACGCCGGGCTGTACTCGAATGATGAGATTCATGCCGTCCGCATCATTGCGATGGATCCAACGACCGATCGTCGTCGTGGCGAAAATTCCGGCCGCCGATTTTTCAATCACGCCAGCGAACGCTTCCGAATCCTCGGCGAGATTCCGGTTCGCAAGTTGACCTCCGATGGAAAAGAGCCGCGCGACGCCGACGGCAATCCCGATACGAGCTTCCTCGCGAAGATCCCGGCCGACACGGCGTTCACGTTTCAAACGCTCGACGCGCGCGGGCTTGTGCTGAACATGGCTCAAACGTGGCATCAACTTCGCCCCGGTGAAATCCGCCACGACTGCGGAGGCTGCCACGCTCACAGCCAGAAGCCAACCGAGTTCTCACTCACGGCCGCCGCGAAGCCAGACTACGCCGTATGGGACTTGGTTAACACGACGCCGTTGATCGGCCAGGTACCCCGAAGCGTCAGCCAGGGAGCGCAGGAAACGAAAGTCGCGAAGGAGACGAGTTCAGACCTCCGCCCCTCGCTCAAGCGTGGGGCTACATTTACC
Organism: Planctomycetota bacterium; assembly: GCA_016872645.1. Classification (GTDB taxonomy): domain Bacteria; phylum Planctomycetota; class Planctomycetia; order Planctomycetales; family Planctomycetaceae; genus SXKJ01. Next base: position 8,413 of record VGZH01000010.1, on the reverse strand, counting down.
GTCGAATACTTCCGCGACGTGCAACCGATCCTCAAGCGAAGCTGCGTGGCGTGTCACACTAAGTCGTGGGAAAAGCCGGCCGGCAACCTCGTGCTCGATGCGGACGACGAACAAATTCAGTTCGAGCATCACGGCAAGTTCCCTGGTACCTACTTGCGCCTGGCGATAGACGAGCGTGCGAAGTTCGGACACAAACCGATTGGCTATGACTCGTGGGGCTATCCAAACGCGTCGCGCTACATTCGCAAACTTCAGTCACGAAGAAGCCTGCTCGTCTGGAAAATCTTCGGCGAGCGACTCGACGGGTTCACCAACGACGATCATCCGTCCGAACCGGAACCCGGAGCCGGCTACTTCGCGCTCAAGGGTGAGAAAGTCGAAACGCAAAAGGCCCGTCACGCCTACGACCTCGATTACCTGGGCAGTCAAATGCCGCCTCCCGATGCCGTCGCGGGGACGTCACGCGGCCCCGATGGCAAGCCGATCAAAGTCGAACCGCTCAGCGACGAAGACCGCCGTACGATCGTCCGCTGGATCGACCTCGGCTGCCCGATTGATTTCGATTTCGATGCCGCGCACCCGGAACGTCGCGGCCTCGGCTGGATGCTCGACGACAGTCGGCCGATCCTCGCGCTGACGTTACCGCAACCGGGACGGAACAAACCGCTGACTCGCATCCTGATCGGCCTGCACGACTACGACAGCGGCCTCGATCCCGACAGCTTCGAGGTTCGAGCGAACTTCGCAATCAACGGCATCGCCGCCGGCGAAAATCTCGCGGCTAAGTTCCGTGCAAAGTCTCAGGGGGTATGGGAATTGGAATTGGCGGAGCCACTCCGCAAACTGGCGGAAGGACGGCTCACAGTCGGCGTGCGCGATCGTCAAGGAAATTGGTCGCGCTTGGATCGACGCTTCCATGTCGAGTGACGCGGCGAGGATTGTCACCGGCGTTGCAGCACTCGATCTAAGAATTCATAGGCTCGTTGTCGCGACTTTGCCGGGAATGAATGTCCGGCCTCGGGGTAATGGCCGACCAGATCGTTAGCCTTGCCGTACAGTTCGTAAATCGGTCGAGCGGCTTCGAGGACATCTTTGACGCCACTCACATCGAAGTCATTGTCCTTCGTCGCTGCCGAGGCGAAGAAGGCACGCGGAGCGACTGCGGCGATCAGTTCGTGAAAGTCGAACGGCAGACGTGCACGATCGTTATTGAAGTCGGTCGCAATGCGCGGCATGTAAGGCGGTCCGTTCCAGCTTGGCACGTCGTCCTTTTGCATCGAAGAAAAGCCACAACTCGAAACAACCGCCTTTAAGCGTGGCTCGAAGACCGCCGTGAAGATCGCGTTGTGTCCGCCCAGCGAATGTCCAATACAGCCGATGCGATTCCCGTCCACTTCCGGCAGTGATTCCAGCAGATCGACGGCGCGGATGTTGTCCCACACGGCCTTCATCGTGCCGCTGACGTAGCCGTGCTTTGGATCGAAATCGTAGGCGTGTTCTCCGAAGCTGGGATAGTCGGGAGCCAACGTGACATAGCCGCGTTGGGCCAGTTCAAGGGCGTACTTCAAATTCGGATCGCCACGAACTCCGGCTGGCTCGTCCTTGCCCACGTTTGTGGTTTGCTGCAGGCAGAGCACGGCGGGGCTTTGTGGCGCACGCGGTTCGCGTGTGCCAGATTTCACGCGATCCAAGTGAACTACGGGCAGAAACAAAAACGCCGTCACGCGATCAGTCGGATCGGACTGAAAACTCAATTTCCGCCGAGTCAGCGTGCCGACGTTCACTTCTTCGACAACCTTTACGTCCAACGGCACACGTCGCATCGGGCCAGGCAGCGGGCCAGTCGCACGCGCAAAGTGACGGACGATATGCTCGCGACGTTTCGCCCAATCGAGGAACGTTTTCACATTCCGTTTCGTGCCGTCGCTGTCGAGCACGAACGACAGGTCTTGATGATTCGGATATTCTGGCAGCTGTTCGTTGGCGACGAAGCGTCCGACTGGAAAGCCAGCGGCGTAGTCAATCTCAAACACACCGTTCGAAGTACCGTAACGGATCGTCTCGCGCCGCTCGAAATCACTCTGGTCAGTCCGTTCGCGGCGGTCGGAGTCGCCGGGCGAGAGAACTTTTGCACCGAGCTGCAAGACGATCTCCGTCCGGTTACCGAGTGCATGGCTCGTCGACGTGAAGACCTTACCGTCGATGCGATCCTTCCCGATGAAGTGCGGTTCGACATCGAGCTTCGCACGCTGCATCCAGTCGACCATTTCGACCGCATCTGCGAACGGACAGGTTGTGTCGTCGCGACCATGGACGGTGATGATCCTCGTTCGCGATCCAAGCAACTTCGTCACCGCCAGGTGATCCGGGTTGCCGAGGAACCGCAGTTCTTGATGATCGAGCGACAGATAATTCGGACTCGCCGGATCGCGGTTGTACCGAGCATCGAGATCGCTGCCCCCTGGCAATTTGAAGGCGATGTCGTCCGACAACTTCTTCATGCCGCACAGGTCGATGACGCACGCGAACGTGCGCGGCGCGAGCTTGTGGCACATTAACGTCACGTTACCGCCGCCGGAGCCGCCAGTCGCAAAGACGCGACCGCTCGCGAATTTCACCCCCCTGCCCTTCAGGCCGTGATCGAGCCACCACAATGCTCGCAGTGCGTCGAGAGCTTGCAAGTAGCCGAAGTCATACGGTTCCGGGCCTTCGATCGAGTCTTTCGGGCCGCTCTGCAAATAGTTCACGCAGAGCGTGACGACATTGAGCTTCTCGGCCAGCACGGTGGGGCTTGCCGTGCCAACACAGTCGGTGCCACCCCAGTTGTGCAGCGTCAGCATCAAACCGGTGCGTTCGCCGACATTCGCCAGTTTGCCTCCGGGAAAATGCACGAGCACTCGGACGCGACGCGGCCCCGGACGCAGCGGCCACTCCTGAGCCGGAATCTCGACGGCTCCGTTTTGTTCCGGCAGAGCTGGCCAATCCTCGGCATCTGTTTCCGTCGTGAGAAACATCATCAGGAGAACAACGAGCAATCGGCAGGTCATGCGGTCCTCATTCCTTGTTGCCGCAGTTTCAAAACCAGCACGAAGCGTTAGCGAGTAGTGACTTCTTCGGGAAGTTTAGCCACTCGCTCGCGCTTCGTGCTGGTTCTGCAACTGCTCCGCGCGTCGCGCTACTTCAGTCCGGCCGTGGTAATTGTTGATTGGCCGAGCGTCAGTGAGCGACCGGCCGCTTGGCCGGCCGTGGGCTTTTGCAGGAACTTTGGCAGTTCGACGCGGTCGAAAAAGGTGTAATCAGGCTTCTCGCGTTCGCGCAGGTGGTTCTCGATGTTGTCGCCTCGTTTGAGGCTGATGATGAACGAGATGTTTGAGCCACTGAATTCCCAGGCGGGTTGTCCCTCATAGACGAACTTCAACTTCGTCATAAATTCTTTGGTCATGTAGGTGCCGGCTCCGTGGTATTGCAATTGGCGGTCTTTCGGGCCTTCGACCGACGCCACCAAGTCGATGGTGCCCGCCGGGCCGGGCTTGCAGTCGATCGTGGCGAGGCGTTTGGTCAGCGCCGCCTCGACGGTCGCTCGTTGAGCGACGTCGGGGATGCCTTCGAGGTCCAGCTTCACCGTCGTACCGGCTTTCAATACGAACAGTGTGGGATCGGTCAGCGCCTTCTTGAGCAGTTCTTTCGCACCAGCGTGCGGCAAGGTCATCGTGAGCAATGCTCCCGGAGCGTTGTGTCCGGCAGAGACACCGACGTAAGCCACACCGTTGATGCAGCGAATCTGGTCGGCCCCGTCGAATTGCCAAAACTTCAGTTGGTTGGGCATGTCGACCAGGAACTTGCCGTTGCCGAGGATGTAATCGTCGTCGGGGAACTCGATGCTGTCCTTAATCATCAAGCCCGTCGGCGAGAACGATTGTTCCAACTTGCCGGTGGCGAGGTCCCACATCAACACTTTGTCGAAGGCGATGCAGCCCAACCGCTTGCCCGACGGGCTGAAAGCCAGCAACGGCCAATTCAATTTCATCGGGGTCGCTTGCTGAGCGATCACTTCGCGTTTCTCGACATCGAACAAGCCGACATTGTCGCCGGTGCAGTACGCAATCAGCTTGCGATCCTGGCTGAGTGCCGGCTTGCTATCGGCCGCCTGGAACCAGCAGATCGGTTCCATTTCCGGATACTTCCAGATCGCAACTTTGCCGCCGCGACTGGAGGTGACGAGACGTTCGGCGTCGATGAATTCGGCCCACGTGACGTCTCGCGGTCCTCCGGAGACTTCTTCATACGGCGTGCAGATCAAGAGCTTCTCGATCTTGCCGCTCTTCATCGACCAGACTTCAAGCCGGTCGAGATTTCCAAATCCGAACTCATCGCGGCGCATTAGAATTTGATCGCCGTCGTCGTGCATCGCCAACGGCACCATCTGCACCGGCGCCGACACCGAACCTCCCGCTTTGCCGGTCACCAGATCGACTCCGAGCAATCGTGTCGTCCCGCCCTGTTGAGAATTGCCCATGTTGTAGCCAATGACCGCACGCTTCAAATCGCGGCCGATGACGATCGCTTTCATCCCCTCGAAGAAATTCGCCTTCTGTGGCAACGTGATTGGCTTGAGCTTGCCGCCAACTTCGGGCAACTTCACTTTTGGCGGCTCAACCTTCCAGCCGCTTTCCGGCGGAGCGAGCGTGATGATATCCGCTTTCGACCAATCCACTTTGATGACCGGCGCATCGCCGTCATCGACGGGTTCGGCGGTCGTCTTCGGAGCACCCGGTCGTCCCGGGCGAGTTGGCCGATTTGGCTGAGCAGGCGTCGTCGTTCCTTTGGGCTTCGCTTTGAACGGATCGTCTTTCGGCTTCGCTTTCGATTTGAATGGATCGTCGTCTTTCGCCTTGGCAGCATCGTTGGCCGCTTTTTGATCGGCGGTGCTAAGCTTCTGCAGTTCGATCTCAATCTCCTCGCCATCTTCCTTTTCCAGCGTGACGATGCCGTCTGCCAGCGAGACGAACTTCGCTTTGATCTTGAACTTGCCGGTCGCGTCCGACCACTGTCGTAATTCAGCGGCCGCCAGCGTTCCAAACGTCATCAGGCCGCAAACCAACAACAACCATCCGCTCCGAGTACCAAGATAAGTGCGCACCGCCAATGCCTCCCAATAACAGCCGAGGGAATTCCGCCCGTCCGCAATACCGCGAGATGAAGTCATTTGGACAAGATTTCAACTCAACAGCAAACAATCGACAAGCATCAAGCCCATCTGCCAAGGACGTGTTCCCTGAATCAATCTATGCAAAGTTCTTGTGCGACGCCGTGTCTGGTGGCTAGTTTGGGAAGCAGTTTCTGCGCAAGACCCTGTTACACAACACCGATGAACTTCCGAATGGCACGCGGCGACGAATTCATTCGCTCGACTCGGTGTGCCTCATCTCGTTCGAGCCCTTGTCGAGGGGCCATTTACGGGAACGCTTTCGAGCGGTGCCGGCGGGCTGCTTCGAGTTTCGCTGGCGTTGTCCGTCGCGAACTCCACTCCGTGATTCGCCGTCAATTTCTTCGTCGATGGGCGACCGTCGTAGATCATTGTTTGCATCGCGTCCATCAACCGCCAGGAGAAAGACCAGAACGTCTTCCTGCGAAAGAGATCGAATCGCCACTCGAAAGCCGTCCACGGTCTGAATTCTAAGTTCTTGGCGTACATGTTTGGTCGAGTCGCTCAATCATTGAATCCAAAAACACTTCGCTGGAATTACCTCCCGCTGGATCACTTTGCCGCCACGCGCTCGGATGGGGCCAAGCAGTCGAATTCGTTCGTGATGCAGGAGCTGCTTTTTTACCAACACCCGAAGCTCAGATGAGCCGGAAATCAAACCTCGATTTGCGGCTGCGGCGAAGAGACCTCGCTCCAGGAACTGTCCATTATCAGGTTCTTGCCACCGACAGGCCGACTTCAAGACCCGTGTTGATCGGTTGTTTGCGATTCACTTGCGAGTTCGTCACGTCCCACTATGGCGACGAAAAAAACTATTTCCAACATGATCCAGGGCCAATAATATCAGTCATCTTTCATTCGTTGGCTGAAGTGGTAGACTGTACCCCGCCGAAAACAAGGCGCGTGGTTCTTATGGATTCGACGGAGGCGTGGGGATGCTGACGATCGCTGGACCCCGACTGAACGGCTTTTGTGATCGACTCGACCGCCGTAGCTTTCTGCAAATCGGCAGTCTGGCGTTGGGAGGCGCGACCCTTTCATTGCCACAACTGTTGCGAGCCGAACAAGCTGCCAGCACGAGTGGCCAACCATCTACACGCCACAAAGCGGTCATCAACATCTTCTTGTCCGGTGGTCCGCCGCATCAAGACTTGGTCGATTTGAAGCCCGATGCTCCCTCCGAGATTCGTGGCGAGTTCCTGCCGGTCGCGACCAATGTTCCCGGCATCCAGATTTGTGAACTGTTGCCGAAGCTCGCGGCGATGACTGACAAGCTGGCGATCATCCGCTCACTCGTCGGGTCGGATGGGCGACACGCGGCGTTTCAATGTCAGACGGGACGTCGCTTCGCCAATCAGATTGCCGGCGGCTGGCCGTCGATGGGATCACACGTTTCGAAACTGCAAGGGGCCGTCGATCCCGCCGTTCCGCCGTTCGTGGGACTCGCGCCAAAAATGATCACCTCGACGTGGGCCGATCCCGGTCAGCCTGGCTTCCTTGGCCCCAGTCACGCTCCGTTCCTGCCCAACGCCGAAGGCAAAAAGGATATGGTACTCAACGGCATCGATTCCGACCGCTTCGGGACTCGCAAGTCGCTGCTGAAGAACTTCGACACACTCCGCCGCGACGTCGATGCCAGCGGAATGCTCAAGGGCATGGACAAATTCACCGAGCAAGCCTTCGGCATCCTGACCTCCAGCAATCTGGCTGAGGCGATTGATCTCGAGCGGGAAGATCCGAAGCTGCGCGACCGCTACGGCCGAGGGAGCGACAAGCCCGCGGGCTACGGAGATGCCGGCCCGCTGAACAACGACTACTTCCTGCTGGCTCGCCGCCTGGTTGAAGCCGGAGTCCGCGTCGTCACACTCGCGTACGGCCGTTGGGACTGGCACGGCATGCCACACGGGACGAATTTCTCAAACGCTCGCGAGCACTTCCCGATGCTCGACATCGGTCTCTCGGCATTGATTGAAGACCTCGAACGCCGCAACCTTCTTGATACCACGACGGTCCTCGTTTGGGGCGAGTTCGGACGAACTCCGAAGATCAATCCGGTTGGCGGTCGAGACCATTGGCCGGAAGTTGCCTGCGCAATCCTTGCCGGCGGAGGCCTCCGCACCGGTCAAGTCATCGGCTCAACCAACCGCAATGCCGAGCATGCGAAAGATCGCCCCGTTTCATTCCAGGAAGTCTTCGCCACTCTTTATCACTCGCTGGGCATCGACGTGAATACCGCCACAATCACCGACCTCGCCGGCCGCCCACAATATGTGATCGACGGCGTGCAACCGATTCGGGAACTGATTTAGTCATGAGCATTGCTGGCGTTTCACTGAGGGTCGATCGAGTCTTTCCGGCCCGCCAGGACCGCTGACGGCGATTTATGATGCCGCCCATCGAAGAATTCGCGTTTCTCCTGTCGACTCGGCCAGCGGACATGGATGCTCTTTGGGAGCAAGGCTGGCGTCACTTTGGTCCGATGTTCTTTCGCTATTCGCACACACTATCGGGAAACGAAGTGCGACATGTAATCCCGCTGCGAGTGGACCTCAAACAGTTTTCGCTGTCCAAGAGCCAACGCCGAGTCCTCCGAAGGATCGCAGATCTGCGACTCCAAATCTCTCCCTCGGAAATTGACGAGGAACGCGAAGAATTGTTCCATCAACACAAGCAGCGTTTCACGGAGAACGTTCCGGAATCGCTCGAAGTGTTCCTGGGGCCAAGCCCTCACGGAATCCCCTGCGCGAATTCCGAAGTCGCACTCTTCGACGGCCGACAACTCGTCGCGGCGAGTTATCTGGATCTCGGTGCTTGCTCGGTCTCCAGCATCTACGGCTTCTTTCATCCCGATCACGCCTGGCGGAGTCCCGGCATCGCGACGATGCTGTTGGAAATCCAATACGCTCAACAATCTGGTTACCGCTACTACTATCCCGGCTACGTGTTTCGTGAGCCTTCGCACTACGACTACAAGAAACAATTCGCCGGGCTGGAGACCTACGATTGGGCCGGTGATTGGCTCCCCTTCCAACGATCGCACAACTCCTGAGCCGCCCCGAGCCACGACGGATACGCGAACTCAAATCCCGATTCCCGCAGCCGGCTGGGAACCACACGACGGCTCTTGAGCACGAGTTCGCTCTCCGTGCGCATCAACCTTGTGCCGATTTCCAACATCCATTCCGTGGCCGGCAATCCAATACGAGC